>CAYSXO010000367.1:0-4936 GCA_964434995.1 uncultured Sphaerobacteraceae bacterium
TTGCCATGGCGAGGCTCCTTCACTCCGGAGAGACGGTCTTTCATGGCGTCGCCTCACCCCTGCCGATGGTAGCGACCCTGCTGGCGAAGCGCTTGCATGCTCCCGACCTGATCTATCTGAACATCACCGGATCGATCGATCCCGCGCCGGAACAGTTGCCGGTCTCGACCGTCGATCCGCTGCTGCTTCGCGGCACGCGGTCCCTCGTGACCCTGGCTGAGCTGTTTGATCTCTCCGGCCGGGGAGGGCTCGACGTTGCCTTTCTCAGCGGAGTACAGATCGACGCTGAAGGGCGGATCAACTTGAGCGCCATCGGACCATACGAACAGCCAAAGGTGCGCCTCCCGGGCGGCGCTGGCAGCGCCATGCTGATGCCGACGGCGAGAAGGGTCATCCTGTGGCGGACGAAGCATGATCCTCGTACCTTTGTCGAACGGCTCGATTTTGTGACCGCTGCCGGGAACGTCGATCGGGTGGTCACGCCGCTCGGCGTGTTCATCCGGCGCGATGGCCGGCTGACCGTCGAATCGATCCATCCGGGTGTGACGCCGGAGACGTTTCGGGAGGCAACCGGGTTCGCGGTTGATGTTGGGCCGGCGACTCCGGTCACGCCGCCGCCGACGGCGTTAGAGCTTGCCGCCCTGCGCGAGATTGACCCTGGCGGCGTGGCGCGCAGCGAGTTTGCCTGAATTGGCCGCTGACACGAGAGGGATGGACTGAAGGATGCTGCTGGAAGGGCTACGCGAACAGGTCGTGCAGGTTGGACTGGAGGCGCTGGCACGGGGCGTCGTCCATGGCACCGCGGGCAACATGAGCGTCCGGGACGAGGAAAGCGGCCTGATCGCCATTTCACCCAGCGGCATTCCCTATCCCCTGGTCTCGCCAGCCGATGTGGTGATCGTCACCGACCAGGGTGAGGTCGTGGACGGCGACCGCAAACCGAGCTCCGAGACGCCGCTGCATACGATGGTGATGCGCGCTCGGCCGGATGTCCGCGCCATCGTCCACACGCACGCTCATTATTCGACGGTCGTTTCGTGCATGCGGCCATATCTGCCGCCGATTCTGACCGAATCGTGCCTGGTGGTCGGCACGCGGGTGCCCGTCACCCGCTATGGGCTGACTGGCACGCCCGATTTTGGCGAAAGTGTCGTCGAAGTTCTTACGCCAGAGAGCCGGGCGGTCATCCTCAAGAACCACGGGTTGATCACCTTTGGCGAGTCATTCGCTGCCGCGTTGACGTATTCCGAAATCGTGGAAGAGGCCGCGAAGGTCTACGTGCATGCCCTGGCGGCGAATGGTGGGCGCGAGCCCGATTTCGTTCCGGAAGCGCTGATTCCCGAGATGACAGCGAGGTTTCGCGCCGATTACGGTCAACCGAATCCGGTGTAACTCGTCACATTCCAGAAGTGTTGTGCCCACTCCCACTTGCAAACTTCGTCTCGCAAGCATAGACTGCGCCGGTTACCTCTGGAGGCGAGTGCGCTACGGCAGTTCGGACGCATCGGGGAAGGAAGGCGTCCGTCAATCCGCAACTTCCGTAGGTTGCTAGGGAGTGGGTGAAATGGCGAACCAGGTGGATTCTCTCGACGAGCAGATTCTGGCCGCGTTGCAGCAGAATGGGCGGCTCACGATGAAGTCGCTCGCCGAGCAGGTCGGGCTCTCCAGTCCAGCGATGATCGAGCGCGTGCGTCGTCTCGAAGAACGCGGCGTCATCTCTGGCTATCGGGCCATTGTCGCCCCGGCGGCGTTGGGGCGGCCAATCACCGCGTTGATCGCGGCCACGGTCGACCGGCGAGACGCCGATGGGTTCTGGAGCCAGCTTCAGGAGCAGCCCGCGGTCGCCGAAGTTCATCGCACCACGGGGGACGCAACGCACCTGATCAAGGTCCACGTGCAGGACATGGCCGCGCTCGAACAGGTTGTCGACGCGTTGAGCGGCACGGGGGCGCACTGCACGACGTCGATTGTGCTCTCGTCGCCGATTCCGTACCGGGCGATCACTCCGCCGGAAGGGATGACCGTGCAGCGGTCCCGCCTGGCCCGTCGCCGGCGGCGGGCGGCGGCCGAGGCGGGCGCGGACGGCGAAGCGCCTGCTCGTCCCGGCCGGCCGCGCGGGCGGCGGGCGGCCGCGTCCACGTAGGGAACCATCTGTCCAATTCTCGCCACGATCGTGGTTACACGCGCCGCATCGGTTTTGAATCCGATGCGGCGCGAATCGTCTGGCAGATGTCGAGAACGACGGCGCCGGGTCCGCTGGATTACTCCGCGGTGGGCGGAACCGGCTGCGGGAACGTCGGCAACGGCCCCCCCGGCTCGTTGAAGCGCATCGCGCGCGCATAGCGGTTGATGCTCTCGATGCCATTGCCGGAGATATTGCCCCCGTACTTCCGCATCTGCTCCATCGTCCGGGCGAGGTCCTTGTACTGCCACGGCGTCATCTGATCGCAGCGCAGCGAGGGGGAGCCGTTGGCATCCAGGATTTCCGCCCGATTGGACCACTCGTCGGTCGGCTGGCCATCTGTCGCCTCGCAGACCAGGCCATCGACGATACCGGCAGGGCGCGGAAACTGTGCTGGGACCGGCTGCCCATCCGGGTCGAGCAGAAGCTGCATGAACTCTGGCCGGGTATGCAAGTCAATCATCAACTGTGACCAGATCGGCCCTGCCCCCTGGATGCCGTCAATCTCGGCAAGCGGGTCGTTTCGCGTATTCCCAACCCAGACCGCGATCGAGACGTCGGTGGTGAATCCAATCGTCCAGATGTCGCGGAAGTCGTTGGTCGTGCCCGATTTGGCTGCCGTCGGGCGGCCGAGCTGCGTCTGCGTCTGGCCAAAGAGGTTTTGCCGAGTAAAGATCATTGCCCGGCTCTCGTTGTCGGTCAGAATGGAGATCAGTTGGTAGGCGATTTCCGGCCGGATGGCCTGCTCCGCTTTCTCCAGCGTACGTCGCCGGTCGAGCTCATAGAGGATGTTCCCCTCGCTATCCGTGATCTTCAGAATCGGCGTGACCGGAACGTATTTGCCCATGTTGGCGATGGTCGAATAGGCATTGTTCATCTCCAGCGGCCAGACGTCGCCGGAGCCGAGGCCGATCGAAAGCCCATAGTCCGCCGCGGGCTGGGACAGCTCGTGCTTGATCCCCATGCGGCGCGCCATTTTGACAATCGCCTCCGCGCCGCCCGAGAACTCGACGGCCTTCACGGCTGGGATGTTCAGCGAGTTCGCCAGCGCGGTGCGCACGGTCACCGCGCCATTGAATGTGCGCAGGTAGTTTTGCGGCTCGTAGTATGGGACATCCTCCCCGGTGATCGGGTCGGTGGCGCCTGGCGTGTCGATACGGATCGGCGCATCGAGCACGACGGTGCCCGGATTCCACCCCTGCTCGAGTGCGGCCGCGTAGACGACCGGCTTGATCGATGATCCCGGCTGTTGCGGCGACGTCGTGATGTTGACCTGGCCCTCGATCGCCGCGTCGTCAAAGTTGGCCGATCCGACCATCGCCAGGATTTCCCCACTCCAGGGAATCACCACCGTCAGTGCCGCGTTACGGGCGTTGTAGTACTGCAATTGCTGGATGTTCTGCGCCACGATCTCTTCGGCGCGGTTCTGCAACGCCGTGTCGATCGTCGTATAGATATTGAAGCCGCCCTTGGTGAAATCCTTGTCCGGATACTTCTCCGCAAGGTATTCGTAGACGTACTGCACGAAGTGCGGGTGGTCGAGCACCGCGCCATCTCCATCCCGGGCCGGATAGACCGTTGGCCAGTTCGCTTCCGCCTCGTTCGCCTCCGCGCGCGTGATATACCCGAGCTTGACCATCTGGTCGAGGACATAGCTCTGGCGACCAACGACGTTCTCCGGATAGAGGGCCGGATTGAAGTTGGTCGGCTGCTGCGGAATGCCCGCCAGCAACGCCGCCTCGGAGAGATTGAGATCGGCGGCGGATTTGTGGAAGTAGGTCTGCGCCGCCGCCTCGATGCCATATGACCGGTTCCCATAAAAGATCTGATTGAGATACATGGTCAGGATGTCGCGTTTCGAGAATTGGCGCTCCAGCGCGATCGCGGCCAGCGCCTCGCGCCACTTGCGGGCGGGCGTGACGTCGTTGCCGATCGCCTCAGGGTGGATCGAACGCACGAGCTGCTGGGTGATGGTCGAGCCACCCGACGAGCCGGACCCGCCGAGAATGATGAATGCGCCTCGCAGAATGGCAAACGGCTCGACCCCATCGTGGCTCCAGAAGGTTGCATCTTCCGAGGCGACCGTGGCGTCGATCAGGTAGGGCGAGATCTTTTCGTAGGGAACGAACGTGCGCCAGCCATAATCCTGATCGGCGATTTCCTGCAACAGAACGCCGTTGCGATCGAGGATGCGCGTTGTCTGAAAGGTATCGGCGGAGATTTTGGCGGCATCTGGCAGGCTGCCATTGATCTCCTGGTACTGTTGCATGGTTGCCGCGACGGCGGCGGCGGTCGAAAGCGCACCCGCGACCACGGTGACACTGAAGAAGAGGAAAAGGGCGGCCGCCAGTCCGGCGAGAATGCCAATGACCTTGCCCGAATTGCCGCGCCGGCGAGTGGCGCCAGGCAGGAGATGGGGCGCCAGTGGCCGCCTGCGCCGGACGCCGGAATTGCGTCGCGGCCCGCCGATGCTGGCGCGGCGGATGCCGCCATTGCGTCCGTTGGTCGAAATACGATGCGCCATGCGTCGTCCGCCTGCCAGGGTCAATCCGCGCCACCTGGCGCCCAAAGCCCATCCCACGATCGGGTGTCGATCGGGTGTCATGAACCATAACGCACGAGACGGGTCGAAGGGTAATGGGGTGTTGGGGTAATGGGGTTATAGGGGAGACGGGGGACGGAGTGGTGCATCTCCCGTCTTCCGTCCTCCGTCCGGCTGATCGCTGATGCCTTGTCATCCTAGAACCCCATAAC
>CAYSXO010000368.1:0-4849 GCA_964434995.1 uncultured Sphaerobacteraceae bacterium
CACTGAAGCTGCGCGACGGCGTCGTCTTTCAGGACGGCACCCCGTTCAACGCCGAGGCGGTCGTCTACAACCTGGAACGGATCGTCAATCCAGACACCAAGTCGGAGTACGCCGTCTTCCAACTCGGCCCGTATGCGTCGTCAAGCGCGGTCGACGAGTACACCGTTGAGATCGTCATGTCGGAGCCGTATGGGCCGCTACCGGTATCGCTGGCCACCTACGCGCTGAGCATGGTTTCACCGACGGCAGCCGAGGCGGCTGGCGACACCTTCGGGCAGAACCCGGTCGGCTCCGGCCCCTTCACGTTCGTCGAATGGATCCCGCAAAATCAGGTGGTGCTGGAGCGGAGCCCGGACTACGCCTGGGCGTCCGAAATTCATGCCGTCTCCGGCCCAGCCCAGCTTGAGAGGCTGGTCTTCCGTCCGATCGTCGAACCCGCCACACGCGGGGCCGCCCTGCTAGCTGGTGAGGTCGACATCGCGATACTCTCCGCGAGCGACTTCGCGATGCTGGAAGGGATGAGCGATTATCGGCAGGAGACAATCCTCACCGAGGGATATCCGCCGGCCGGCATCTTCGTTAACACCCAGCGCCCACCGACCGACGACGTGCTGGTGCGGCAGGCGCTGGCCTTCGGCGTGAATCCGGACGAGGTCAATCAGGTCGTCTATGAAGGGGCCTCGGGACCCGCCGACAGCGTCATCTCGACATTCGGCTGGGCCTACGACCCAGCGAGCGCCCTGTACAGCTACGACCCAGAGCGGGCCGGTCAGTTGCTCGATGAGGCGGGCTGGACGATGGGTGATGCCGGCGTCCGGCAGAAGGATGGCCAGGACCTGACGGTGGTTCACCTGGCGCTGACCAGCGTCAAGCAGGTGGCCGAGTTGGTGCAGGCGCAACTCAGGGACATCGGCGTCAACGTCGAACTCCTCGTCCAGGACAACCCGGCTCAGCAGCAATCGGCGCAGCAGGGGCTGCACAACCTCGTCTGGACGCAATGGTCCGGTGTCGATCCGGCCGACCTGCGCAAGGTTTACGGCTCGGAGAACATCGGCGACGGCTGGAACTTCGCCCACTACGACAGCCCCGAGCTCGACGCACTCTTCCTGGAAGGGGCGGCGCTCAACGACCAGGAGGAGCGGCGGGCGGTCTACTCCCAAGTCCAGATGCTGCTAATGGAAGACGCGACCTTCATTCCGCTCAACAACCGGACCGTCTTCTTGGGTGTCAAGGCGAGCGTGCGCGGCACGGACGTCATCGACGAGCGTGGCTCGATGCCACGCATTTACGACGCCTCGATCGAGGGGTAGGGATACAGCGCGATAGCGGACGTCGGGACGGGGCGCCGGGAGGCTACCTCGTCCCGCGCGGCCAGGGCTCTCGATTGAGCGAGCGAGCGATCGGATAGAACACAAGTGGGTCTCTACGCCATACGCCGCATCGTCGCCTGTATCCCGGTGATTCTCGGACTCATTACCGTTGTGTTCTTCTTGATGCGCCTGCTGCCTGGCGATCCAGTCTCGGTAATGATGACCGAGTTCGCCGCCGCGGCCGAGGATCAGGAGAAGATCCGCGAGCAGCTCGGCCTGAATGACCCTCTGCTGGTCCAATATGGACGCTACCTCGTCAACCTCCTGCGCGGGGACATGGGGGAGTCGGTCTTTTCCCATCGCGATGTCTTCGAGCAGATCACCAGCCAGCTTCCCGCCACGCTGGAGTTGGCGCTGGCCAGCACCGCGATTGGCGTTCTGGGCGGCTTATTCGTCGGCATCTTCGCCGCGGCCTGGCGCGATTCGCTCTTCGACCGCCTCTCGATGCTCGTCTCGCTTTTCTTTATCTCGATGCCGAGTTTCTGGGTGGGCCTGATCTTCATCTACGTCTTCGCGCTGGGACTGGGGTGGTTTCCTGTGGCCGGAACCGGCGGGCTCGAACACCTGGTCCTGCCGGCGATCGTCCTCGGCCTGCGGCCGATCGCCGTGGTGGGCCGCGTGGTGCGGACCTCGATGCTGGAGACGCTGAACAATGACTTCGTCGTGACGGCGCGCGCCAAGGGATTGGCGGAGCACCAGGTGCTCTTTGGGCACGCGCTCCGGAACGCGCTGATCCCGACCATCACGCTCATCGGGCTGCAATTCGGCTACGCCCTTGGCGGGGCAGTCATTATCGAGACCGTTTTTGGTCGCCAAGGGATCGGCGCGCTGGCGGTCGGCGCCGTGCAGAAGCACGACTACCCGCTGGTGCAGGGGACGGTGCTGCTGGTCGGCATCGTCTTCGTCCTGGCGAACCTGATCGTCGACCTCCTCTACGGCGTGGTCGACCCCAGGATCCGCTATGACTAGGATGCGCGAATTTCGTGCCATCCCGACGAAGGTGGAGTTTCGGCGAAAGCTGAGCGCGCCACATATCGGGGGCGCTCGATGAGCGCGCGCTCCAGCGTCAGCATGGAATCCCTGGGCCAGACGGGTGAAATGGCCGGGGCGTCGGCGAGGAGCCTGACACCAGCGCGTGCGGGCACGGGGCGCTGGCGCGGCATCTGGCGGCGGCTCACGAGCAATGCCAACACCGTCGTCGGCCTCATCATCCTGGCGGTGATCGTCGGCGCCGTGATCGCCGCGCCGCTGCTGACCTCATTCGATCCGTTGGAGACGTCGCCGCGCGACCGTCTCCAGCCACCGAGCCTCACCCATCCCTTTGGCACCGACGAGCTGGGACGTGATCTGTGGAGCCGGGTCCTCTATGGCGGACGGCTGTCGCTCAGCGCCGGGTTCATCGCCGTCGGCATCGCCGTGCTGGGTGGCATTCTGGTTGGTCTGGTGGCCGGGTACTACGGCGGCAAGGTCGACATGCTCCTGATGCGGCTGGCCGACATCCTGATGGCCATGCCGGGCATTCTGCTGACAATGGTCTTCATCTTTTCGCTCGGCCCGACGCTGACGAATGCCATGATCGCCATCGGCCTAGCCTCGATTCCGGAGTATGCCCGGCTGGTGCGCGGCTCGGTGCTGGCGGCGCGGGAGCACCCGTACGTCGATGCGGCGCAGGTCACTGGCGTGCCGCCGTGGCTGATCATGGCGCGGCACATTCTGCCGAACGTGGTGGCGCCGGTCCTGATTCTGGCCACCATCGGCATTGGCGGCGCCATCCTCTCACTGGCCGGGCTCAGCTTCCTCGGCCTTGGCGCGCAGCCGCCGACGCCAGAATGGGGTGTGATCATCAGCGACGGCCGTGCGCGGCTGCGGAATGCCTGGTGGATCGCCACGTTCCCCGGATTGGCGATCGCCTTCTCTGTGCTGGCGATCAATCTGGTCGGAGACGGGCTGCGCGATGCCTTCGATCCAAGATTGAGACGGAGATAGACGTTCGTGATCATGACGGAACCACAGCATATGGTCAAGGAAGCGCTGGCCGGGAAAACCGTCCTCATCACTGGGGCGGGTCGCGGCCTGGGACATGGCGTTGCCCGTGGCCTGGCGGCCGACGGCGCGACGGTAATTGCGGTCGCGCGGACGGAGCAGGAACTCGCTGAACTCGCCGCGACGGTGCGGGCGGAGGGCGGCGAGATCGAGACGATCGTCGCCGACCTCGCCTTGTCTGAAGAGACCATGCGCCTCGTGACGGCGGTCATGGCTCGCTTCGGCGGCGTCGACGCCCTGATCAACAACGCGGCCATTCTGCGCATGACGCCGTTCCTCGATCTCTCCGAGGCGGCCTTTGAGGAGACGATCGCGGTCAATCTGCTGGCGCCGGCGCGCCTATCCCGCGCCCTGTTGCCGGCAATGCTGGAGCGAGGGCGAGGCGCGATCATCAACGTCTCCTCACGGGCCGGGATCGAGTCGTTCGTCGATGAGACCGACTACTGCGCCGCCAAGTATGGGCTGGAAGGCTTCTCCTACAGCCTGGCAAAAGAACTGGCCCCGCGCAATGTCAGCGTCAATCTCGTCTCGCCCGGCTATCGCATCAAGCCGACGTCCGTCACCGCCGCCGAGTTCGCCTCTTGGCCGCCGGAGCGGCAGGCGGAATACCGCGATCCGATTGACATGGCGGCCGCCTTCGCCTTTCTCGCTGTCCAGTACCCCCAGGACGGGGGGATCACCGGGCAGCGGTTCAACGCGTACGAATTGGCGGAAGAGGTTCGCCGCAAGGGAACAGCCGGCAGGATACAGCAGCAGGAGGGAATCAGCGCGTGAAGATCCTCGGCATCAAGCATCTGGCGATCGCGGTCAGCGACTGTGATTCCGCGCTCGCCCAGTACCAGCGCTTCCTCGGCGTCGGCCTCGACGTCAACCCGCGAGACCTGATCAAGGGCGGATCGCGCGAGGCGCATTTCGACTTTGGCGACGTGCAGATCCAGCTCTGCCAATCGCTGGAGCCAGACCACCGCTTCGCGCGCTTCATTGCTGAGCATGGCGAAGGTCTGCACCATGCCTGCCTCTCGGTGGACGACGTTCATGAGGCCGTTGAGCGCTCGCTGGCGGCGGGAGCCGTGCTGAAGGAGTGCAAGTCGTGCGGCGTCACTGGAGTCCACGAGCACCCAGAAGGGTGGATCGCCTTCCTCGCGGGCGACTCCGTGCCCGGCATGGAGATCGAATACATGCAGGTCTACAAGGACGGTGAGATGCCCGAGCGGTTCAGGAAGCCACGGGATGTCTGAGGCCGTTGGTTCCTGGCGTCGCAAGGTTCCCATTGGCAACCCATCGGCCAGGTACGAGAGGCCAATAGCCAAGAGCCAACGGCCAACAGCCAACGGCCAACAGCCAACAGCCAACAGCCAACAGCCAATAGCCAATAGCCAACAGCCAGGGAGCTACATATGGTCCGCACGAACCGCGAGCAACTCGTTGAAATGGCC
>CAYSXO010000369.1:0-2157 GCA_964434995.1 uncultured Sphaerobacteraceae bacterium
CGGGGCTCGCCCTGCGGCTCGACGTGGTGCAGACGCTCAGCGAGCGCTTGCGCGTGATTTCTCAGCGCATTGGCGGTCTCCCGCGCCACCATCTCCTCTTCCCGCGTCCGGATGATCAGCGCATGCACGCGCGCATGCGGCGCCGAGATGACACGGTCAGGCGGGCCGGTATCGTTCGCCGCCGAATCCAGCGACACCCCGATCCACCCCAGGCGCTCGCATGCCGCGGCTCGCACCTCAGGGCAGTTTTCGCCGACACCCCCCGAGAAGACGAGCGCATCAAGCCCACCCAGGGATGCGGCCATCACGGCGATCCCGTCGCGCAACCGCGCAATAAAGAGATCGAACGCGAGCGAGGCACGCTTGTCGCCAGCGGCCCGGGCCGCAAGTACCTCGCGCATGTCGCCGGAAACGCCGGAGACTCCCTTTAGCCCCGACTCGTGGTAGAGCACCGACTCCAGCGCCGCGCCGCTCATGCCAGTCTGGCTCAGGACGTGAGTCAGGATGCCAGGATCGAGCGCGCCCGGACGAGTCGCCATGACGACGCCATCCAGCGGCGTATAGCCCATGGTCGTCGCAATCGATTTCCCGCCAGCGATAGCCGCCAACGAGCACCCGCTGCCGAGGTGGCAGGTAACCAGCCGGAGCTCGGCCAGTGGCCGATCGAGCAACTCCGCACACCGCGCGGCACAGTAGGCATGGCTCAGCCCGTGAAAGCCAAAGCGCCGGATGCCCCACTCCGCGTACCACGCATACGGCAGGCCATAGAGATAGGCTTCGGACGGCAGGGTGGCATGGAACGCTGTGTCGAACGCGGCCACCTGGGGTACTCCCGGGAGGATGACTGCCGCGGCATCGACGATCGCGAGAGCCAGACGGTTGTGGAGCGGCGCGAGGGCGGCCAGGGCTTCAATCTCGGCGCGCACGGCCGCATCGATGACGACGGCATGCGTGAAGCGGCTTCCACCATGCACCACGCGGTGTCCGGCCGCGATGACCGATGACAGATCGACATCCGCCAGCAGGGCCTCAACCATGGCGCCAACAGCCACCGGCGGCCCCTCTTTCCAGTGCTCCTGCCAAACCGCCAGCGGCTCGGCGTCCGCGGTGAAGAGTCCAATCTTGAGGCTACTCGAACCAGCATTGAAAACGAGGATGCGCGCCACGGATGTCACCAGGACCAGTCTCGAATTTCAGGAGGATCGACGCCTTCGCGCTCGATGAAATCCCGATGTTCGCGCAACCGCGCCGCATAGGCTTCGCGCATCGCGGCTGTCCGTGGCGAATCGGCCGCGGCGCGGCGCAGCGCCTCGATGACCAGGTGGTAGCGGCTGATCTTGTTACGCACCAGCATGTCGAATGGCGTTGTGGTCGTGCCCTCTTCGACATAGCCGCGCACGTGGAAGCGCTGAGGGTTGGCCCGCTTGTAGATAAGTTGATGAATGGCCGACGGGTACCCATGAAAGGCGAAGATGACCGGCCGATCCGTCGTGAAAAGGGCTTCGAAATGGCCGTCATCCAGGCGGTGCGGGTGATCGGTGACGCTGTCGAGCACGAGCAGATCGACCACATTGACGACCCGCACCGACAGCTCGGGCATTTCCTGGCGCAGGATCTTCGCCGCGGCCAGCGCCTCGATCGTCGGCACGTTGCCCGCCCCGGCGAGGACGACGTCTGGCCGCTCTGCGTCTCCATGCCCTGCCCACGGCCAGATGGAGGCGCCGGCGTCGTTGTGGGCGATTGCCTCGGACATGCTCAGCCATTGCGGCAGCGGCTGCTTGGTGGCGATGACGAGATTGATGTAGCCGGAGGAGCGCAGGCAATGATCGAGGGTCGAGACGAGCGTGTTCGCGTCTGGGGGCAGATAGATACGAACGATTGAGCCCTTCTTGGTCAGTAGCGAGTTGATGAACCCGGGCCCCTGATGCGAGTATCCGTTGTGATCCTGGCGCCAGGTGTCCGAGGTGAGCAGATAGGTCAGCGACGGCACGGGACCCCGCCACGGCGTTTCCGCGGACATCTTCAGCCACTTGCCATATTGGTTGGCCATCGAATCGACGATGGTGACGAAGGCCTCGTAGCAGGGGAAGAGGCCGTGGCGGCCGGTCTGGAGGTACCCCTGCAGCCAGCCCTGGCACGAGTGCTCGCTCAGCATCT
>CAYSXO010000369.1:2167-4849 GCA_964434995.1 uncultured Sphaerobacteraceae bacterium
CGGCTGCCGCGCGTTCGTCCACCGGCCAGGCGAAGCCGCGGCCCGTTGCGGTGAAGACGGCCTCAAGCAGGTTGGAGGACATTTCGTCCGGGCAGACGATGCGAAAGTTGCGCTGGGCCTCGCTGCGGCGCATGATCTCGGCCAGATAGTTACCGGCATGCTGCAGGGCGCTGGCGGTGGCCGCTCCCGGCGCGGTCACCGGCCAGGCATGGGCCGGCAACGGCGGCAAGTCGAGCGGTTGCCGCAACTGCCATCCCCGCGTGTGAGCGTTCATCCCCATGCGCCGCTCCCCGCTCGGGCACGTGGCGAGGATATCTGCCTCCGGGCATCCATCCGCGTCAAACAACTCCTCCGGGCGATACGACCGCAGCCATGATTCGAGGATGGCGAGATGCTCCGGGTTGCCGCGGGCGTCTTTGGCGGGCACCTGGTGCGCGCGGAACGTCCCCGCGATCGCTTCCCCGTCGATCTTCTCTGGCCCCGTCCATCCCTTGAGGCTGCGTAGGACGATGACCGGCCATGGCCAACGCGCGCGCTGACCGGAGCGCGCCTGCCGCTGGATCGCGCGGATCGCCGCGAAGGCCTCATCCATGGCCAGCGCCATCAGCACATCCGGCTCATCACTGGTGGTGATATCGACGATGTGCGGCCGATAGCCATAGCCCTGGAACAGGTCCGTCAGCTCCGCGTCGGACATCGTGGCAAAAATCGACGGCGACGAGATCTTGAAGCCATTCAGATGCACGATGGGCAGCACCGCGCCAGAGGTCGCCGGATCGAGATACTTGGCGCCGTGCCAGGCGGTCGCCGTCGGGCCAGTTTCGGCCTCGCCGTCGCCAACGATGCACGCGACGATCAGGTCTGGGTTGTCGAGCGCCGCGCCAAAAGCGGTCGCCAAGGCATAGCCCAGCTCGCCACCTTCGTGGATCGTCCCAGGGACGGGAGGGCTGAGGTGGCTCGGAAACCCACCGGGCCAGGAGAACGCGCGCACGAACCGCTCGAGGCCATGCAGATCGCGGGTGAGCTCGGGATAGAACTCGGCAAGCGTCCCCTCAAGGTAAAGATTGGCGAGGTTGGCGGCCGCGCCGTGGCCAGGCCCGGTGATCAAGAGGATATTGACGTCGTGCTCACGAATCAGCCGATTGAGATGCGCGTAGATGACGTTGATGCCAGGGCAGGTGCCCCAATGGCCGAGCAGCCGCTCCTTGATGTGCGTCGGGCGGAGTGGCTCGGCCAGCAGCACGTTGTCCTGCAGATAGATCTGCGCGGCGGTGAGATAGTTGGCCGCGCGCCGGTACCGGTCGAGTCCGGAGAAATCTGCCTGCCTCACCATGACGGCGCACCTATGGTGTCCCGCGACACCGCGTTGGCCAGCAGCGCCGAACTGGGCTCCACGGCAATCCGGAGCACCCGCGCGAAGAGTAGAGAGCCAGCCGCCGGCGCGAGATCGGGGAGGAGCGTAGACCCGCTCATCGTCGCGTATTCTCCTCCAGAACGGGTTCCAGCATTGCCCACGACGGGTCGGAACGGCCAGGATCGTCCTCGCGTCATCGCTCAGCGTG
The DNA here is from genome assembly GCA_964434995.1 of uncultured Sphaerobacteraceae bacterium. GTDB lineage: Bacteria > Chloroflexota > Chloroflexia > Thermomicrobiales > UBA6265 > JACCXM01. The sequence goes on from CAYSXO010000369.1 coordinate 3,730, forward strand.
TGGAGGCGGTCTCACGCGGCGCCAGGACAGAGCGGAACCCCGCGCAGCAGGCCGGGAATCGCCGCCACGGGGACCACATAGCCGCCGGGGCAGCCAGCAATGGAGCCGACGACCTCGTCACCCAACTGGCTCCAGGCGATCCCGCGTCCACCCGCGCCATGCGGGCTGAAGGCGTGAGGCGTCCCAGCGGGCGTCGCCGCGAGCCGAGGCTGCCAGTAGGCTCCCAGGCGGGCGCCGAAGATCGGAGCGCCAGGATCGCCTCGCCAGCTCGCGCACGCATAACGCAGGTATCCCTCAGCCAGCGCCCGCGCGTCGTTGCCCATGGTGGCGGCGGGTGTCGCTGCGGCGATGGTCGTGGGGCGTTCGGCATAGGCGATCATGGCTGGCCTCCGCTATTCAGCTCCGGAACAATGCCTCTCTGCTCCGAGCGTAGCGTTTGGCAAGCCGCGACAAGACATCACTCGGGGTGGTTCGGCCTGGGAGTCACGGGTAGGTTCTCCCCTACCCCAAGAGGTAGGCGCCGCTCATCGCGGCCAGCTTTCGAGGCCGGTGATCTTCGGCGTTCAATAGTTTACGTGGCGCGTATTCACGCATCCGTAACCGTCCACGTTGCGTGAGGCGAATCATGGCTGGTCGTGGCCCGCCACCACCACGGCTCGCTGCCAGCGCGGAGACGTAGGACGTGATGCGCGCGGCGAATCTGGGACGAACTGACGAAGCCGCCGACGCCAGCAATGCCAGCGCGGCGGCCCCGGCCACAATCACGGGACGCGAACGTGTGAGGGTGGGACCCATGGGAATCTCCTCGCCATGTCCGACGGCCTCGCGGCGCGCCGACCCCTCCCTGCCGCATGCCTATTCCTCGACGATCATCGCCGTGACCATGCCGAACATGCCGTGCTTGCTCTCGGCATGGCTCAGGATGTGGCAATGGAAGGCCCAGACGCCGACCTCCGTGGCGTCGATCAGGACGTCGAAGCGCTGGCCAGGCGCGATATTGAGCGTGTCGCACATGTAGGGCTGCGGCAGCGCCCAGCCATCCTGGGCGATGACCTGCTGCGGCATGCCGTGCAGGTGCATGGGGTGAATCATCAGCCCTTCGTTCATGTAGCGGACCAGC
>CAYSXO010000370.1:0-4829 GCA_964434995.1 uncultured Sphaerobacteraceae bacterium
CTGGCGCGCATCCTGATCGACTCCGGCCGTGCCGAGGACCTGCGGACGAACCCGCAGGCATTTATCACCTTGGCCACGCGGGAGATTGCCGCCACGCTGCGCGACGTGCTGGTGCCGGGGATCGAGTATGAGCGGTTGCTGGGCCAGCATTGGGAGATGTGCCAACTGGAAGGTGATGCTGAGGAGGCGCTGACCCGCTATCTGAACAACCTCTATCAGGTCCAGAACGAGCGAAAGTCGCCCTTCGACTACATCGAGTACCAGTCGGCGGTCGAGCATGAGTTCGCCAAGCGGCTCGACCAGGACGAGCGGGTCAAGTTCTTCGTCAAGCTTCCGAGTTGGTTCAGGGTCGACACGCCCGTCGGCCCCTACAACCCCGACTGGGCGATCCTCCTTGAGGGGGACGCCGAAAAGCTCTACCTCGTGCGAGAGACAAAGGGCTCGGCTGCCTCGTCAGCATTGCGCCAGATCGAACAGCAGAAGATCGATTGCGGCAAGAAGCATTTCGCGGCTATCGACGTGAATTACGACGTCGCCACGTCGTTCACCGACCTGCTGAAGCAGATACCTACAGGAGCCTGATACGAGTTTTGTGGAGGGCCATGATCCTTCCTTCGTCAGGATGACACGGTTCCGGACCCATTGTGCCGTGAACCGGAGAGGCTGGTGCACGCCACCAGAAAACCAGCGCCCTTTAGGATGCCTCGCTTTGAGTAGCCGGGTGACTTTAGCGCCCGGCGGCATGATCGCGGCGCTAGCCCATGCCAATCACGTGATCGAGCCTACTCGACGAAGATCCCCGCTCACCCGCGCCTGACAATCGGAAATGTCGCGGGAAAGAGCACATGCGTTGGCCGGCCCTGGTAATCCCAGGCGCTATGCGCGGCTTTGTAGCGGTCGAAGTAGCCCTGCGCCCAGTCGCGCAGCGTCGCGGGTTCGATGCCGGGGATGACGCGGTTCTCCATGACGTGACGACCGTTGATGATGACGTCGCGCACGGAACTGCCGTGGCCGTTCATCACCAGGGTACGGATCGGGTCCTCGATCGGGCCGGAGTGCAAAGCCGAGAGATCGACGATCGTGATGTCCGCCTTCGCCCCTGGCGCCAGCCGGCCGAGATCGTCGCGGCCCAACGCCGCCGCGCCGCCGAGGGTCAGCGCCCGGTAGAGGTCGGCGAAGCTGGCGGTCTCGCCGCCCTCCGGCCCGACGTTGCCGAGATAGTGCCCGTAGGCCAGCACCTGAATCATGTCGGGCGGGAAGGTGTCGGTGCCGAGTCCGATGTTCACCCCCGCCGCGCGGTAGGCCGCGAAGGAGTCGAGCAGCCCGCCATAACGCGCGTTGGTCAGAGGCGCGTAGATAACCGAGGTTCCCGTCTCGGCCAGCAGCGCGACTTCATCGCGCTCGCCGGGCGGCAGCCCGTGGCGCCCGCGTAGATAGATCGCGTGCGGGATGAGCGTGCGTGGGCCGAGGAACCCGATTTCACGCAGCAGCTCGATGGGGGTCTTGCCGTACCAGCGCTCGAGGAAGGCGATCTCGCGCTGGCCCTGCGCGGCGTGCAAGCGGACAGGACAGCCCAGCTCGTCGCTGGCTCGCTTGCTCTCTCGCAGTAGATCGAGTGTCTGTGTTTCGATCCGCGCCGGCGCCAGCATGCCGCGCACCAGGCCGCCGTTGGCGCCGTCGTAGTCGCGCACGAACCGTACCGCTTCTCGAAAGCCCTGCCAGCCCAGTTCCTCGTTCCAGAGCACGTCCGAAGCGCCGTCCGCGCGCGTGACGTTGACGCCCGCGCGATAGCTCGGGCCCAGGTAGAGGCGCATGCCGAGCTCGCCGCCGATCTGGACGATGTCAGCGAACTCCTCGTACGTCTCCGCCCACGCCTTGTAGGTCTCGGCGGCGATCGGCAGCGCGGTGGTGATGCCGTTCAGCAGGAGCTGGACGAGCGCGTAACGCCGGTTTTGCGCCGATTCTTCGCGGGTGAAAACATCGTGGCGACCCTCGCGGAAATAGTCTTCCGACCAGCGCATGCCTGGACCGCGCTCCGCCATGTCCCAACTGTCGAGGATGGCGTGGTCGATGTCCGCCAGCGCGTCGAGGTCAATGAAGCCGGGGCTGACAATCGCGAGACCGGCGTCGATCTCCCGGTCAACCGTCCCGGAAAACCCGTGGCCGGAGAAAACGATCTCGTTACCCGCATAGACGACCTCGCCATCCTCATGGATGACATGATCGCCATCGGCGTAGCCAACGACGAATCTGCCCCGAATCCTGGTCCTCATGGTCCTTCCCGTGTGCTTCACCGCGCGGAGTAAGGGGGAGCTCAGACCCCGTATCTCGTCCGGGCCTTGCTCGTGACCGTAATCGTCTCTGGCCCCCCGTCCGTACCCGGCTTGCGCGCGATGAAGCCGCGCCGCTGCTGCTCGGCAATCCACACGTCGTCAAATCCATGCTCTGACGCAAGAGCCACGAACGCCTCAGCAGGGCGGGTCGGCTCCGGGGCGACCGCTGCCAGGTAGAAGTCGTGGCGGGCGCGCTCGGCCTCCGTCTCGGCGTTCAGCACCAGCCGCTCCACCACCGTCCCGGCGGCCAGAGCCTCGACCAGCTCCGGCACATCCGCTTTTGTCACCCCGGAGTAGATCACCCCGTCCGGATAGACGACGATGTTCGGCCCGATGTCGCACAGGTCGATGGTGCCGCAGTTGTTGACGAGGATCTCCTTGTCCAGCCCGCGCCGCAGAATCTCGCGGCGCAAGATCATCAGGACATCGTTCGCGCCCTTCGCCGCGCAGTGCGAGGCCGTGCAGGCCAGAACGTGCTTATGGGTCCAGTACATCGTCGCTTCGCTCCGAGGGTGCTCGGGTAGTGGGGTTATAGGGTGATAGGGAGAAGGTCCGATTCCTTCCAGGCTCTACCTATCACCCCATCACCCGAGCACCCTATCACCCAAATCGGTACTGAATTCCGAACCCGCCTCGTGGATAGGTCCACTCGATGTTCCGGAACTCGTGGCAGACAATGCGGCAGGTGCCGCATTCGACGCATCCTTCGTAGGAGAAGATGACGCGGCCGTCGTCCGCTGGCACGTAGCAGTTGGCCGGGCAGCAGTTGATGCACTGTTGGCGCACGCACTGCAGGCAAACGTCGTGGTCGCTGATGCGGATATGCGCCCGCGAGGCATCGACGTTGTACGTATTGAGCGCCAGCTTCCGCTCGATGGCGGCGGGGTCCTGAATGCGGGCGCGCTGCGGCGCTTCGCCCACGGCATGGGTCATGCGGCGGTCCTTTCAGCATCGCGGAGGCGACAGGTCGTCATGCGCCGAGTCTACAGCGTAGGGTGAGGAGCGTGTGTTGAGGGAACGGCTCCCCGCTCCCAGCGCACTGGGAGCCGGGTCGGGGTGAGGGCGTACGAGGGCTAGACCCGGCTATGCGAGCGCGCGTCCCACCCCGGTGGCTCCAGCCCTTCCGGCCAGTCACGCCAGTTAAGGCCGCTGGGGATGTCGTCCTCATCATCGTCACGGCGGCGACGGGAGCGCAGGTATCCCCAGGCGCCTGCCACCAGGGCAATCAGCACGAAGAGGCCGAGGATGAGCGAGCCGGAGGCGACCAGCAATTCCTGCCAGGGCGAGCTTCCCGCGGGGCCAGGATTGACCGGGTCGTCGCCAAAGCGGGTGCTCCCCGAAACGAGGAGCGTATCGGCCTTTTCCTTCAGGTACGCCTGCCAGCCCTGGTCGAGCTCGTCGAAGGTGACGCCCAGCCCCTGCTCGACGGCCTGATCGTAGGTGACGCCCTCGCGAAAGGTCGCCAGCAGGCTGGCCATCCCTTCGTCGCCCCAGGTGTCGAGGATATAGATGGCCACGCTCAGGCTGAGCGCGTAGGAAGCCAGCGCGCCGTCGGGGTTGTAGTCGAACCCGCCGTTCAGTGTGCGCAACGGCGGCACCGCGCCTTCGGAGGCGAGTTGCAAGGCGTAGGTGTAAAAGCGGTCGCGCCCCGTCTCCTGCCAATAGACGGCCAGTCCCTCGTTCAGCCAGAGTGGCGGCGAGTTGAAGGGGTTGAACGTCACTTGATGCTCGACCTGGTGGGTGATCTCGTGCGGGACCACGCGCGCCAGCTCGTCATGATCGCCCTCGGGCAGGATGGCCATGATCAGGTGATAAGGCGGATAGGCCGACCCGGCGATCCACGGCTCGGAGTTCGGGGCCAGCGCGCCGTAGAGATCGTCCTTGTTGGCGTACGCCCAGAGCCGGATGTGCTGGTCCGGCTCGAACCCGTAGGCCTCGACCAGCCGGTCAATGGTGCGCTCGGCGCTATCGAGCGTCGCCTGCTGAAACTCGGGCGACATGGCATAGGCGTAGATGGTGACGCGGGGTCCTTCCAGCGGCGTCCATTCATACCGGCTGTCGATCCACGACACCGTGTGCTCCGGCGTCTCGGAAACGTCGCCGTTGGCGTCAATGATCCGCCAGCGGTAGCGCACGTCGAGGCCAGGAGGAAGCTCTCCGGAATTGAGGCTGACCGGATGTTCGATGGTCAACGCCGTCTCGCCGGCAGGGAAGGGCGGCAGCTCAACCGAGAGCGTCTCCGTGCCGGGCACGTGATAGTGCAGCTCAAGATCGACGATCGGCGTGTCGGCAGCCGCCTCCAGGATGAAGGTGATGCCGTCCGGAAAAGAGGAGACCGCCTCATTGCGGGTAACGGTCAGGCCCGGAATCGGCTCCGGCGTCGCCAGTAGCATCTCCTGCGAGGCGGCGGGCATGGCGGGGACGGCCCCGAGCAGCAGAATGGTAACGAGGAGAACGGTCAGGATGGCGCGCGGCCGGCTCATGATTCGCCCGATC
>CAYSXO010000371.1:0-3499 GCA_964434995.1 uncultured Sphaerobacteraceae bacterium
CCCCCAATCCCACCTATGAAGAGGTCTGCTCGGCCCGCACCGGGCATACCGAAGTGGTGCAGGTCGTCTTCGATCCCGCGAAGATCAGCTACGACGATTTGCTGCGCGTCTTCTGGGAGTCACATGATCCGACGCAGGGGATGCGTCAGGGGAACGATGTCGGCACGCAGTACCGCTCGGCGATCTACACGACCACGCCCGAGCAGCAGCAGATCGCCGAGGCGACGCGCGAGATGTACAACGCGGAACTGATGAAGGCGGGTTTTGGCGAAATCTCCACGGAAATCGTTCCCGCCGGTCCGTACTACTACGCCGAGGACTATCACCAGCAATATCTGCACAAGAACCCCTTCGGCTACTGCCCGCATCACGCGACGGGGGTGGCCTGCCCGGCATGGGGCGCATCTCCGGTGAGTGTGGGCGCGGAGACGGTAGGGTAAGCAGCCCTCAAGCGCGCGATCAACCCAGAGCATTCCAGATCGGCCGGGTGGACGTCCACCCGGCCGATCTTGTGCATGCCCGCGATGCGTCCGAATGCAAACAGCCATTGTCAGAGTTGCCAAAATGGTTGTTGCGATCGTTGTGACCCTCGGACCCTGAATCCCGACCTCGGGCCTCTTGCGAAATTGCCGTTATCGAACGGCAACGCGGAACGCGCCATGGATGTCAGGCCGCTGGCCGATTCGTCCCGGCTGGGCAAAACGGCGTTTCCACAACCGTCCTCCGACTCTCGGCCCCGCCCTCATACCCTACAGTACCGAAAATGCACATGGGCGGCCCCTCCTGATCTGGACTCATCGTGGTATAGGTACCCGTGACACGAACCGATGCGTTTCAGTACTGCAAAGCGGAGAACGGGGCGTGGTCGCCGCCGCCAAATTAAGTCTCCCTCGCTCCCTTCCACTACCGCGCACCCGGCTCATTGGACGGGAGGCTGAGCTCGCCACGGCCCGGACGCTCCTGCTCGATGACGGCGTGCCGCTGCTTACCCTGACCGGACCGGGGGGCGTAGGCAAGACGCGTCTGGCGCTGGCCATCGCTAATGATGTAGGTCCGTTCTTTGCCGATGACGCCGTCTTCGTCGATCTGGCGCCGCTCGTCGATCCAACACTCGTTGTCTCCGCTATCGCGCAGGCCTTCGGTGTGCCGGAGGCCGGCGATGCTGAGATTGTTGATCGGCTCAAGCGCCGCCTCCGCGATCAGCACGTTCTCCTCGTGTTGGACAATTTTGAGCACGTTGTTGAAGCCGCTCCACTGGTCACCTCTCTCCTCGCCGCAAGTCCGAGGCTGCAGGTGCTCGTCACGAGCCGCATGCGATTGCGGATTTCCAGCGAACATGAATATGCAGTCTCCCCGCTGTCCGTGATTTCGCTGGATGAGCAAGGCAGTGTCGAGGCAGCACGGGCATCGGATGCGGTGCGGCTCTTCGGTGAGCGGGCCCGAGCGGTGCAGAACACTTTTGACATCACGCCGGACAACGCCGCGGTTGTCGCCCAGATCTGCACGCGATTGGATGGGCTGCCGCTCGCCATTGAGCTGGCAGCCGCCTGGGTCAAGGTGCTTTCACCGCCGGAGTTACTGGCGCGCCTGGAACGGCGATTGCTGCTCCTGACGGGCGGCGGCCGGGATTTGCCGGGTCGCCAGCAGACGATGCGCGATACGATCGCCTGGAGTCATGATCTGCTCTTGCCAGAGGAGCAACACCTATTTGGCTGCCTCGCGATCTTCTCCGGTGGATGCACCCTGGAGGCGGCCCAGGCGATCGTTGCCACGCCGGAGATTTCAGATGATGACGTCCTCCGGGGCCTGGCCTCGCTCGTCGACAAGAGCCTGTTGCAACGGTCTGAGGGATTGCACGGCGAGGCGCGTTTCTCGATGCTGGAGACCGTGCGCGAGTTCGGACTGGAACAACTTACCGCGCGCGGCGAACGGGACGAGACGAGCCGCCGGCACGCGGACTATTTTCTCTCCCTTGCGGAACAGCGCGAGCCTGGGTGGATTCTCTCCGTTCCCATTGCCCGACTCGACCGCTTTGCCGCCGACCACGACAATCTCGGCGCCGCCTACGATCGGCTCTGCGATGGCAGCGCTGTTGAGAAATGCCTACGGCTCGCCGCCGCCTGTGGTCAGTACTGGTATACGCGGGGGCACCTGCGAGAGGGCTGGGCGCGGCTGCACAACGCTCTCGCCTCAGACGGGACGACTCCCAGCGCGGCCAGGGGTGAAGTCCTGAACTGGGCCTCCATCTTCGCGATTACGATGGGGGATGCCGAGGTATCGTACGCACTTGGCGAGGAGGCCCTGGAGGTCTGGAACGCCGTCGGCGAGCCCCGCGGACGCGCGGCGGCGCTGTACAACCTTGCCGAGGCCGAGGATCACCGCGGGCACTGGGACGAGGCAGCCAGCCTTTTCGATGAAGCAGCGGACATTTGGCGTGACCTAGGGCAACTGGACAATCTTGGGCGAGCGCTGATGCTGCGCGGGTGCGTTGCCTGCTCGCAGGGTGACCTCGAACGGGCAGCCATGTTCGTCGAGGAGGCGTCCGCGCTGTTTCGTCAGGTCGGCGCCCCGCGGTTCCTTGGGATGGCCATCTGTTTACTGGGGGTGATTGCGGCCGCCCGACGACGCATCCTGGAAGCCGCTCGCCACTATCGCGAGAGTTTCCGCACACTGATTGATGCTGCCGATGTCGTCTGGCTCTTCAAACCCCTAATTGGACTGGCGGCGGTGTCTGTCGAACACGGTGACATGGAAACAGCGGCGCGATTGCTCGGCGCCGTGGATCAAATGCTTCTCGGCAGCGGTGGCCATCTCTACGGATTGCTGCGGCCTCCCTATCAGCGGACCCACACCGCCGCTCGTGCGGCCCTGGGAGAGGCGCGCTTCACGGCCATCCATGATGCGGGGAGACGCCTGACGCTCGCGGACCTGGTCGCCGAAGCCGAAGCGATCGTGACGATGGCGGAGGAGACCGCGCGACAACCGCGGCGGCGCGGCGCCGGCAACTCCGCGCTGACCAGGCGCGAGCTCGAAGTGCTGGTGTTGTTGGCCGACGGGAAGACAGACCGCGAGATCGCGGAAATTCTCTTTGTCAGCCGTCGCACCGTCAGTGGCCACGTCGCCAGGATCCTGGATCAACTCGCTGTCCATTCCCGTCAAGACGCGGTGGCCCGTGCCAGCGAACGTGGGCTGCTTCCGTCTCCGCCAGACGCATTCACGTATACCTGATCCCGCCCGCTGCTGGCTTCCCGAAATCGCGTACCTCATACCGTTGCTCTGGCCGCGTGCCCCCGGCATGATGCTTTCCTGCCTGCCTGGATCCGCGGGCGCCCTCAAGAAGTCACTGACGCCGAAGGCCGGCGCCTCCAGGGGCGGAACACCGGGTCAGGACCAGTTCCAGGCAGGTTGGCTAGCCTGGCAGCACGTCGCTGCTGGCCGCTGATTGCGCACCGCACATGGAGAATCGACATGAGGCGCCATTCCACGCTCCCATTGTCCG
>CAYSXO010000371.1:3509-4804 GCA_964434995.1 uncultured Sphaerobacteraceae bacterium
CGGGCGCCCTCAAGAAGTCACTGACGCCGAAGGCCGGCGCCTCCAGCGACGGCACACCTGGCCAGGACCGGTTGGAGCTCCAGGTCCGGGCAGGCTGGCTAGCCTGGCAGCACGTCGCTGCTGGCCGCTGATTGCGCACCGCGCACGGAGAATCGACATGAGGCGCCATTCCACGCTCCCATTGTCCGGTGTCAGCCGTCGCTCCATCATAGGAGGCGCCGTTGTCGTTGGCGCCACTCTGAGCCTCGGCGGCCGGCTCGGGCGCGCCTTCGCGCAAGAATCCAGGCTACCCGCCGGCGCGATCGAGTTTCTTTGGGAAACCCGCGGCGATCCGGACAGCCCGCTCGGAAACCCCGCACACCTCGCCATCGCCCCGGACGGATCCATTTGGGTAGCGGATGGCGACAACAACCGATTCCAGATCTTCGCCCCAGATGGCAGCCTGCTCGAGGTGTGGGGCACGACGGGTTCTGGCGAGGGGGCGCTCGACTTCACGACAATCGGCTTCGGCGGCTACGACCAGGGGGCGGTCGCCTTCGCCCCGGACGGCGCCTTCTACGTCGCCGATCCCGGCAACCACCGCATCCAGAAGTTCGGCCTGAACCGGGACTTCCTCACTGCCTGGGGGAGCGAAGGACAGGAAGCCGGACAGTTCGACACCCCGATCGACCTGGTCGTGGACGGGCAAGGTCGGGTCTACGTTCTTGACGCCTTCCGCAACATCGCTTCCGCTGACCAGGAGACCGGCGCCGTGCAGGTGTTCGACGCCGACGGGCGGTTCATCGCCGAGTGGGGCGTCTATGGCAACAAACCCGGGCAGATGAGCAAACCGTTCGGGATCGGGCTCGATCCCGACGGCACGCTCCTTGTCGCCGAGTTCGACGGTAGCCGCGTGCAGCGTTTCACCCTGGAGGGCAAGGTCCTCGATGGGTGGGGCGGGTATGGCAACGACGACGGGGAGTTCGTCTGGGCCATGAACGCGGCGGTGGACGCTGCCGGGCGCGTGTTCGTGACCGACTACGGGAACCATCGCGTGCAAGTCTTCGACAACGAAGGGCGTTTCCTGGCCGCGTGGGGAAAGCAGGGGAGGAATGCCGGTGAGTTCGACTACGCACTCGGCGTGGCGGTAGGCGGCGATGGCGCCGTCTACGTCACCGACGAGGGCAAGCGGCTGCAGGCGTTCCGCGTGAGCGACCTGCCGGCCGCCGAATGATTCTGCCGCGTCCGTCATTGGAACTCCAGGTCTCCCATCGACTTGGGTTGCGGCTCCGGGCAGGTTGGCGGCCTCGCGGCTT
>CAYSXO010000372.1:0-948 GCA_964434995.1 uncultured Sphaerobacteraceae bacterium
GCCACCGAGCTCGAGTAGTCATAGGCCAGAATGCGCTGAGCATCCGCCGTAACCGTGACGCCGATCGCTGTCACTCGGTCACGGTCGCGCTGCGTTCGGGCCGCATGACCACGTATGGCTGCGAGTGCCTGATTCCGGAAGTCATCTGGCGATCGCTGGTCCCAGGCGGCGCTGTCAGCGAGCAATTGTGCCAGGGCGTTGGGAATTGCCTGCGTGGACGCCCCACGCCGGTCAATGAGGTAGGCGGCCACCGCGCGGAGGTCACGGACGACCTCCGCTGGGCTGCCAGGATGCTCCTGCACGAGGCTCGCCAGCAAATCTGAGGCGATCGCGATCTGGCGGCTGGCTCCGAGGAGAGCGGGGTCCTCGAAGGCAGCCAGATGCTCAGCCGCGCCAGGTGGCAGGCTTGGCAGGGACGTGCTCACAGCCCCATGCGCTGGGCGACGACGTCGGCGAAGGCTCGGGCGCGCGGTTCAATCTCCATGCTATTCGCGGCCTGCACTTCGACAAAGGCGTCCTTCGGCACCGCGCCAAAACCGGTAAAGGCCCCGGCAATGGCGCCCGCCATGCAGCCGACGGTGTCGGTATCGTCGCCCAGATTGGCCGCGGCAATTACCGTCTGCCACGGATCACCATTGGCCGCGAGGAACACACCCAGCGCCGCTGGCACCGCTTCCACGATGGGCAACCCCGAACCCAGCGTCAAAGCGATTTCGTCGACGGCCTCATAGAGGTCACTCGATCGCGCGGCAATCTCCAGGGCCAGGTCGAGCCGACGCGGTACTGTCGCGCCGCCAACCTCACGCCCATACTCCGTGCCGAGGCGTTCGCCCTCGCGCGCCCCCCAGCGGGCAGCGCGGATCACGTCCATCAGCGGCGTGCCGGGAACGATGGCGGCAGCCACGGCGGCGGCGATGCTCGCGGCTCCAGAAACCCCGTGATTTGTCG
>CAYSXO010000372.1:958-2076 GCA_964434995.1 uncultured Sphaerobacteraceae bacterium
GTAGGCAGGTCGTCAAGGCGTCGTGGACGGCGGCTTCCAGATCGCCCGGGTGCGCCAGCCCAGCCGGAGCCACGCGCATGGCGGCGCCGTTGCTGGTGCCTTCGGTGGTGAGGCGGCCGATAGCGCCAACTTTGGATGGGTCGCCACCCTCGAGCAAACGCGCGATGCTGGCGCGGGTGGAGGGACCGCAGAAGCGAGGGTAGTACTCGCCATTGCGGGACCAGATGATGAGCATGTCCGCCGCGTCACGCGGGGTGATGGCGCCGCCGTGCTCGACGTACTCATCTACCAGATAGAGCATTTGGCTGGCGTCATCGGTGAACTGGGCCGGCCTCGACGCGACCGCCCCAGGTCTCCTGGATCTCGCGGATGCTTCGCTGCTCGGTGGGCGCCCCCAATGCATCCCCGATGCAGGCGGTTGCCAGTGAGCCGAGAATGCGATCGTACAGTTCCTCGCGGTTCACAAATTCCTCCAGATACGTTCGAATGTTCCGATTACTGCGCCTGAGTGCGCTCACGCATAAATGCTTCGACCGCCGGGAGCGACGCCAGCGCGGTGCGGCTCCCGATGCCGGTAACAGAGATCGCTGCCGCGGCCGTGGCGACCTCGGCGCAGCGCCGCAGGTCCCAGCCTCGCAAGTAGCAGGAGACGAATGTCCCGTTGAAACAGTCCCCGGCGCCGGTGGTATCTGCCACCTGAACGGGAATGCCGGGCAGATGAAAGATTTCGTCAGGGCTGACAACCAGGCAGCCTTTGGCGCCGAGCGTGACGACCACCACCCGGGGACCCATGTTCAGGATCTCTCGCGCTCCGCTGAGCTCATCACCTCCGGCCAGCTCTTGCAGGCCCGCGGCATTGGGGAAGGCCAGGTCGACCGAGCCCAGGAGACGCGCCATGTCCGCTGGTGGACCCACGGTGGTGGGCTCCATGTCCAGCGAGACCAGCGTGTCGCGTTTCCTGGCTTGCTCGGCGAGCCAGATCGTCAGGTCAATATCGTTTGCCAACAGGTGAATCAGGCGCGCGTCACCAATCGACGCGAGATCGATGTCCTCACGGGTGGGGCCGATGCAGTCGGTCTTGACGACGCCGGGGTGTTCCTGCGGATTGACGGGACGCA
>CAYSXO010000372.1:2086-2396 GCA_964434995.1 uncultured Sphaerobacteraceae bacterium
CCCGAGTCGTCAAGCATGACGAGGCAGAAGTAGGTTCGGCCCCCAGGCCGAACGACCACTGGGCCAGTGTCTACCCCGCACGCACGCAACGCGGCAAGCGCCATGTCACCGTAACGGTCATCACCAACCAGCGAGGCAAGCGCCACCCGCGATCCGGCCTTGCTCGCCGCGCAGCAGAAATTGGCGACGACCCCCCCCGCAAACTCTCCGATCAGCCCACCGAGCACTTTTTCGTCACGGCCCGGCAACTTGGGCGTATCAAGGTAGATGTCGACGTCAGCGTCGCCGACGCCCAGAATGTCCCAGCGAC
>CAYSXO010000372.1:2406-4791 GCA_964434995.1 uncultured Sphaerobacteraceae bacterium
TTGACGACGTCTCCCTCGGGGAATGCCACCCAATCCGGCACGTAGTCGTAGTCAGGCTCACCACAGGCAAAGCCATAGGTGGTGTCTCGATCCACTGGCACCGCGCAACTGTGCCATGTGCCGGGATGCATGATGATTCCCTTGCCAACCGGAATCCGGAACGCCTTTACGGTTGCGGGGTCCGGCATCGCATCTGCATTGTCCAGATCCAACGGCAGGGCCAGGGGCTGCACGAGGTCATCCCCATGGGGATAAAGCAGCTCAAACGTATGGACATGGCGCTCCATGTCCTCGACCACGATGGGTCGAACTCGGGAAGCGACAATGCCCATATTGATCGGGAGGCTGTTATCCAGTTTGGCAAATCCGTACCAGCACTCCCAGCCCTCTCCAGAGCGCGGCGCCTGAGCTTCCGGCACGGCCACGATGCGTCCATAGGGTGCGAAGCTCTCCTCGGTGAGCTCCTCAACCGCGATTTCCCAGGTGCGTGCCACCCGATTCCTCCTGAAATGATGCCGTGTGATCGGCAGCGATCATATAGTTTGCGAAAAGGTCGTCAGTTCTCCTCCCGAAGGCGTTCTCCTCCGCGAAATAGCGATAGTATTCGGCCTCGCTCAGGGCATCGACCATGGTGGTCAGGACGCTGAGTTCTGGGAACTCCCAAATGGCAAGCCGGGCCCAACATGTCGAAGCGCGCACTTCATAGACGCCGAATCGCTGGGCCCCAGCGGCCATGGCGGTGGACTGAATCTGTTGCCAAACGTCCAGCAGTCGCTCTCGTTCGGGGCGAGGCAGGTAGTACCAGTCGTCGCGCGGCCGCGAGAAGTTCACCCAGCCCAGGCGGTCGCTCATTGCGGCGGCTCCCCGTCCAGCCACGTCAGGTCGCGCTGCAGATGCGATCCAAAGCGATAGAAGCTCTCCAGCGTGCCAACGAATCGTTCGGTTTCCACTCCGGGTGCGCTGTCCGAGTTCACGTGGTGAACCAGTGCCGAGAGGTCGGGGGCCGTGGCGAATGAGAATCGATCCCAACCGCTGCTGAAGCGGCAGTCAAACACGCCATACGTGCGCAAACCGGACGCGGTAGAGGATGTGCCGGGAGGGATGTACGGCTTCGCACTGGCGCGTGAGGCGCTGGGACGTTGTCGGGTGAACGTGATGATGCCGAGGGTGGAGGTCGTGACGTCGAATGCCTGAGGAATGACTGACCAGTTCGGATTCGGATCTGGCTCTCCCAATGCCAACTGCCCGCACACGTGTCGTGAACTGGCGAATTTGAAGTCTCCGGCGCGTTCCAGGTCGGCGATGGTGTCAAAGACCGCCGCCATGGACGGGGCGATCCAGAACGTAAAGTACTGCCAACTACTACTGAATCTGCAGGAAAAGAGGCCGTAGGTGAGCGTGCCGCGGGCGCGGCCTCGGGCAAAGGCAGCCTGAATGGCGGCCGTCGTGCCATGCTCCTCGGCCGGCGAGGCGCGGAACTCCTGATCCGTGTTTTTCCAGAGGGCGACAAAGCCAGTGGTCACTTCAACGCGCCCGCGGTCAATCCACGCACGATGTAGCGCTGCAGCAGGAGACCGAGCAGGATGGTGGGCGCCATGCTGACAATGGCTAGCGCCGACATCAGCCACCAGCGGATGCCAATAGCGGTGGCCATGCCTGCCAGGGTGACCGGCATTGTTTTTGCCTTCTCGAAGGCGAGCAGCGAGGCGAACAGGTACTCGTTCCAGGAAAAAATGAAGACCAGAATACCGGTGGCGGCCAACCCCGGAACGGCCAGTGGCAGCGAGATGCGCCAGAACGTGGTCCACCACGTCGCGCCCTCGGTCAGCGAGGCTTCCTCCAGCTCGCGTGGCAACCCGGCAAAAAAGTCCCGCATGATCCAGATAGCGAATGGCAAATTGAATCCGGTGTAGGCGATGGCCAGACCCAGGACCGTGTCCAGGAGGTGCAGATACTTGAAGAGCACCATGAAGGCCAGGATAGCGGCGGCTGGCGGCAACATGCGTTGTGAGATGAACCAGAAGGCGATGTCGTTGTTACGCCAGGGCCCCCAGCGGTAGCTGAACCGGGAGAGGCCGTACCCCGCCATGCCACCCAGCGCGGTCGCGGCGATGGCACTTGAGGTTGCCGCCACGAAACTGTTCCGTAGCGGCTCGGCGACGGGAATGGCGCCATTTGCCAGGTCCTGCCAGGCGTGCAGGCTCGGCGTGAAATCGACCCAGGGGATGAACGTCACGCCCCGGTTGATGTCGATCGGCAGCTTGAACGAGGTGATCACCATCCAGTAGAGCGGAAAGATGATGATGATGGCCCAGATAATCAGCGGGATGTACGGCAGGACGCGCTTCAGAGATTTCGCCATTCCTGCCCCCTAACTCGCCCTGG
>CAYSXO010000373.1:0-568 GCA_964434995.1 uncultured Sphaerobacteraceae bacterium
TTCGAGGGAGATGAGTTGGTCCAGCATCACTACACCTATGCCGGCAACTCGTCGAGCGTTTCGGCGCAGACACAGCATGTTGACACCGTGATGGACATCATCCGCTTCATGCATACCGATCCGGAGGGTGTTGAGATCTTCTATCGTGGCAGCGGATTGGTTCCGGCCTCCAACACTGGCCGCGCCACCCTGCGAGAAGAGGGCGATCCGGCGGAGTTGCGCATCCTTGACTATATCGACATGATCCTCGAGGATGCGTCGACCCCGCGCAACCCCGCCATCGCGGGTGTTTCCTCGATCCTTCGCCGGATGAACGAGGAAGTCGCATTCAACCAGCTCACCGTTGACGAGGCGGCGCAGCAGTTCTTCGACGAGGCGGCCGCCAAAATCTCATGAGCCAGGCGGGTGTTGGTTTCGAAAAGCAGCATTCCGCGAAGCCGCCGGGCCGGGCGCGCGTCTGCGCGCCCGGCGCGCCGCTGCAAGGCCAGCAACAGGCGCGGAAGCGGTCCGTATCCAGCCGGGCGCGGAAAGAGAACATTGCTGCTTACGTTTTCCTGATCCCCTGGCT
>CAYSXO010000373.1:578-2115 GCA_964434995.1 uncultured Sphaerobacteraceae bacterium
CGTTTCGCTGCCGGTGTTCGCGACCTCGGCGACGATTCCCTGGCTGCTCGGCTTTTTCGTGCTGACGCTTGGACCAATGATTGCCTCGTTCTACCTGTCGCTGACCAATTTTGAGCTCTTTACGCCGCCAGAGTGGCTCGGTTTTGACAACTATCAGCGGCTTTTCACCGACGATCGTCGCTATCTCCGAGCACTGAAGGTCACGTTCAGCTTTGTCTTCCTTTCCGTTCCGTTGAAGTTGGCGTTCGCCCTCCTCATCGCCATGCTGCTCAATCGAGGGTTGCGCGGGCTTGGCTTCTATCGCTCGATCTATTACCTGCCATCGTTGCTGGGTGGCAGCGTGGCCATCGCCATCATGTGGCGGCAAGTCTTCAGCAAGGACGGCCTCGTCAATCAGGTTCTGGCGCAGTTTGGCATTACCGGGGCGAGCTGGATCTCTAACCCCAACTATGCGCTCTACACGCTGGTCGCGCTGGCCGTATGGCAGTTTGGCGCACCGATGGTCATCTTCCTGGCTGGCCTGAAGCAGATTCCGCAAGATCTCTATGACGCCGCCTCGGTCGACGGCGCGGGAGCACTCTCGAAGTTCTTTCGCATCACCGTGCCGTTGCTCACGCCGATCATCTTCTTCAATTTTCTGATGCAGATGATCGGGTCCTATCAGGCCTTTACGTCGGCCTATGTGGTCAGCGGAGGGAGCGGTGGTCCTGCCGATTCGACCCTGTTTTACACCCTCTACCTGTATGAGCAGGGCTTTACCAACTTCGAAATGGGGTATGCCTCGGCGATGGCCTGGGTGCTATTGGCGATCATCGGCGTCTCGACAGCCGTTGCATTTCTGTCGTCGAAGTACTGGGTGCATTATGCCGACAGCTGAGCGGCGGGGAGCGCGCGATGTCGTCTCGAACTGGTGAACGAATCGGGTTCCCGGCGTCAGCGCACGCAATTCCCTGGAACCGGCTCGGGCTGCATGCCGTCCTGATCCTCGGCGCGCTGGTGATGCTCTACCCGCTGCTCTGGCTGGCTAGCAGCTCGATCAAGCCGGCCGAGTTGATCTTCAGTGACCCCAGCCTCTGGCCGAAGCGCATTGACTTGTCGAACTACACGCGGGGTTGGGAAGGGGTGGCTCTGCCGTTCAGTCAGTTCTTCCGCAACTCGTTCATTGTCGCTGGCGGTGCGGTGGTAGGGAATCTCATCGCCTGTTCGATGGCTGCCTACGCCTTCGCTCGCCTGAATTTCCGCTTCAAGCGCCTCTGGTTCGCGCTGATGTTGGCGACCATCATGCTGCCGGCGCACGCCACGCTGATTCCACAGTACATCCTTTTCCTCAACTTCGGTTGGGTCAACAGCTTCCTGCCGCTCATTGTCCCCAAGTTTCTGGCCACCGACTCCTTTTTCATCTTCCTGATGGTGCAGTTCATCCGCGCCATTCCCCGGGAACTGGATGAGGCAGCCTCGATTGACGGGTGCGGATTCTATGGCATTTATTGGCGGATCATCCTCCCGCTCATGGCCCCGGCCCTGGTCACCACCGCCA
>CAYSXO010000373.1:2125-4790 GCA_964434995.1 uncultured Sphaerobacteraceae bacterium
TTTACCTTTATCTGGACCTACGAGGACTTTCTGCTACCGCTGGTCTATCTCTCCGATATGAACCTCTACACGGTGCCGCAGGGTCTGCGTCTCTTCATGGCCTCGACTGGCGAGTCGGCCTGGGGGCCGCTCATGGCCATGTCGCTCGTCTCCCTGGTCCCGGTCTTTGTGATCTTTCTGGTCTTCCAGCGCCTCCTGATCGAGGGCATCTCCACGACCGGTCTGAAGGGATAGTGGCACGCGCGGGCTCGCGAAGCCCCTGCCTGGCGCACTCGTGGTCGGCGTGGTGGAGGCGCTGAACCGGCGAGGGGATGGTTGCGGCGAGGCGCGCAACACCGCTCTTCGCGTCGCTTCATTCCCGTTCACGCGCGGGCCACCGCGCCGCATGCGACGCACGTTCGGGCCTCCATGGCGTACCCGGCGCCGCTGCCGTCCCGCGCCTGCTCGAAGCCAAGCGCGAATTGCCTGTAGGCGCACGGCAAGCCGGAATCGTTCGACTCGGGCGATATTGAAGGTTTCGACCGCGACATAGGCGGCCGGGCCGCTGCACCATATCGTCGCCTTCGGTCCCGGCTGACGCCTTCCAGACGCCGC
Source organism: uncultured Sphaerobacteraceae bacterium (assembly GCA_964434995.1). Classification (GTDB taxonomy): domain Bacteria; phylum Chloroflexota; class Chloroflexia; order Thermomicrobiales; family UBA6265; genus JACCXM01. Next base: position 2,720 of record CAYSXO010000373.1, read on the forward strand.
GAGGGGAGTCGAGCCGGGCCATCACCCCGGCGATGGCCGCTGGCTCCCATCGCCCGCTTCCACCCGCCGTCGCTGAAAACGATGCGTGGGTAGTAGACGGCGGTCTTCTGGCGGACCACGAAGCCGCGCAGCGCAATGATGGCGCTGGCAATCCCTGTTGGCCGCGGCGTGACCGGGTCGGTCCAGTTCGTGGACGCATCGATCAGCCGGAAGGCGCACTTTTCCTGCTGAAGCATCCGGTAGCGCCGCGGCGGATGCGGACGCTCGATTGCGGTCTTGTCGCCGAGGGGATGCGCAGAACACGGAAGGTGTCGTGGACGACCGGCTACGAGACCTCGACGTCGACGCCCGAGCAGAAGTCAACGAGAGGCGCGGATTCTTCCGTGAATCATTCGTGAACGATCCATACGATTAAACAAGAGGTCAATCCCTTTTGAATCACCCACTGTCGCGCCCGCGTCAGGTCGGTGGGCTGGCGGCGAGGGTGGCTGCGCTGTGCGTTGCGCCTGGCCGAGTTGGTGGACGAGCAAGCACGTGACCTCGTGACAGCGGATCCATCCCAATGCATCCTGGAAATTTCACACGATCAGCAGGCCCGCCGCGGCCCAGTTGCCCCCGACGAGAGCGCTCGCGTGATCGCCGAGGCCCGTTGTTCTCAATGCCGTGGCAAGCTCACTGACGGGAAGCTCGTTCAACCGTCGAACGAGCGTGCGCGCTTGAAGGCAGCGGCGCAACTCTCGGCGAGCAAGCGTGGCGGCGATCTCGCTGAGGCTATCGTCGCTCGCCGCCTGTGACTGGCAACGCGCGATAAAGTCAACAAGCTCGCGTTCCCAGAGATGTGATTGCCTGAGGTACATCGTGACCGCGTCCATGCCAAGCTCCTGCTCGAAGAAATGGCAAGCCTGATGCATCCGTTACTCCTCAGTGATTGGCTGAAACCCGACACGCGAGTAACGGCGCGTGCGTGGTTGGGCATTGAACAGGCTTGCCGCGCGATTGGGCGTTCTCCGGATGTCGATGGCGCATCGGGAAGCGGCTTGGCACGAACCGGGCGCCCGCCCGCTACGGCTGGCTGTCAATGAGCTCGCGGTTTCAGGGCGGCTGCTCGCGTTCTCGCCCATATGGCCACGCTGAGCTCCGCGGGCCGGAGCACGGGGCTGAAAGGCCTCTGCGTCGCCGTCGAAGCTACCCCGGTCATCGGCCCGGGCCATGACCGTTCGCGGGGAACAACGCGCTATGCTCCCATGGCTGACGTCGAGTTCGTGGCTCGCCTTCCGTGAAAGTGACGACGTTGCGCGTCAGCCCTGGCGCCAGCGCCGCTGGCCACTGGCGCCTGCCAGCGCGGGCGCCGGCGCCCGGCTCACCGCATTGCTCGCGGACCATGATTGGAAGCACGCTCATCGGTGACATCGCGAACGTCATGGGCATGGAGCAGTTTCCGTGTCGAACAGACGTTCTCATGGCGAGGAGTGTAGCAGACCCGGATCAGTGGACAGGAGGGCAGGCGGCCGACGTCCAGAAGATGAACGACGGGTCGCCTCGCCGCCCAGGCGCCCGGTCAGCAGGCGCATGCGATCCCGGACGATGCCCTGAACCGCGGGCAGGCGCGCGCGACGCGCTTTCGGCCGTCGCGAATCAGGCGTATTCCGGGAGCGTTCGCGAGCGTCGCGTCTGGACCGCGTTTGCCAGATTGCGCAGCACCGGGACCGTCATCTCCCAGCCCATGCAGGCATCGGTAATGCTCTGCCCGAACGTCAACGAGCCGCGGTCGATGAAATCCTGCCGGCCATCTTCCAGGAAGCTCTCCAGCATCACGCCGATGATGCCCGCTTCTCCCTGGGCGATCTGCTCGGCGACGCCGGCGGCGACCGCCGGCTGGTGGCGATAGTCCTTGTTGCTGTTGCCGTGGCTGGCATCGACCATCACGCGCGGTGGGAGGCCGTTGGCATGCAGCGCGGTCAAGGTCTGCTGCACGCTGGCCGCGTCCGCCACGGGGCCGACGCCATGCGGGAGATCGCGCATCTGGCGAGCGAGCAGGACGCCTTCGGCCGCCTCACGCGCCGGTTGTTCT
>CAYSXO010000374.1:0-4734 GCA_964434995.1 uncultured Sphaerobacteraceae bacterium
GTGGTCGCCCTCGACGGTCTGGTGGAGGTCGAAGGCCGAGGCGGGCTCTCGGTCGAAGAGCAGGCGGACGTCGTCGGCGAGCGTGGGCCAGTTGTCCTTGAGGGCGAGGAGATAGTCGGCGCCCTTGGCGCGGATGGCCTCGGCGATCTCGCGCTGGCAGCCGATGGCGTCGATGGTGACCAGGGCGCCGGTGAGTTCGAGGCGTTCCAGAAGCAACGGATTGCCTTGATCTCGTTCGACTTGACCTCGACGGCCTCCTGTCCGAGGACGAGGCGCTGCCGGCTTGCCCAGGCCGACACCAGATGCAGCGGCGCACCGTCGCGCGCCCTGGCGCGACGCGACGTCTTGCCGTCGATGGCGACGATGTCTGGGTCACGCTCGGCCAGCCCCCTCGCCCAGGCGGTGAAGCACTCGCAGAAGAGCTTGGCCGGCAAGGCGTTCATGACGTCGTTGAGCGTGTCGTGGGACGGGATCCTGCGGGAAAAGGGCAAGAGCCGGCGCAGGAAGTCGATCTGGCGCAACGCCCAGCGCTGGATCTCGGCGAAATCCTCCGCGCCCGCGCCCGCCAACGTCGCGCCCAGCACGATCAGAAGGATCTCGGCAAGCCGGTAGACGACCTTGCAGGCCTGCCGAGGGTCGTCCAGGGCGGAGAAGCGATCCAGAAACGAGTTGCCAGACATGAGAGAACCTCGCTGATTCGAGGTCTCCTATGAATCACAGCAAACGCCGTGCCGGAATCTGGAGGCTTCTGTGAGGTCGCGCGACACCGCAGCTGATGGCAGGCGCGGGAGCGACCTCATTGAAGCCGGATTGAGCGAAGGCGCGGGCCGGCTTGCGCTATGGGGATTGTAGGGGGAGCGCCGCGATGCGGGGGCTGGCGAACGGGCTCTGCCAACGATGCGCCACGCGCAAAAGGTGTCTGGCGGTGTTGGCGATGGCGTCGGTGGGCCGATGATCCGGCCCGATCCGGCTGCCAGCGGGGCCGCGGAGCGGCTGAACGTGTTGCGGCCGGTCGCGCTGGCTGCAGGACGGCGGGCCGGCGCTGCTGGAGACCGGCCGCGAACTCTCTGGCCGTGAACCGCGTGAGCTGCTCCGCGCGATCATGAGCTGTCATTCCACGTCGGCCGGCCAGGCGGCGCTTCCCCGCATTGCCAGATGGCCAGCGTGAGCATCTGGCCGCCGCAACAGGGACAGCGGTCGTGCCGAGGCGTCGGGGGCGCGTCCTCGGCCGGCTCGGCGGCCGGTTCCGGGGGCGGCGCGGCGAGCAGCTTGCGACAGAGCGCCAGCTTCTGGGCACGATGACCGTTGGCGAGGAAGCCGTAGTGGCGGATGCGGTGGAAGCCGTCCGGCAGAGTGTGCAGCAGGAATCGACGGAGGAACTCGTCGGCGGCAAGCGTCATCACCTTGAGCTTGCCATGGTGTCGGTAGTCCCGCCATCGGAAGGCGACCTCGCGATCGGTGATGCTGACCAGCCGCGAGTTGGCGATGGCGACGCGATGGGTGTAGCGACCGAGATAGGCCAGCACCTGTTCGGGGCTGCCGAAGGGCGGCTTGGCATAGACCACCCACTCGATCCGCCGCAGCTCGCAAAGCCGGCGGGCGAAGGTGGCGGGCTCTGCGAGTGCCGCGAGATCGCCGAAGAAGTCCAGTTCGCCGGCTTCGAAGGCCGCCCGCAGCTGCTCGAGGAACAGCCGGCGGAACAATCGCGACAGCACCCGGACCGGCAGGAAGAAGCCCGGTCGGCACGCCACCCAGCGCGTCCCCCCGGATCGGCGTCCGGGGCAGGCTAGCGATGGGCCGCCGCCCGGCACGACGCAATGGACGTGCGGGTGATGGGTGAGGGTCTGGCCCCAGGTGTGGAGGACGGCGATAACGCCGAGCTCGGCGCCGAGGTGCCGGGGATCGGCGGCGATGGTGCGCAGCGTCTCGGCTGCTACCCGGAACAGGATGGCATAGACCGTCTCCTTGTTCTGGAAGGCGATCGCGGCCGCCGACGCCGGCAGGGTGAAGACGACATGGAAGTAGGGCACTGGCAGCAGTTCGGCCTGTCGCGCCGCAAGCCACTCGGCCCGCGCCACGCCCTGGCACTTCGGGCAATGGCGGTTGCGGCAGGAGTTGTAGGCGTGGCGGACAAGGCCACAATCGGCACAGCGCTCAACGTGGCCGCCCAGCGCCGCCGTCCGGCAGAGTTCGACGGCGCTCATCACTCGCCGCTCAACCCGGCCCAGGTGGCCGTCGTGGGCTCGGACGTAGTCGTCGCCGTGGCGGCGGAAGACACCCGCTACCTCCAGACCGGCCGACATGCGGCGGATCAAGCGGGCGGCACTACCTCCAGGGTGAGCCGATCCAGCGGGCTCTCGGTCCGCCGGATGAGCCTGTTCGAGACCCGCGTGTAGCGCGCCGTGGTCGACAGGTTGTTGTGGCCCAAGAGGACCTGGATGATGCGGATATCGGTGCCGCCCTCCAGGAGATGCGTGGCGAAGCTGTGTCTGAGCGTGTGGACAGTCACCCGCTTGTCCAGGCCGGCGGCGGCGCGCGCCGATCGGCAGGCGGCGTACAACACCTGGACATCGATCGGCTTGCTCGCCTCGCGGCCGGGGAACAGCCAGTGCTTGGGCCGGGCCAGCCGCCAGTAGGTGCGCAAGATGGCGAGCAGCTGCGCCGACAGCATGACGTAGCGGTCCTTGCCACCCTTGCCGTGCTCGACCCGGATCACCATCCGCCCACTATCGATGTTGGCGACCTTCAGGCCGACCACCTCGGAGGCGCGCAGCCCCGCCGCATAGGCCGTCGTCAATGCCGCCCGGCTCTTCAGGCTCGGCACTGCCTCCAGGAAGCGAACCACCTCGTCGGCGCTCAGCACTACCGGCAGCTTGCGCGGCTCCCGCGCGTAGGGGATGCGCTCCGGGATCTCCCCATGGCCGAGCGTCACACCGTAGAAGAACCGCAGCGCACACACCGTCTGGTTCAGCGCCGGCCACGAGATCCCGGTCGACACCAGGTGGACCTGGAAGGCGCGGACATCCTCCAGACCCAGCCGATCCGGCGATCGCCCATAATAGCGGCTGAACTTCGAGACCGCGTGAACGTAAGATCGCTGCGTCGCCGGCGACAGATTGCGGACCGTCATGTCCTCGATCATGCGGCGGCCGAGATCAGCTGAGTCTTCGCAACACCAGCCTTCCCGGTCCGGACCGGATGGACAACCTATTGAGACCTCACATCTAGCGGGCCATGTTGGAAGACGCGCGATTGAGAGCGTCACGCTGGACGAGCACAATTCCGATTACGACTGATGCGCCACCCACCGCCGCGAACCAATCTAACCGCTCGTCGAAGAACGCTGCGCCGACCGCCAGTCCGAACACCGGTACGAGAAACGTGAACGCGTTGGCCTTGTTGAGCCCCGTCTCCTCGAGTGTGGCGAACCACAGCCAGAACGCGAGCGAGGTTCCAAGCACGGCGAGAACCACGAGGATAAGCACAAATTCAGCAGACCAAACTACCGAGAAGACGTCCTCTGTCGACACGGACAGCAGGGCGAGCGGGATTGCGCCGAGGAGCAGCTGGATGCCCATGGCCATGAGCGCGTCGACCCTGCCCGCTAGGCGTTTCATGGCGATGTTTCCGACCGCCACCCCCGTGGCCGCGAGGGCGATGTAGGCTATCCCGAGGACGTATTTGTTCGAGGCCGCGGGAGCGATGCCCGACCAAGCGATCGCGACGATCCCCACAAACCCGATGACCAAGCCCAAAATGCCCTTCGGCCCCAGCCTTTCGGCGAGGAACATGTGTGCGAGGATCGCGGCGAGGAGCGGCTGCGCGTTGGCGATCACCGTCGCAAGACCCGGGGCGACGAACTCGGCTGCATGGAACATGCCGAGGAAGCCCAGTGTCGTCGCCCCGAACCCAGTCAAGACGAGCAAAGCCCAGGCATGGCCACCCGCCGGCATAGGTCGACCAAGCAGGCTGCCTACCCCCAGCAGGCATGTCCCGGCCAGTACGGCCCTCATAGAGGCGAATGCGAGATGAGGAGCCGAGCCAAGACCCAGTGTGATTAGCGGGAAGCATGCGGCCCACAGCGCCATTACCACCACGAGACGAACTGCGGCTCCTCTGGTCATGTCTCGCGAAGCTCGGCCGGGAAGCGACGCAACATGTCTACTGACGCCCCTGTGCCCAGGACACCGAACTTTTCCACCTAGATCAGGCCGGCGCCGATGCCGAGCGCAGCATTCGTTCTGGCGATAGAGGCGTCGGCCTGCCGCTCTCGCCCGGTCAGCGCGCGGATGGCGTCGATCGCCTCCGGGATCACGATCGCCTGGTTGTCGACCATGTAGGCGTAGAAGGCCTCGTCGTCCCGGACAGTGATCAGATCTTCCCACAGGGCGACTTCGTAGAGGTCAGCGCGAGGGCGACCCACATCGGCCATCAACTCCTTGACAGCGTTGATCGCCGTCAGCCCGTCACTCATTCGGATCAGCGCGATGCGGGATGACTTGCGGAGCGCCTCGACGACTTCATCCCGGCTCGCCTTCCGTGCGAGCTGAACCGACCAGTGGTGCAGATGCGCGAGGGTCTCGGGTACCATGACAGCCATAGTCACGACGTCGAGATCCGGATCGATGCTCTGCGCATCGAGACCTTGATGGCTCGGGATCTCGTTCTCCGGCACCAAAGTGTTCATGATGCCGCCCTTGTGGCTTTCCCAAGGGTCGGTGGCGCGGCGCAGCA
>CAYSXO010000375.1:0-4713 GCA_964434995.1 uncultured Sphaerobacteraceae bacterium
CGGTCATGATTGCTTCCTCCAGGCAGAAGTTCGCTCGCCGCCAATCGGCGAACACCCCCCATCCTGAGCGCCAACGCCGCCAGCGTCGATTACCTCACGGGTTATTGCCGTTCTTCCCGCCACGGCATATCGTCTGGGCATGATGGCAACGACGATGACCATGACTGCGCGTTCGACCCGGCCAATCGGCGACCTCCTGCGGGAATGGCGCGAGCGCCGGCGGCTGAGCCAGATGGCGCTGGCGCTCGATGCCGAGGTCTCGACGCGGCACCTCAGTTATCTGGAAACCGGCCGCGCGCGGCCTAGCCGGGAGATGATCCTGCGCCTGGCCGAGCAGCTCGATGTGCCGCTGCGCGACCGAAATACGCTTCTGCTGGCGGCGGGCTTCGCCCCCGTCTATCCCGAACGGACGCTCGACGATCCCGCGCTGGCGACCGCGCGCGACGTGATCGGCCGGGTGCTCTCCGGCCACGAGCCCTACCCTGCCCTGGCCATCGACCGGCACTGGTCGCTGCTGGCCGCGAACCGCGCCGTGTCGCCGCTCTTGGCCGACGTTTCGCCCGAACTGCTGCGTCCGCCCGTGAACGTCCTGCGTCTCAGCCTCCATCCCGAGGGACTGGCGCCTCGCATTGCAAACTTGTCCGGGTGGCGCCAGCACTTGCTCGCGCGCCTTGAACGTGAGGTCGAGATAAGCGCCGACCAGGATTTGCAAGAGCTTCTGGCCGAGCTTCGCGGCTATCCCACTCCCGACGGCCAGCCGCAAAGCCGGCACGGCGAAGCATCATCGGAGCCACGAGGCATCGCGGGGGTGGCCGTCCCCTTCAGGCTCCTGACCTCGGCGGGCACGCTGAGCTTCATCAGCACCACGATGGTCTTTGGCACCCCCGTCGATGTGACGCTCTCGGAGCTCGCCATCGAAGCATTCTTTCCGGCAGACGCCGCCACCGCGGCCATCCTGGCGCGAATGGCCGATGGCGGTGACAGGTGCTCGGGCGAGGCACGGGCGCCAGATCCTTCGAAATGACTCAGGCTCATGATATTGCGCTGGCAGCGTCCATTCGCCAGCGAACCAGGAACAAAGGAGGACACGATGACCACCGTGACATCGCTGGCCCAGGCATGGTGGATCGACGCCATGGCAGCGATCTGCCTCGTCGCCGGCTTCCTCAACGTCTGGCGCGGGCTGCGCGGCGGCGCGGACGGCACGAGCGGGCTGGCACTCCGCAACGTCGGCATGCTGGAGCGGATGGAAGGCTTTCGCCAGATGGTTTTCGGGCTCGTGTTGCTCGGCGTCGGCGCTGCCGCCATTTGGCAGCTCGAATGGCTCTTCTATATGGCCATCGGCATCGGTTTCGTCGAAATTCTGGAATCGAGCACGCTCATCGCCGTCTGGCGACGCGGTGACCGGCGCGCGTCATCGCGGACCTGAACGGTCAGTTCGTTGTGCCTGGCCGGAGGCGGGCATCCGTTCCCATTCTGGTATGAACGTATCTCTTCACCGCAATCCCGGACGAAGGTCCTGTCAGAAGGCTGGCACCGATCATCGCGCTCGTGCGTTTGTATACCCAGATCGGACGAGGCGTCCGATTCGTCGACGCACGCGGGCAAATTCGCTCTGGAAGCGAGCGGGCCGCTCTGCCCCCGAAGGGGTGGCTCGGTTCATTCCGTCGAAGAAACCCGGCAACGCGCCATTGGCGCGGGACCGTCGACGTGGGATAGGGCGCTGGCGGTGAGACCGCGGCGGACCCCACCGGGGGACCGATAGTGCAGGCTGTCGGACTCTCGCGCGGTGGCCACCCGGCTCGCGCCAGGCGCCTGGTCCCACGAACGACACATCGCGCCGATCGCGCGGAGCTGGCTTCCAGGGGCTCGAGCCAGGAGGGATCGAGGGGAGTCGGCCAGGCCAGGACCGCACGCCGCTATCACGCTCTGAGCGGCTGACAGAGGCACATGTGGCAATGGCCACGACGAGTTGCATGGCGTCCGCGCAAGCGGAGCGTCACAGGGGAATGTTGAGGAGGAGTCCATTGAACCGCAAAGTTGCAGGCCTGATGGCCGGCGCCAGCGCGAGCATCATCGGCGCGGCGGGAGCATCCGCCCAGTATCGGCTGCAGGACAAGTTCTTCGGTGGTGGCGATGAGGGACCGGTCGATGTCTCCTCCGCCGGTAACGGCGGCGTGGCGACCTCGTCGGCCAGCGGCGGAGCCATTTCCGCCGGCGACGTCAACAGCGGCGGCAATGCCGGCAACGCGGTTGGCGTCGGTGACACTTATGGCGGCCCGGTCGCCGTCGATGGCGGCGACGTCGCGAACCTGACCGATCTGGGCCTTACGTCCAATGGCGGCACGTCGATCTCCGACGCTTCCGGCGGCAGCTACAACCTCGCCTTCGTCAGCTAGCCCATCCTTCGCTGGTGGACCGCGGACCCAACTGCCCAGTCCTTGTGATGGGCGATGCCTCCCAACGCTGGTCCACCGGATGAGCTGCCCCGCCAGACGGTGTCATCGTATCGTCTGGCGGGGCGTTTCGTCGCACCGCGGAGCCTCCCACCGATGCGTGACTGCGTCATCTTCGATCTCGACGGCACATTCGCCCACCTCGGCGAGCGTAGCCCGTACAACGCCAGCCGTGCCGAGGAGGACGAGTTGAACGAGGCCGTCCATTTCGTCTATGACGCCATTCGGCGGGGCAGCCCTTCGACCGCCATGATCCTCGTCACCGGCCGCGATGAGCGCTGGCGCCCAGAGACCGAGCGCTGGCTGGCCCGGCACGACATCGCGTACGACGGCCTCTTCATGCGGCCGCCCGGTGACCGCCGCAAGGACACGGTGGTCAAGCGAGAAATCTACGAGCGGCACATCGTCGAGCATTACACGGTTCGCGTGGTCTTCGAGGACCGCGACCAGGTCGTCCGTCTCTGGCGCGACGACCTAGGCCTCCCTTGCTTCCAGGTAGCCTGGGGCGATTTCTAGCCTCGCGCGCTACTGCATTCCCGGGTCCGCTCTGGCCTCTGTCGTCAGCGCCACGTTTCACTCGCGGGCTTACAGCAACGCCAATCCACTTCGCGCATTGCGCAATCGCTCGGCAGTGCATCGCACTACACCGGACCTCCGCCTGTATCCCGATCACGCTGACCGGTCATGGCGTAAAGGTCCGGTAATGCACCTCGCCTCCTGCCTGCACGGCGCGTAGCGCCTGACCATCGACGATGGTATCGAACGCAATCCGCTCCGGGCTGTCTGGGTCTTCGCCAATGCGAAACCCATCTCCATCGGGCATCAGGGGTTGCTCGTGGCCGCGCGGATAGACCAGCAGGAGCCCTCCCTTGCGCAACACGACCCGGAAGTTCGATGCCCAGGGGTTGTAGTTCCGGTAGTGACCGATGAATGCCCGCCACTCCGGCGGGGTCTCGAACGTCAACGGCCCATCGTGGTCCTCGGTGACATACCAGTCGCCCCCGTGCGACAGCTCCGTCACGCTGCCCACGGCATCGCGTCCGAACCGGACGGGAAAGCGTGCAAAGTCGGGATGATCGGCCAGAAAGATGTCCGGCTGGGGAGGAAACCCGAGCGGATCCAGGAGAATTCGCTGGTCGCCTCGTACGAGGGTCAGCCAGGAGCCTTCAGCCTCGACGGCCAGTACGTCATGCCCCGATCGATAAATCCCAACGTAGTCCAGCAGGTCCACAATTGGCGGCGCCTCCGGCTCGGGGAGTGATTCGTTGGCCAGGGCATTGACGACGCATTGCAGAGCGTATTCAGCGATGGGATCGGTGTCCTGCATGGCGTTAGTGAAGACAACAACGCCAATGCCGGCCTCGGGGTCACCGGTCATGCTGGATACGTAACCGACCATGCCGCCGCCATGGCCAATGCGGGGTTGGCCGCCTTTCTCGTAGGTGACGATGCCATAGCCGTACTTCCCGCCCTCCCCGAACTCGGCATGCGGCGCCGTCATCAGGGCGAAGCTCTCCTCCGAGAGGATCCGCCCACCAGGATAGGCTCCCCGGTTCAGCAGCATGCGCAGATAGGTCGCCAGGTCGGCCGCGCTGGCCGTCAGGCAGCCGTCGGCCGTGTTTGTCTCCAACCACGGCGCGGGCGCGAAGCCGTGCGCTGGCCGCCAGGGGCGGTCGTCGTAGAATTCGGTGTAGCCGACCGCCAGGCGGCGGCGCACGTCGTTGGTGATCGCTCCGGTGGAGGCATCCATGCCCAGCGGCGCGAAGATCCGCTCGCGCACCAGCTCGGCGTACGGCCTTCCCGTAACGTGCTCCAGAACGAGGCCAAGGAGCTTGTAGCCCACGTTCGAGTAGCGCGCCTTCTGTCCCGGCGGGGCGGGTTCGGTCTCTCGCAGCGACCAGACTTCAAAGCGTTGGTCGGGCGTGAAATCGCTGCCGCCAATCAGGCCGGAGGTGTGCGTCAGCAGGTGATGAATGGTGATCGGCTCATGATTCGAACGCACCGAAAACCACGGCAGATAGTCCGTCACCGGCGCATGGAGGTCGACCGCACCCGCTTCCGCCAACTGCAGGAAGCAGATCGCGGTGAAGGACTTGCCGATCGAGCCAAACTCGAAGAGCGTATCGCCGGCGACTGGCCGCGGCGACCCGATGTCGGCATACCCGTAGACACGAGTCGCCAACAAGCGGTCACGGTCGGTGACGGCCAGAGAAATGCCGGGCGTTGCCCGCGCCTGCATCGACTCCGCGACGAAATG
>CAYSXO010000376.1:0-2601 GCA_964434995.1 uncultured Sphaerobacteraceae bacterium
CCGCGACTTTGGCCACGACGATGTGATGACGGCAGAACTAGCCGTCGTGCTGGGGACACGCTGGGAGATCGAGAAGGGGTTCCAGCGGGCCAAGGGGGTCGTCCTCGACCAGCACGACGTGCGCTTCTGGCAGGGCTGGTATCGGCACATGACGCTTTGTCTGCTCGCCCACGCCGACCTCGAAGTCACCCGCGCCGCCGCGATGACCGAAAAGGGGGCGATGCCGAGCCGATTCCGGTGACCGCTCCCGAGATGCGTCGCCTGCTGGCGGAGTTGCTCCTGGCGCAGGAGCGGCAAGCGCACCGCCTGCACTGGTCGCGCCGCGCGCCACGCCAAGCCGAGGCCCACCGCGGCCACGACAAGCGCTGACTCGCCTCGTCGGAGCGAGACGTGCCGTTGTATGAATGTCCCTTGCCAGCGCCCATCAACAATGCGCGAAGCCGAGTCGGCTTGATGGGAGAGGTCGGCGTCTGAATCCTGGCACACCAGACCGAACGAGGTGTGAACGTCGGCCTTCGGCCGTGCTCGATGCACCTTCGTGTTATTGGCAAGGCGTACTCGGCATGGCCGTGTTTACGGGTCTCCTCTCGCCATGGTCGCCGCCAATGATCGCGGGTTTCCACCTGTATGCTTGCATGCGTTTTGGCACATGCGCCACGAATTAGGGGACTCGGAGGCTCTTTGGTGGTGGCGTCGTGGATGCTCAACGCGGTCTGGGCCCGTCAGGCATATTCCGGGAAGCGTACGACTCGTCGGCTCATTCAGCCTCAACCACCGGCCAGTGATCGGGCACCCGCACCGCCTCGTGTGCGCCGCGCCAGGGTGGCAGCAAGCACATGACGAACTGCAGCGGCTCAGGCCGGATAGTCCGGACCTGGAAGTGCGCGCCGACCGGGATGGTCAACGCGCTCCCCGGCTCGACATCGACGATTGATTCGTGGTCCCCGAGTCTGCGCCAGACCTCTCCCCGGCCGGAGGTGATACACCAGACCTCGTCGACCTGTCGATGTTTGATCGCCAATGAAACTCCGCCCGGGTGCGGGGCGCCGTGGGACATACTGCCCCGGCTGGAGGCGACCAGAACAGGAATCTCGGACCCGTCGGGCGCGAGGACGTCGTAGGCCGCTCCCAGCCGGGCCGTAGCGAATTCCGCGTGGATCGCGTCCACTGCTGCTCCTGTATTGGCTGTTGGCCGCTAGCCAAAAGCGTACGATGCTCCTTGCCGACTTGCCGACTTGCCGACTTGCCGACTTGCCGACTTGCCGTCTTGCCGTCTTGCCGACTTGCCGTCTTGCCGTCTTGCAGTCTCGTCAGTCCTGCTCACCGCCCAGTAGCGACGTTAGCACCGCCGAGACGCTACTGACGAACAATGCGCCGATGATCGCGGCGATCCAGCCGTCGATGATGAAGGGGGAGGCCGGGTTGATCTGACTGGAGAGCCAGGCGGCCAACCAGAGCGTCGCCGCGTTGATGACGAAGGCGAAGCAGCCCAGGGTGAGAATCGTCACCGGCAGCGAGAGCAGCGAGACGCCCGGGCGGATCATAGCGTTCACCAACCCCAGGATCAGCGCCATCACGGCCATGCCGATCCACTCAGCCCCCGATCGCCAGCCCAGAAATCAGCCACACTGCCAACCAGAGCGTTACGGCGGTCGCCTGCCAACGAATGAGGAATGCTATTCAATCCCTCCCGAGTCGAATACCACGTGTCATGCTGAACGACGTGAAGCATCTCAGCCCTACCAGATCGACCATGCCCTATGAGGCGAGCCCCTTCGCTTCGCTCAGGATGACATCTCCGTTACGGTACGACCCAAGATGAAATGTTTCAGAATGGTGCTATGATCCGGGATGCCATCTTGGGCAATCCGTTGCCGCTGCAAGGCGGCGCTTCCCGCGCGATGTTGTTCGATTGATGACGTACCATGCGCGGTCGTGACCTGTGCTCTGACAAGGGAGCCAGCGGATGGAGGAAGGAATGGCGGATCGAGCCCTGGCCATGGCGCAAGAACATGCCCCGTGGCGTGCCAGCACCGCGTGGTGGATCACCGGCATCGAAGGGGTCGTGCTAGTCATCATCGGGCTCTATCTGCTCCTCGCGCCGGCGTCGGCTGGTGGAGTGCTCCTGCAACTGATCGCCCTGGTGTTGCTGGTTCAAAGCGCACTCCAGATCGCGGCCAGCCCGCGGGCCGCTCCCGGTCAGTCTGATCCCTACGTGATGCTGCAAGCTGGTATTGGCGCAACGGTCGGTCTGCTCGTCTTTCTGCGCGGCTGGCTGGTGCCGACCCTCGATGCCGACGCGGCGCGCACCATCCTGGGGCTCGGCCTGCTCGCCTACGGCATAGTGGGCCTGGCGGACTCGCTGCTCCACCGGGGCGAAGGTGACTCGTGGCTCGGTCCGGTGATCACCGCGCTGCTGCTGTTCGTCCTCGCGCTGGTGCTGCTGACCTCTGGCGACAGCAACGCGGTCGATCGCCTGGCCCTCCTTGGGTGGATCGCGCTCATCGGCGGCGTGCTGCTCCTCGTCCTCGCCTGGCGCTCCCGCGCAAAACAGACGGCCTCCTGAGCGCGGGGCGCACCCATTCCCCGTCACGCGCCCTC
>CAYSXO010000376.1:2701-4696 GCA_964434995.1 uncultured Sphaerobacteraceae bacterium
GCCTTCCATGGAGAGGCCTGGCACGAAATAGACGGCCAACCCCAGAGCGAGCGCCGTCACCAGCCACCGGAAGAGAAAAGCCATCGTCCGTCCTCCATAGCGCCATGCATGCTGTCGTCTGCCCGATCAGCCGCCGCCATTGGCCCCCGGCCAGCCAACCGACCTGCAAGGGTACCCTCGGCTCGTGAGAACGGTCCGCGAACAGGCACAATGCGATGACTGACTCTTTGCCTGCCGATGATCTGGCAATGAAACGACGAGGAAGGGCCGCAACGGATGTGCACGCGCGTGACCTATCTGGGACCAGAGGGGACGGTCATTACCGCCCGCTGCCTCGACTGGCCGAAGCCCATGGGAACACGCATCCGGGTCTACTCGCGCGGCCTGCAGCGCGATGGCGCGGCCGGCACGCTACGGCAGCGTCACCGTGAGCGGCTACGAGGCGGCCACGGTCGATGGGATCAACGAGCGGGGGCTCGTGGCCAACCTCCTCTAGCTGGCTGAAGCGGAGGGATGAACGGCTGCCGGATAATTCGTGCCGATACAGGTTCATGATTCCCGATGACATTCCCCTCACAGCCAGCGCACTGAGAAAGGGGGCAGGGGGCGAGGGCGTAAGCGAGCTTCCTACTTGACCGCGCCCATCGACAGGCCGCGCACGAGTTGCTTCTGGGCGAGCCAACCGATGATGACGATCGGCAGGACCGCCATGGTGCAGGATGCCGCGAGCTTGGCCCAGAAGAGTCCTTCGGAGGTGACGAATCGGACCATGAACATGGGCACCGTCGATTCCTTCGGCGCCAGATTGAAGGCCAGGAAGAACTCGTTCCAAGCAAAGATGATCGCGATGAATATCGTCGCCACCAATCCTGGGGCTACCATCGGCAGGGCGATCTGCGTCATCTCGCGGAAGACGCCAGCGCCATCGACCCGCGCCGCGTCGAGCACGTCGCGCGGAATCTCTTCAAAGAAAGATCGCAGCATCCAGATGGCGATCGGCAGGTTCATGGCCACGTAGAGAAGAATCAGCCCCTGCAGCGTGCCAAGGAGGTTCAGGCCGCGCCCGCCGAACAGCTCGGGATCGCCGCTCGGGCTGAAGATCACGTAGAGGGGCACGATCACTCCGGCGACCGGCAGGAAGCGAGTCGAGATGAAGAAGAAGAGGATGTCTTTCCACTTCTTGGGCCGGTATTGCGCCAGCGCGTAGGCGCAGGGAATGGCCAGGAGCATGACGAAAAAGGTCGAAACCAGCGAGGTAATGATCGAGTTGCGGAAGAAGGGCAGGAAATTGATGCCGAAGACGGCCTCGTAATTCTCGAAGGTGGGCCAGAAGATCAGCTTGGGCGGCAGCTCGACCGCCGCGTTCTCGGTCTTGAAGCCGGTCAGGACCATGTAGAGAATCGGGAAGAAGGCGATCAGCGCGACGATCCAGGCGGTAACCGCCCAGAGCGGGGAGACTCCTTCGTGGGAGAACCCGCGGCGGCCGAAGCTACCGAGGCGTGAGGTCGATGCGGCCATTGGCTATGCCTCCCGCTGTGAGAGCATGCGGTCGAGCAGCCGCACCAGGAACGTGATGACGACTATCGAGAGAAGCACCACGATGACGCCCAGGGCGGCGCCGCGCCCGACGTCGAACGACTCGCGAGCCTTTTCATAGACAAGGTAGGGGAGGGTGGTGGTGGCATCGCCGGGGCCGCCCTCGGTCATCATGAAGATCGGATCGATCTCCTGCACAATGAAGACGGTGCCCAGCAGGCCGCCGAGTTGCATGAAGCGCCAGAGGTGGGGCAGGGTAATGTCGCGGAACTCCGTAAAGCCGGTCGCGCCATCGACGCGGGCCGCTTCGCGCACTTCCTCGGAGATCGACTGCATCCCCGCCAGCAGGATCAGCATCATGAAGGGCGCCCAGCGCCAGACGACCACGGCGACCACGGAGAACATCGGAAACTCTTCGAGCCAGCTCGGCCCCGGATTTCCGGGGAGAACCGTGTTGAT
>CAYSXO010000377.1:0-971 GCA_964434995.1 uncultured Sphaerobacteraceae bacterium
ACCAACGTCATCAGCGTGCGCTGCCCGGCTGGGACGGCGTGCAGATTCGGCCGGCGCAAATACTCGGACACCTCTTCGTAGAGGCGGGCCTCCCTCTCTTCCGGTGTGAAGTGCTGCAGGATCGGCAGCCGGTTCGTGTACCGGACGTATGGGAGAACCTGGCGGCGCAGGGTGCGATGGCAGATCGGTTGCAAACGGGTGCGCAGCTCGTTGAAGACGCTCTCCTGGCGCACGTTCGAGTACTGCTCGCGAAAGCTATGGAGGTCGCCGAAGACGTAGTCATCAATGAAGCTGACGAGGCCATAGAGCTCCAGCAGGGAGTTCTGCAGCGGAGTCGCGGTCAGGAGCAGCTTGCGCTTGCCGGCCAGCGCCATCTTGAGCGTGTTGGCGAAGACGTTGCGCAGGCGGTGCGCCTCGTCGATGACCACCAGATCCCATGGCACGGCGTGGACGTCCGCCGCCTTCGACCGGGCGAACTGATAGGAGCAGATGACGACGGCGTCAGATTCAAACGGGCGGAAGTTCCCACGCTTGATGGCCTCGTTGTAGGCCTTAGCCTCAAGGATCTGGCAGGGAAGGAAAAACTTTTCGGACAGCTCCTGAAACCACTGTTTGCGCAAGTTGGCCGGGGTGATGACGAGGACGCGCCGCTTGCGCTCGGCCCACTTCTGCGCGATGACCAACCCGGCTTCAATGGTCTTGCCGAGCCCAACTTCATCGGCCAGCAGAGCGCCGGCAGAGAGGGGAGAGCGAAAGGCAAAGAGGGCGGCGTCGATCTGATGCGGGTTCAGATCAACCTGGGCATCACTGAGCGCGCTGGTCAACTTTTCGACGCTGTCGTCAGCATGACGACGCGTCAAGAAGTGCGCGAAGTACGAGGCGTGGTAGTCCGTAAACGGCATAGTCCTGCGGTGCAGTTACACTCGTTGAAAGGTAATGTATAGGTTATTGTATCGCGATTTCGAGTCAAG
>CAYSXO010000377.1:981-1789 GCA_964434995.1 uncultured Sphaerobacteraceae bacterium
AATGCCACGCCGGTCGCGACGTAATCTCAGCGATCGCAGCAAGGCTTCGAATTTCTCACGTTCCATAGGGACACTCCGTTTCCGCTTGCGGCCGCCGCGTACGGCGGCCACGCCGTGACCACCCTCGCCAGGCCGCGCAAGAACGGTGCCATCGCCACGGAATTTGCAGGGAATTGGAATGCTCTCGCACTCCAGCTTGCTTCACCTATCGCGCAGCCAGACCCAGAAATCGGGGCTCAATCTGGCATAGATGGCGAGCATCGGCGCGGGGACAAGGAAACCCAATAACAGCATCGCTTCCAGGCGCTCGTCGTCGAACTGCAGGTAGCGCTGGCCGCCGAACCAGACGTCGAGCAGCCGTCCCCAGATGGCCGTGAAGCGGGCGATGGCCCCGGCCAGGCGACCCTGGTCCCAGTCGCGCACCGTTGCGGGCGGCCAGTCGCCGAGGCGCTCGGGTGGCCAGGTGTCCGGGTTGAAGCCGGGCATGTCCCCCACGCCGACCGGCTCGGCCGCGGGCCAGCGCACCACCGCCAGCCGCGGCGGCGCGTAGAGCCAGCGCTGGCCGGCGTCGATGGCCAGGATCGGCAGGGGCACGGTGACCGTCCCGAGGTGCGACGCCGACGGGATGGGGTACTGCGGCATGGAGCCGGGGTGGAGTGGCCCTTCTTTCTTTGCCAGCTCGTGGCCGGCGCGCATCACGGCTTCCACGCGCCGCGCTGGGTTCTCCTCCGGCGGGCGGCGAGCGTCGTGATACGAGCCGACCATGAAGTGCAGGTTGACTTGCGTTTCGTCCGGGGCGAGGATGACA
>CAYSXO010000377.1:1799-3691 GCA_964434995.1 uncultured Sphaerobacteraceae bacterium
CGCTTCTGCGTGCTGGGAATGCCTGGCACGAAGCCGAATCCCAAGGGGCGCCATGCGCCCACCGGGTGGGGCCAGGCGGCGATGAAGGCGAATTCCTCGTCCTGGCTGTCGACCCGAATGGCATCGACCGTGCGCGGCGGGAAGGCTGCCCTGGCGTCATCAGGCATCGACGCCGCCCTGGGCGCGCCGGTTCGCCTCTCCAAGCCGGCGAAGCGTTTCCAACTGCCGGGTGAAGGTCTCCGCGTCCGGGATGTCGAGCCGGGTGCGCATCTCGCGCGTCAGGCGCAACATGCCTGCCGCCGGATCGTAGAG
Organism: uncultured Sphaerobacteraceae bacterium; assembly: GCA_964434995.1. Taxonomy (GTDB): domain Bacteria; phylum Chloroflexota; class Chloroflexia; order Thermomicrobiales; family UBA6265; genus JACCXM01. The sequence goes on from CAYSXO010000377.1 coordinate 2,112, forward strand.
GAAGCCGAAGCGCTGGGCGCGGTCGTCCGGCACCACCAGCGCCTCTGCCGGAAAATCGATGCCGAGGCGTTCCTGGAGCGCCGGATCCCCTTCGAAGGCGCGGATCGGATCGGGGAGCTTCTTCTGCGGCAGGGATGACCACTCCCACCCTTCTCCGCCGGCTGAATCGACCAACTCCACATGAAAGAGCCGGCCAAAGCCACCCTGCGCATTGGCCACGCGGCCGATGGCGATCTGCCCCTGGTAGCGCCCTTCCACCCGCGCTTCCTCGACGTCAGCCGTACCGTCGATGGCCGTTGCCAGCGGGTCGAGGCGGGCCAGCAAATCGGCCTTGGCGCGGCGATTGAACATCGCGGCCAGGTAGGCTGTCCCCGCCAGCGAGATGAGAACGATGACACACATCGCGATCGCGGTCGCGAGATAGGGATTCACGCGTGCTCCAACCTCCGTTCCCGAGTTGTACCGCTGGCAACGGTACCGCATCCGGCGGCTCGTGGGGGCAATGCCCCGTCACGACGCCCGCATCACGGGCGGGCCGTACAATTCCCGCCGCGCGGGCGACTGGCCAGCGGTCCATACACGAGGATCAGGTTCGATGCGGTTGCCGGGCGGGCGGCGTCTGACGTGGCATTTTGGGCTTGGCAGCGAGCTTGGCTACGTCTTCTGGGCGATGATCGGCGTGGAGGCCGCCTATGGGGCCTACGTCGGCATCTGGCCGCTCTGGATCGAGGCCCTGGGCGCGCCGATCACCATCGTCGGAATGGTCCTCGGCTCGTCGGGGATCCTCCGCCTGCTCGTCCTGGCGCCCAGCGCGAGCCTGGCCGACCGCGTCGATCCGCGCCTGCTGATGGTCGGCGCGCGGGCGGTCACCGCCCTGGCCCTGGTCAGCGCGGCGCTCGCCACGCACTGGACGCAATTGATCCCGATGGTCATCGGCACCTCCATCGGCGAGATCGCCTTCCCGCTAACGCAGGCACACCTGGCGCGCCACGCGGGCGAACAGAAGGTGCGCGCCTTCACGCTCGTCTTCAATGTCGGACCGGCGGTCGCCTTTGGCCTGTCGCCGCTCATCTCCGGCGCATTGATCGCGCGGTTCGACATGCGCGCGGCGTTCATCTTCGCCGCGTTCTGCACGCTCCTCTCCCTCTTCGCCTTCAGCCGCTTCGCGCCGCCGGAGAAGGTGGCAAAGGGATCTCCCGCGCCGCGTTCGTCCTACCGCGAGGCGCTGGCGGAACCAAAGGTGAAGCCGCTGCTCGGCATCCAGTTCGCCACCATCTTCTCGCTGGCGCTCGGCATCTCGCTGCTGGCGCCCTTCCTGGCCGACCAGCGCGGCATCTCCCCGGCGATGGTGGCGATCATGGGTGGCATCGGTTCAACCGGGGCGGTTGTCTACGGCCTGATCATTGCCCGCAACCAGTGGCTGCAGCGGCACCCGCTGACCGGGGTGGTCATCGCCATGCTGATGGTGATGGGCGCACTGCTGGTGGTGATCTCAACGCACGCGGTCTGGCTGATCGCGCTGGCATTCATCGGGCGGGGCGGGCTCTGGTCGGCCTGGGGGCTCTTCGTGGCGGCGCTGG
>CAYSXO010000377.1:3720-4694 GCA_964434995.1 uncultured Sphaerobacteraceae bacterium
CACGTGCGGCCGCGCGTTTTCACGCTGAGCGAGATGATCGGGGGGAGTGCCTTCTCATCCGCGCCAATCATCTCGGGCCAGCTCTACGCCATCCGCCCCGAGGCGCCCCTGATCGCCTCCCTGACCGCCAGCGCGACGCTGATCCCGATGATCTTCATGGCCCAGCGCCGGCTCAAGCCACGTCACGCGCTGACGGATGAAGAACTGGCCGAGGCCGCCGCCGCGCCGCTGGTGGAGGGAGAGGCGGCGTAGACGAACACGCTTGAACGCTGGCGCGGTTCGTCGCTGTTCAGAACCCACGGGGCACCAACGACGCGAGCAGAAGATCTAGCCCGCCATGGCGCGGCGAGCATGGGGAATCAGTATTTTGTACTGATGCGCGTGCGCCACCTGGCTGCCATCCTCACCATACGTCACGGCCCGGAGCGCCTGTCATGAACGACGCTTCGCCGTGGAGAATCGGCTGCCAGCACGATGCGAGGAGACTCCATGGAACCGCATGCCGCCCCGTCACTCGCTGCCCGCCTCTCGGCCCATCTCTTCAGCCGCTCCACCCCGTCGGGCCTCGACGGCTGCGGCCTCGCGCTGGGCGCGGCAAGTTCGCGTCCGGGGCGAGCCGCGAGCCCCGGTCACGCTGCCACACAATCCCGTCAGGGCAATTCGCCGTCCGATGTGCCACCCTGGCGCCTCGTTGGCGATGCCATGGAAGCCTGTCGCTGCGCCGTCACCTGTCCCTGCAACTTCACCAGCGACCCCACCGAGATTCCATGCCACGCAATCGTTGGTTGGCATATCGTCGAGGGACACTACGGGGACACACGGCTCGACGACGTGAACCTGGTAGCCTATGTGCTGATCCCCGGCAACGCTTTTGCTGGCGATTGGACGCTCGGCTTCTATATCGACGAACGTGCAACCGCGCCCCAGATGGAGGCCCTTGGCGCAATCTTCGGTGGCCAGGCCGGCGGCTGGCC
>CAYSXO010000378.1:0-4680 GCA_964434995.1 uncultured Sphaerobacteraceae bacterium
GGCAGTATGGTGTTCGGTCGGCGGTCGAGTGTCGGCGGAAAGCCCGGCGACGTTTGAGATTCATGAACACCGTCTGCACGGTTGCGCCGCGCCGGCGGACAGCGGGCGACACTGTCCTGATCCATGCGAAACTCCAGTCCTGAGACATCATCCTCCTGGACCGTGTCCGCGACGATACAGCCCCCAGTCCGCGAGTTGACCCATTGCCAGATCCGTGGCATCCCGGTGATGAGCGCGTGCAGCCCAGTGCAGCCAATGGCGCAGACCGGTTTCCAGCGGTGTGCTCGACGTCATTCCCAACTCCCGCGCGCAATGCCGCGTATCTGCCCAGGCATGCCGCACGTCTCCGACCCGGTAGGCTCCGGTGATCCGAATCGGGACGTCCCAGCCGCCAATCCGGACTATCGTCCGCGCCAGGTCCGCAATTGAGATCGCCGTTCCACTGCCCACATTGACAACCCGCGAACGTGGTGACTCAGCGGATAGAAGCGCCTGGCGTGTCGCCGCGACAACATCGTCGACATACACGAAATCCCGGCTCTCCAGCCCATCTTCGAACACGTCTATCGCCTTTCCACTCGCGGCGCGTGCATAGAAGGTGGAGAGGATTCCCGTGTACGGATTCGTCAGGCTTTGGCCAGGACCGTAGACATTGAAGTAGCGCAGAATGGTGAGGGGCATGCCGTAGGCGTCCGCGACGATCTGGCAGAGCCGTTCCTGGGCGAGCTTCGTGGCCGCATAAACCGAGCCAGGGCGAGGTAGGGCGCGCTCATGGGTTGCGATGGACGTAATCGCTCCCGCGCAGGAGGGACACAGGGGATCCCACTCCGCGCGCGTCAGTGTCTCTGGCTCCCGCGCCTCCGGGCTCACCTCGCCACAACGCGGGCAGTGATAGAGCCCTTCACCATACACCGCTCGTGATGAAGCCAGCACAATGCGGACAGGCTGCTGCCTCCGCACAAGCGCCTCGAGGAGACTGGCCGTGCCATGGTCATTGACGTCAACATAGCGCGTGATTTCATACATCGACTGGCCAACGCCGGTCTCGGCGGCCAGATGGACAACGGCCTCGACATCGACAAGCGCCGCCGCAACGAGCGCCGGGTCGCGCACGTCACCACGCATGACATCGGCGCCAGATAGCCGAGAAGGCATCTTCGGCGTGGGGCCATGCACCTGCTCGGAGAACGTATCGAGAACGCGGACGGCATGGCCATCAGAAACGAGCGCACTGACGAGACGCCTGCCAATGAAGCCGGCGCCGCCGGTGATCAGGACGCGCATGAATACCCTTCATCAGGTGGCGACGATTTCAGCCAAGGCGATGGGCAATGGGTTCGCACCACGCGGTGACTGCCGAGGCTAGCCACGGTCAAAGCGGTCATGCAACACTGACTGAACGATGCTTGCTGTCTGAGGGCTGCAGCGCCGGAGAAGCTGTGGCGCCATGTCCCTGACCTCGCGCTCAAAGCGCCGTACACGTTCAGGATCTTGCTCTCCCGAGGCGAGGGCCGCGAACTGGCTGGCCAGACCATCTACTCGCGGCGTGTCGTGCCGGATGAAGTACCGCGCCAGGGCAAGGCTCAGCGGCCATGACCGCGCGGCGAGGCGGGTGGCCTCCTGCTCGATCTGCTCCGGAAGCGGCGCCTTCCGGCCGGCAATCCGGACGTATCCGTAGAGCCAGGCTTCGTCGTGCTCTGCCTGGAGCGCTTCCTCTCGTTGCGGCGTCCACTCCGGCGGCGGAGCGGTCAGGAATCCACCCTGTCTGAGGTAGGCGACAGAGGTGGGCATGTCCACCATGTGTGGGGTCAGCTTCCGCGCCTGAGGGAAGTTTGCCCGGCCGCCAGTGCTGAGGCCGTTGACGAAGGTGGTTGGCGAACCGACAAGCGTCGAGTGCATGAAGTAGTCGGGCGAGAACTGGGTTCCGCTCGTCAGGAGGTGGAGCCGCGGCCGATGAAGCGCGAAGAGGACGTTCTGCGCGGCGCTTCCGGCATTCGAGAAGATGTCAGAGTGGCTATTGATGAGCCGGACCTGTTCCTCGAATGTCATCGTCTCCGGATAGGCAATATGGAATCCCTGCTGCCGCAGAACCTCTTCCAGTTGCGCTTCGCCAATAATGAGCCGCTGGCTGCTGGGCAGGCGGCGTCGACTGAGATAGACCGGCCGCGCGGAAGGCCGCGCGTCGCCGGCAATTCTCGCCGCCACCTCGTGGTAGGGCCGGGCCATCGCTTCGTGCGCGCGCACGGTCTGGTCGTCGGCTACCGATCGGGGCGAAAAGAGCGGATCGGGCACGATCAGCCGTCGCAGCCTTGCCGGTTCATGGAGCGTGAGGATGCGATCGGGCGGCGCCCCAAATGCCGTAAGAATGCGTTGTGCCCAGGCGGTGGGTTGCGATTGTTCGGGATTCGCGGCGTGAAAGATGACCCTGACGGACGGATCGACCTCGCTGAGGATCCAGATCCGCGCCAGGGATTGCATCAGGAAATGACCGTAATGACTGAAGAGCCAGCCGAGGTAGACGACGTCCTCGTCGACCGTGAGCGCGGGCGCAACGTTCTCAGGCGTGGCGGCGCCACGGGCCAGAGCTTCCCGGTCCCGGCGCAACAGTGGCGTCTGATCCATCGGGACGTAGACATAATCGTCAAGAGTCGTAACGCCCGGCGCTCCGCCGCGGATCTCGACGCGCTGTACGTGACGTTCGAGGTCTTGCTCCTGCCCGTCAAAGCCGAAGAATGAGAAGTCGCTCAATTGTGGCTGCTGAGACGCAACGGGCGAAGGCGTAGGGTGCTCTGTCATCCTTTGTCCTGGCCAAACGGGCGATGGAACGCGGCCGGCCGATAGGCCAGGCGGCTTTCGCTGAATGGGCGCAATGGTCCGGCGCGATTCGTCACCGTTGCAGCCGGTTTTTGTGATGCGGCGCACGTTTCGACGCGACGGTGGCATGGCACGGCGATGTCGCGTCGTCTGCCGAAGACGCGGGGCTGTCCATTCCGCACAGCATACCAACGGACCTGAAAGGGTCGCCAACGGCGGTTTTAATCGGAACCCGATTGATCAGTGCCACATGCGCGGAGAGCGCCCTCACCCCACCCCCTCTCCCATGGCGCTGGGACCGGGGAGCGCGGCGTCCGAGGCACGCGGGCGAACGAGGGAGTGATCATCCGGATTCCGCATTACACATGAACCGGGGATCGCCGATCCAACCTGGATGCATGGGCATCATCGCCCGTGCCATGCGCGAAGTGGGCAGTCGTCCGGTGTCCTTTTGCGAGCGAAGGCGCTTCACTTGCGCACCCGCCTCACCTGTGACGCCCGCGTGCTGGACGGCATCGGGCGCCCGGCCGACAAGGTTCGACCACCTCCTTTGGCGGTGCAGCAGGACTTCGATGCATGAAGCTCGAGGGCACATCACTCTTCAACGTGGCGGCTGGCGTATTCCGAGCCGCCGGCATGCAGCGCAAACAGGAATCCTGACTCCACGCTCGATCCGATCGACTCGTGGTAGATCGTGAAGTATTCGGTGACCCGAGGATGGTCGGCGAGCCAATCTGCCGCCTCAGTTGGCACCAGAAGATGCGTGCCTCCGGCTTCAACGGCATCCTCGACCGAGCGCGCGACTCTGGCCATATGGTCCAGCTCCGGCTCCCCCTCGTCGCGCCACGGCAGCGGAAACGCGCGCAAGGACGGCGTCCCTTCGAGCCTGATAACGTCGCCCATCCCGAAAACAAAGCCGAGCATCGATCGGCGTGCGGCCGCGCCGGTAGGACCTTTCTGAGCCGCCTCGCGCCAGCCCGTATCTGGATTGGAAGGACGCGACCTGCTTTGCATTGCGCCGTCAACCGCTGAGCCGGCTGCCTGGCCGGGATTGTGCAGCACGCCTTCGATCGCGGTCGCAGACTTCGCGGACATCCGATCGCTCGCCGGTGAGTGAGACTTCTTCCGCTTTTTCGCCTTCCATGATCGTGTCTGTTTCGGCTCCTGGGAATCGAGGAAGACCTCGTTCCTGACTCGGTCGATTGCCGCCGGGCGCAGAAAATTTGCAAAGTGCTCCAGGACCGGGTCAGTATCCAGCCCCAGCTCGGCGTGGCCAATGAGGTAGTTGCGCAGCTTGTCCTCAACCCTCAGGGGATACGGGGCGCCTTTCGGCCGGCTGAAGCGATGAACCCAGCGTAGCCACGGGAGACAGAGCGTTCGTCCTCCTCGTTGTCGAAACTTCTCGTGGATGTACCCTTCTTCGCCCCCAAATCCACGAAAGTCCCGGTTGAAGCCCGGCCAAACCGCTCTCCGGCAGCTAAAGACGCCGAGACCCTGCATCGGGATTTCGAACGGTTCCCCATCCGGGTCGATCCCCCGTGGATCGGTCGCCCACACTCCCCACATCTCGTCACGCCAGATCGGATCGAAGTGCGTTGCAACGTTCTGAAGATCGTCGTAGACAAGCGGACCTTGCAGGAGATCGGTGCAATCGGGATGTGTTCGGTAGTACGCCTTGAGGCGGTTAATGCTCCCTGGCGCGAGAATGACATGCGAGTCGCAGCAGAGGACCGCTTCTCCTCGTGCTTCCTGAAAGACACGCTCCCGAGGGGCGGCGGTTCCCACCGCATCGGTGGCGAGGATGTACCGCGACCTGGTCCATTCTTCGATAAACCGCTTCGTATGCTTGCAGCCGTAGTTGTCGAC
>CAYSXO010000379.1:0-4625 GCA_964434995.1 uncultured Sphaerobacteraceae bacterium
GGCAGGCCAGGGGCGGCGAGGAGCAGGAAAACGCCCTGGTCGCGGGCCTGGTCGTAGTAGCTCACCACGCTCGCCTCGATGTCGCTGGGCGAGACGCTCCAGAAGAGCTCGAAGTCGGTGTCGGGACGAACGTCGCTTGCTTCATAGCCAGCCGTGAAGTGGAAGTCGTCTGGCCGGTCGATGGCCAGGTCGTGAGACGGCGAGTAGATCGCGCGCAGCGGCTCGCTCGATTCGACCGAGACACGAACGCTGACGTCTTCCAGCGGCTGGGCGGAGAACCGCTCGGTATTGAGTGGATAGAGGTAGCGCGACAGCCCTGCTTCAGCCGTGATGATCTCACCGTACTCGATCTCGATACGGCGGTCTTCGCCCGGTGGAATCGGAAAGACACTCGCCTGAATTGCCCCTTCGCCGATGTACTCGAGCAGGGCTGGATCCCGCAGGTTGCGCACAATGTCGTCGTAAATCTGGCGGGCCTCCTGAGCATCGAGGAGCTTGGCCTCGATCGGCTCGCCGTCTACGGTCATGGTGAAGCCGGAGATGGCCGCCCCAGGCGGGATCGGGAAGATATAGGTTCCCTCGGCGGCCCAGCTATTCGGATTGTGGAAGACCTGGTCGATGCTGGTGGTGGCGATCTGCTCCGCGATGGAAACATCGACGCGATGAGAGCGGATCTCGAGCATGTCCGCGATCAGGATTGGCTCGGTGCATGCGGGCTCGCAAGGCGGCGGATCGACAATGATGATGCCGTCGGCCTGGACCAGGGGTGGCAGAGCGAGCTGCGAGACAAGAAGCGCGAGCAGGATGAAGAGTGGGATTCGACGCATGGCTGTCTCCTGTTCCAACCGGTCTCGAGCGCCGGCCGCGTGTGTAGGAGACGTTGCCGCCATGCCACGGGTTCCCGCTCCGGCAGACCGCGCGGAGCACGTCAGCCGTTTGCTCGGATGGCGTCAGCCAGTTTCTCGGCGGCGGCTACGACCGTGAAGTGGATGTTTGCGCGCGGTCCGGTGGGAAAGATCGACGCATCAACGACGCGTAGCCCATCGACGCCGTAGACGCATCCGTCCGCGCCAACGACGGCCATGCGATCGCTAGCCGGGCCCATGCGGCATGTGCTGGAGGGGTGATAGGTCGTTCCGAAGTGGTCAAGCGCCCAGCCAGGAAGTTCCTGGCGATGACCCCACGGCGAGGCGGCTTCAGCCATCGGTTGCAGGACTTCCCGCATCTCTGGAGTTGCGAGGATGTTCTCCGCGAGATCGATCCCGTCGCAGAGCGCGTCCAGATCGGCCTCGTGGCTGAAGTAGGCATGGTCGATCTCGGGCGCGGCGTTCGGGTCTCGCGACACGAGACGGACATGGCCCTGGGACCGGGCAAGCTGGAGGATGGCGCTGACCCAGAAGAACCATGCGCCATGCTCCTCGCTGAAATCCTGGCCCATGTAGATGTGCAGGTCGATGTCATCGCCCGCGTGCCGGCCGCGGGCCTTCGCGATGACCGGGATGAAGGTGCGGCGCGCCGGGGCGAACTCCGGCCGCACGAGCCAGGGGACCGCGCGGTCTGGTGAGAGGCGCGGGTGATCGAGGAGATGCTCGCCAACCCCGGGAAGGTCCCGAAGAACCGGGATGCCAAGCTCATTGAGATGCGTGCCTGGCCCGATACCCGACCGCATGAGGATGGCCGGGGAGCCGTAAGCGCCGCATGAGAGAACAATCTCGCGGCCGCGAAGCGTCGTGCCGCCAGCGGTCTTCACCGCTGTTGCGCGGCCATCCTCGACGACCACGCGGTCGATCATGGTATCGGCCCGCACCTCAAGGTTCTCGCGGGACCGCGCGGGCGCAAGATAGGTCAACGAACCGTTCATGCGGATGCCGCTCGCGATGTTCTTGGGGGCCGGACCGACGGCGGGCCGCTGCTCTGCCGTGGCGTTGAGATCCGCCGCGTACGGAATGCCGAGCCGCTCGGCGGCGCGGACAAATGCGCGCTCGACGTGGGCTTGTTCGTCCAGGGTTTCGCGTACGATTGGTACTGGGCCCGAACGGCCGGCCAGTTCGCTTCCCAGCGGATCGCGTTCGGCGCGCTGAAAGTACGGGAGGAGGCCGGCGAAGCCCCACCCGGGATTGCCGGCCTCCTCCCAGCCGTCGTAGTCGGTTCTGGAGCCACGAAGCCAGACGCAGCCATTGACCGTCGTCGTGCCGCCTACGATGCGGGAACGAGGGAGTGGAAACGGGGAGCCGTGGTCACGGCCGGCGAGGGTGTATCCCCAGGAATTTCGATCAGGCCAGATCGAGCTGGGATCGAGCAAATCGGCAGGCCAGCCCGATGGATCAGAGCCAAAGTCCGACCCTGCTTCGAGCAGTAAGACCCTTCGGTGTTCATCTTCGCTGAGCCGACTGGCGAGGACGCATCCGGCGGCTCCCGCGCCAACGATGATGGTGTCAAAGGTGCGCTCGCCATCCATTGCCGCGGTCTCCCCATCGTTTCGCCGTCTGAGGCACGATATAAAGTGGCGTTGCTCAAGTCAGGTGTGCGCCGCCGGTGACGTCGATGGCCGCGCCGGTGACAAATTCGGCGTCTGGCGAACAGAGCCAGCGCACGACACGCGCGACGTCTTCGGGGGTTTCCATTCGCCTCATTGGCGTGAGATTGACGTAACCTTCGGCTACTTCGCTGGCGGACATGCCCCGCAGTTCGCCTTCCCAAAGGAGCTCGCGTTCCTGCATCGAGGTTTCGACAAATCCGGGACAGACGCAGTTGACACGAATGCCATGCGGACCCAGCTCGACGGCAGCGGAGAGCGTGTAGCCGATGCAGGCCCACTTGGACGCGGCATAGTGCGCCAGCAACGGCGTCGCACGTTTCCCGGCCATCGAGGCCGTGTTGACGATGCATCCCGAATTGCGGGTGATCATGCCGGGCAGGACCGCGCGGGTCACCAGAAAGACGCCTCGGGTATTCACATTGAAGTTGAAGTCCCACTCTTCAATGGTCAGGTCCTGCACCCGGTTCATCGTAGAAACGCCCGCATTGTTGACCAGAATTTCGATTGGCCCGAGGGTTCTTTCTGTTTCCGCCACGGCTCGATCGATACTCTCGGGGGAGGTCACGTCGAGCTCGATGGCGACCGCATCGGTCAAGTCCGCGGCGACCCGGCGCGCGGCATCGAGATTGACATCGGAAACCGCGATTCGAGCGCCAACCTCGGCGAGCGCGCGGCCGATGGCGCGGCCGATGCCAGTCCCGGCCCCGGTGATCAGAGCCGGCTTGCCTTGCAGATAGTCCTGAGGGTTCATGGTCGATCCTTTTCCACGCGCACGTATCTCCCCACTGCTGCAGCAGGGATCATAGCGGGGCTGGATGACACGCGGTTGAAGGTGCGTTGACAACGGATATTGCCAACCGTAGTCTTGCCCCACGGGGTGCTCTTCAGTCAATTCGGTCAGGTCGCCGTTGTCAGCCAGTGAGCTCGGTTGACAGCGCGCGGCGATGGCCAGGGCACGCGATCCGTTGAACAAGGAACGGTGAACCGCGCGCAAAGGACCTTGAGGAAGGAGATTGCAATGGCGGATTTCGGGGTGCACGAACGCGTTCGCGAGCGGGCAGCGCTTTCGCGTCGGCTGCTCCTGCAGGCCGCGGCGGGAGCGGGGCTCGCGGCGGGACTTGGCCGAGGCGCGGCGTCCGCGCGAGCACAGGAGATCACGTTCAGCAGGGACTTCGAAGGAACGACCCTGAACCTTCTCATGGAAGACCTTCTCGAGACGACCGTTATCGAGGAGATGCTGCCGGAGTTCACCGAACTGACCGGCATCACCGTCAATTTCGAGAAGGTCGCTTACCCGGTGATGCGCGAGAAGCTCGTGCCCCAGCTTGCGGCTGGGCCGGGCAATGGGGCCTACGACGTTCTTGAGGTCGATTTCTACTGGGTCTACGAGTTCGCGCGCTCGGGCTGGGTCGAGGACCTTGGACCGCGCATCGAGGCTTCCGAGGGCCAGGTGACGCTCGACCGGTACATCCCGGCACTCCTGACCATTGGCTCTGAAGTCGATGACAAGACCTTCTACCTTCCGATGTTTCCCTATCCGATGGGGCTCATCTATCGCGATGACCTGCTGAACGACGAAGCCTTCAGGGCCGCGTATCAGGAAGCGACCGGCGAAGAGCTGGCCATCCCTGACAGCATCGAGGGCTACGTTGCGATGGCCGAGGCAATTTCGGCGCTCGACCGCGATGTCTATGGCGCGGCGATGCAGGCACAGCAGGTTGACCCCATCGTGATGGAGTTCTGCAACTTCCTCTATGCCATGGGAGGCTCCTACTACAACGCGGAGATGACCGAACCGGCGATCAACGACGAGATTGGCGTCAAGGCGGCCGAAATCTATGCTCGTTGCGTCAACAACGCTGCACAGCCAGGCGCCGCCGGAGCTGACCTGAACGACACCATGGCCACCTATAGTCAGGGCCGCGCGTTCAGCATGATCTCCTATATGTTCATGCTGTCGGTCTTCAATGATGACGAGGCGTCGACGGTCAAGGGCGTGAATCAAATGACCGTTGTCCCGGGTGGCCAGGGCTTGACTGGCTCTTGGAGCTGGGGCATTCCCCTCAGCTCGCCGAATCCTGATGCC
>CAYSXO010000380.1:0-1385 GCA_964434995.1 uncultured Sphaerobacteraceae bacterium
CGTTGGGGAGGAGATGGATGCCGAGGGGATTCTCGGTGAGGGCCTGCAGCCCAAAATAGGTGTCCGTCAGTTGCGGCAGAATGGCCGCGTTGCCAGTGATGAGACCGGTGCGCGAGAGATCATCGCCAGTGGCCAACGCTTGAACGTCGCCGGGGGGCGTGCCACCCGACTCCCGCAGACTCTGCCAGAATCCGAGCCAGGCTGCCAGGTCTTCCTGATCGAAGCCGAGGTTTCGGTCGGCGGTATAGAATTCCTTGCCGCGGCCGCGCAGGAACATATCACAGGCGATGTAGGAGCCTCCACCATCTTCGGTGCCGTAGAACCCTTCGCCGTTCGCCGCCGCAATGTCATTCGCCGTCTGGGCATATTGCTCCCACGTCCATATCTGATCGGGCACTTCCATGCCGATCTCCTCAAAGATGGCCGTGTTGTACATCAAGGCGGGCGCAATACAGTCGTTCGGGATCCCGAACAACTGCCCATCAATGGTGTTGCTGAAAACCGTTCCCTCGGAGTAGTCCGACAAGTCGATGACCGCGGGCACGAATTCATCGAGCGGGCGCAGCACGCCACGTCGGGAGTACTCCCCCTCGATATCGGCGTTGGTGCTCATGAGATCGGGGGCGTTGCCTCCGGCCGCCTCTGTCGCCAGCTTGTCGACATAGGAATCGTAGTCGGTGAACTCCGGGCTGATCTGCACGTTGGGGAACTTGGCGGAGTATGCCTCCAGGACAGCGATCGTGTGCTCGAGCTGCTCTTGCGATTCAACGAACCCAGAAGCCCGGATCTGGATCGTCTCCTGCCAGGCGCCGGCGCCCTGGGAACGGTTCAGGCCGCCCACCAGGATCGTCGCTCCGCCAGCCTTGAGCACGAATCGCCGTGAGATCGCGATAGACATTGCGCCTCTCTCCTCGTCCTGCCAGTATCAAGCGATCGCCATCGAACATGCGGTGGAACCTCTGCCGCCACCTCCCATGGCATGAGCAGACTGCACGTTTGTACATCGTTACACTAAATCGTTGCCGCGGACTCTATCAGCGGCTCCTCCGCCTGTCAACCGTGGCTATCTCGCCGCAATGCAGTTGACACGACTATTGCTCGCTGCTACGTTGGTGATTCAGTGCACCGATGCACTAAATCGATACACTCGCAGGACGGGACACTGAGGAAGCGTCGATGCCGAGGAAAGTACGGGTAACGACAGCGTCGTTTCATGGCCAGATTGCCCCATCCGTGGAGCAGAACCGCGCTTTTGCCTGTACCAGCGTCGAGGCCGCCGCGGCCCAGCAGGCCGATCTGCTCTGCCTGCCGGAGACGTTGCTGGAGATTGGCCTGCCCCGTGACGAACGGCCCGTTGCGGAATCGATCCCGGGCCCGACCATTGA
>CAYSXO010000380.1:1423-2791 GCA_964434995.1 uncultured Sphaerobacteraceae bacterium
TCTGGGTCGTGGCGCCCATCGCCGCCCGATCCGCTGCCGGAATCATCGAGAACACGGCGGTGGTTATCGACCGACGCGGCGCCGTCGCCGGAATCTACTCGAAGGTCCACCCAACCATCGGCGAGTGCCGGCGCTATGCGATCGTCCCTGGCAACGAGCCCACGGTCATCGAGACCGATTTCGGGCGGCTGGGGCTGGCGATCTGCTACGACATCGGCTGGCCGGATCACTGGCAGGCGCTCGCTGATCAGGGCGCGGATCTGGTTGTCTGGCCCTCGGCGTATGATGGCGGATTTCCGCTGCAGGCATATGCCTGGCTGCATCAGTATTATGTCGTCTCCTCGGTACGCACCGAGCATAGCCGGATCATCGACATCACCGGGAGGATCCTGGCCTCGACCAGCCGCTGGCATCGCTTTGCCACCGAAACCATCGCTCTGGAAAAGGAACTCTTCCATATTGACGATCAAGTCGACGCGCTGCACCGCATTCAACTGGAGTTCGGGAGCCGGGTCCTGGTCGAGGCTCTGACCGAAGAGCACGTCTTCACTCTGGAAAGCAACGACCCGGCCTGGCCGGTTGCTCGGATCAAGGCCGAATATGGCCTCGAATCGTTTCGGGACTATCATGGCCGTGCCGAGGGCGTGCAGACCGAATTACGAGATACCGCGACACTGCTGGCCAAGGCATGATGGCAGGCAAGGTTGTCACCATTGAAGATGTCGCATTGCTGGCCAAAACCTCGCCCAGCACGGTTTCCAATGTCCTCAATGGGCGCCTGGATCGGATGCGCCCGGAGACGCGGGCCCGCATCGAGCGGGCCATGGCCCAGCTGGGCTACACGCCCAACCAGCTTGCCCGGCAACTCAAGACGGGGCAGGTGCCCATTCTGGGATTGATCGTTCCTTCAGTGGCGAACCCCTTCTGGGGCTCCTTTGCCCAGTACGTCGAAGAAGCCGCCCGCGGCCGCGGCTACCAGGTGCTGCTTGGCAACGCCGGGCGCGATCCGGATCAGGAAGAACGGTACGCCGAGTCGCTGGCGTCGTACGGGGTGCGCGGTGTCATTTTTGGCTCATCCCCTCTTTCGCTCGATCATGTGCAGGCGCTGGTCCGGCGCGGGATGCGCGCGGTCACATTCGATCGCGACACCGCGCCGCTCGACCGGCGAACCGAGTCCGAGATCGACAGCGTAACCATCGAAAACGTCAAGGGCGCACGCATCGCCACCGAGTATCTGCTCAGCCTGGGCCACCGGCGTATCGGGTTTCTTTCCGGCCCCTTGCGCACGGCCAGCCGCCTGGAGCGGCTCAACGGCTTTCGCGCCGCTCTGGCCGACGCCGGGCTGGAGTCAGATGGCGACCTCGTCTG
>CAYSXO010000380.1:2801-4620 GCA_964434995.1 uncultured Sphaerobacteraceae bacterium
CCGAACGTGGTGATGACGCGGTTCTGGTGCACGAACGGCAGGGCGACCAGGCGCAGCCGGCCACCTGCCTGCGTGGGATAGGTCGACACGGCGCCGCGCTCGGCCACCGTCGGCCGGGCGTGGACGCGGATGCGCGACCGCTGCGGCACCAACGGGTCGTAGGTACCCGTGGCGACCTCGTCTGGGAGGGTTCGTTCAGTCACGGTTATGGCGACGTGGAGGGCGCTGAATTCGGACGCCAGGGAGCTCGCCATCTGTTGGACCGCCCTGACCCGCCAACGGCACTCCTGACCATCAATGACATGTACGCCCTGGGCGCGTACGCGGGCGCACAGGATCTGGGACTGCGCGTCCCGGACGCCGTCTCAATTGTCGGCTTCGACGACATCGCCTTCGCCGAAGTCGCCCAGCCACCGCTCACCACCGTGCGCCAGCCGCTGCGCGAGATGCTGCAGGTGACCGTATCGCTGCTGATCGACAGGCTGGAGGGCCAGCGGAACGGACCAGCCGAACACCTCACGTTCCGCCCGGAGCTCATCGTGCGGGCGTCGGTTGCGCCGGCCTCAAGGACATAGGAGCCAGCTCGGCTAGCCATCAACTAGCTCCCATTTGCGGCAAGTCAGGGGAGGAACCATGCGGTCTGTACTTTTTACCAAGCTCTTCCGAGGGCGAAGTCTGGCGGAGATCGCGACAGCATCCAGCGATCTCGGCTTCGATGGCATCGATCTGCTGATCCGGCCAGGGCACCAGGCGGAACCGGAAGACCCCGCGTCGATCCACGAGGCGGTTCGCCATCTAGAGCAGGCCGGCCTCGGGGTGCCGATGGCCACGACCGACCTGACCAATCTATCCGGGGGGCGAGCCGAGCAGGTACTAGCGACATGCGCGGGGGCCGGGATCAGCCTGATTCGCCTTGGCTACTGGAAATACGATCCGCTCCGGGGCTACGCCGCCTGCTTCGATGCCGCGCGGAGAGACCTGGATGGGCTGGCCCGGCTTGCCGAGAAGCATGGCGTGCGCCTGGCGCTCCAGCTCCACGGAGACACCATCCACGGCTCCGGTGCTCAGGCCGCGGCGCTCCTGGCAGGCCACGATCCGACCGTAGTCGGCGCCTACCCCGATCCTGGCAACCAGACGGTGCAGGATGGCCGCGAAGACTGGCGATTCACCTTCGATGTCCTGGCGCCTTGGCTCTGCTGCGTGGGGGTGAAGAACGGCGGCTGGTTCCCGGCGGACCTCTCGGAAGCGGGACAGCGCCGCTGGCGTTCGGACTGGATGGGCGTGCCTGACGGCATGGTTCCCTGGGACGAGATCATTACCCACCTCAGGGAGACAGGATATCAGGGCCTTCTCTCGTTCCACAGTCACTACGAGGTACCTCTCGATCAGGTGTTGAACCAGACCCGGGTCGACCTGGAGTACGTCCGGCGCCTCGCCCGCGTCCCGGAATCCGCACTGTCGCGTTAAGAGATCGCCAGAGTTTGTATGGAGGGGTCGCGGAATGGATTTTGGGCTGAGCGGGTCGACAGCCATTGTCAGTGGAGGCGCTTCAGGCATCGGGCGAGCAATCTCGGAGGCGCTCGGGGCATGCGGCGCCAACGTGCTCCTGACCTATTACGCAAGCGACGGTGGCGCGGCCGAAACGGCCGCGGCCATCGAGCGCTCCGGAGCGCGAGCGAAAGCCATGCGCGCGGACCTGACGCAAGAGGACGAAGCAACACGGGTCGTTGAAACGGCGATGGCCGAATTCGGGCAGGTCGACATTCTGGTCGCCAACTCGGGAGGGTTGCTGCAGCGGAGCTC
Source organism: uncultured Sphaerobacteraceae bacterium (assembly GCA_964434995.1). Lineage (GTDB taxonomy): Bacteria > Chloroflexota > Chloroflexia > Thermomicrobiales > UBA6265 > JACCXM01. The sequence goes on from CAYSXO010000380.1 coordinate 4,605, forward strand.
AGTCGCTGATTGCCCG
>CAYSXO010000381.1:0-4594 GCA_964434995.1 uncultured Sphaerobacteraceae bacterium
ATCGACTCGCCCAGATCACCTTGCAGCACGGAGGTGATCCAGCGGCCGTATTGCGCCGGCAACGGCTGATCGAGCCCGAGCCGGCTCCGGATGTTGTTCAGATCCTCTTCTGTCGCGGTCGGGCTGGCCAGCATCCGCACCGGATCGCCGGGCGCGAGGTGCAGTACCAGAAAGACGACCATCGTCGTCAGGATGACGACAGGGATGGCCTGCAGCGTCCTCCCGATGACATAGCGTCCCACTGATCGGCCCCTCGCGCCCGGCTGGCTCGTTTACCCTACTCGCCGCGCGCCGCGGAAGCGGATGATCTCCGTCGGCAGCACCTCGATGCCCTCAACATTCGCCGAATGGCCGACGACCTGCTGCTCGAAGTGGCTGAAGATCCAGGGCGCCGCCTCGAAAATGAGTGCCGAGAGCGCCCGCGTTGCCGCAATCCGCTCTTCCTCGGCAACGGCCTGCTCGACCGCTTCGATGGCGGCATCGACCGCCGGATCGGCAAAGAGCGCCTCGTTGTATCCCGCGGTCGGCCAGTAGGTGGAGAATAGCGTCGAACGGAAGGTCTGCCCCGGGTCGGCCGTGCCGAACGCGGTCTGCGCGAAGTCGCGCGCCTGCGCCGCCTCGCTCTCCGCCGGCGCGGACCAGACCGCATCCACGAAGGCGCCCCATTCGAGCACTTCGACGCGGACATTGACCCCCGCCTCGGCCAGCATCCCCTGGATCGCCTCGCCCACCTGGCGGTCCATGTAGTACCGCCCCTCGGTCACGTAGGCGACGCCTTCCCAGTCGGCCGGGAAGCCCGCATCGGCCAGAAGCGCCTGTCCTTTCTCGGGATCGTAGGTGTACGTCCCGATCGGCGCGTAGCCAACAACCGTTGGCGGGATCGGCGCGTCGGCCGGCTGCCCGACCCCCTGCAGCACGTTCTCCACGAGCGACGCGCGATCGATCAGGTAGTTGAACGCCTGCCGCGCGCGAACGTCGGCAAACGCCTCCTTGGTGCAATTGAACGCCCAGTAAAAGAGGCGGTAGGTCGGCTGCTGGACGACGACGAGGGAGCTGTTGTCTCGGAGGAGCGGAATGTTCTGCGCGCTGACATTGGCGATGACGTCGACGTCGCCCGCCTCCAGCGCCAGGATGCGGCTGCTGTCCTCCGAGATGACCCGGAACTCCAGCTCCTCGATCTCTGGCGCCCCGCCCCAGTAATCAGCATTCCGGGTCAGGACAATCCGCTGCCCCTGCTCCCACTCCGAGAAGATGAACGGGCCGGCGCCCACCGGGTTGCGCGCGAGATCCGCGCCATACTGCTCGATCGCGGCTGGGCTGATGATGCCGCCGTAGCCCGAGGCCATCAGGTTGAGGAGGCCGCCGGCTGGCTGCTTTGTGACGAACTCGACCTCCAGCGGCCCGGTCACGTTGACCGCCTCCACGATCGGCTCCCACTGGCCGTAGGTGCCCATCTTGTTCTCTTCGCTCAGAATGCGGTCCATGTTGATCTTGACCGCATCGCCATTGAACTCCGTGCCGTCGTGAAACGCGACGCCCTCGCGCAGGGTGAAGGTCCAGGTCAGGTTGTCGTCGGAAATCGACCACTCCGTCGCCAGAGCGGGCTGAATGGCCCCCTGCTGATCGATCTCGACCAGACCGTCGTAGATATTCTGCGAGACGTCAAAGCTCGGCCGGTCGATCGCGTCGCCTGGATCGAGCTTCACCGCCTCCGCCCCATAGCCATAGACCACGCGGCCACCCGATTGCCTGGCCGGGAGAGCGCCCGGGGCTGCCAGCACCCGCGGGGACGCGGGCGTCAGGAGCGGCAGGCCGAGCGCGCCGAGCCCGACGCTCGAAAGAACCATGAACCGCCGCCGATCGAGGGCGGATTGCCCATCCCGTGTCATCGTCTCTTCCTCCAGGTTCGCGGGTCGTTTGTCCTACCGGTCGAGCAGGTGCTCGACCATCCGTTGCGCGACGGCAACCGAATACCCAAAAAGCTCGCGATTGTTATTTTCGATGGTGTCGTCGGGAAGATGGAAGTGGGCATATGGGAGCGTCAGGAACATGGCGGTGTCAAGACCGCGCTCCGCGAAGGACCAGCTATCCGTCTCGCCACGCCCGGTCGGATGAAGCTCGATGGGGAACCCGGCGGGAAGCGTCTCCATCCCCGAGGCAAACTCGGCCCGAAAGGCTTCGCCTCCAATCCAGATGCCGAGGCGGTCGCCATCACTCAGGATATCGAGCGCCAGCGCAGCCGAAATCGACGGCAGCATGCCGCGCTGGGCGAGATCCTGGACATAATATTGCGACCCCAGCAACCCGAACTCGTGCGCGCCCCAGTTGATGAAGCGGAGCGTCTTCGGCAGCGGGCGGCCGGCGAAATGCTCCGCCAGGGCGAGGCAACCGCCGACGCCAGAGGCGTTGTCGCCTGTCCCCGGCGTGCCGGCCACGCTGTCGTAATGGCCGGAGACGACGATCGTCTCATGCGACGCGCCGGGCAGCTCGGCGATGACGTTGACGGACCTATTGCCGATAGCGAAATGACCCCGCGTCTCGACCGTCGCCTCGATCGCCTCGCCGCGCTTGCACCGTTCGCCAATTGGGGCGAATTCGTCCGCGCCAACGATGGCAATGGCGTCGAGCAGGAGTTGCCGCTCGGGCCGGGGAAAGGGGCGAGCGCGGCCCTCGGGGACAACCGCGACAAAGGCAAGCGGCGAGCCATCGACTTCGACCGCGTATCGCGGCCACTCGAGGAGGCCAGGCGCCAGCTCGCAAACTCCAGCTGGAACGAGCCTCCCCGTGACGCCGCCTTCGGGCGTCGAATCAGTGAACGCCATCGAGGCGGTGCGCAACGCGGTGGCCGCGCCGTCCGCCTCGTGGATCACGACTCTGGGCCGTCCATCCGGTTCCCAGCCGACCCAGCGAAATGGCTGTTGGGTAACAGGCAATCCCCGCGCCTCATAGGCGGCGGCGATCAGTTCGGCGGCGGCGCGCTCCGCGTCGGTCCCGGCAACGCGGGCGCCAATTTCGCCCGAGAGACGCTCAACGATCTCCCAGGCGCGATCAACCGTCTGTTTCGAGATCCCTTCGCCTTCCATCCTTCCTCACGGATCGACTGCCTCGCGGCAGACTCCTGGAGCGATTGGGCTGGCCGTATCGCTCCCAAAGCATGAGTTGGACGGCGTTGTCCGCTCTGTCGCGCGCAAGTTGACGACGAAGCTCGGCGATAAGCCTACTCGGATTCCCGGCATGGTCAAGAATGGCGCGCACCCAGGGTCGTTCCTTGCCCTCAATCGGCTGCATGAACCTCTCGCGCCGCGTTTCGGGCGAGGGCTTTCGTCCTGCCCGCCTCGGAATTCAGACTCGATCGCTCTTCCCTCTGCCACATGACGGAGGAGACATGCCGTGGCTCCTCGCGAAATCTGCCACCTCGATTCTGCCTCCCGCCGGATGTGTCTACGCCCGCCATCGGGGATCATCAGAGGCGAGCCCGGCATGCTCCGGACTCGGCCAGATGGTGTAGCGGAACTGTCTCGGCCTTTCGATCACGCTTCACCATGCAGGGAGGCCGAGACTCGTGTACGGAAACGATATGGAATGGATGCACCGGCTTGCAGCGACGCGCTTCCACGACTTTCTCATGGAAGCTGAACAGGAACGCAAACTCGCCATCGCGCGTCAGGCACGGGCGCACCGGTCGGGGTTCAACGTCGTGCGTCATGCCATCGCCTCGGCGATGGGCGATGTTGCATTCTGGCTGCTGGACGGCGCGGCAGCGCGGGACGCTGCCCCGCTGCAACCTCGCACGCAATCACGCTGAGAAAAAGCGAATCCCGATCGTCGGCATGGGCAGGGTGCACGGCACAGCGGCGCGTTCTATGACGTGACAGGTCCGGGCGCGAGCCGGGGCAACCGCACGATGACCAGCCCGGCCAGCACCAGCGCCGCGCCGAGCAGCTTGGTGGGGCCAAAGGGCTCGCCGGTGAAGATGGCCGAGAGAACGCCCGCCACGATCGGGACGAGAAGGCTGAAGGTCGTCGCCTTGGCCACGCCACGCCGCGCGATGGCGTAGTTCCAGAGCATGTACGCCACGTAGACCGGCAAGATCGCCAGATAGATGACGCTCAGCCAGGCCGGGCCGGAGACCGCGGTCCAATCCTGCGCAAACGCCGCCGGCAGCGCGATGATCAGAAGTGGGACCGTTCCCGCCAGCAGCGTCCAGGCCGTATAGGTCGCTGCCGGGTACTTGGCAACCAATGGGCGGTTCACGATGCCGTAGATGGCAAACGAGACACCAGCGCCGATGCTCAGCAGATCGCCGATCAGCGTGCCATTGCCCGCGCCGCGCTTATCGAGCAGGAAGATCACCACCCCAACGAGCGCCACCGCCAGCCCCACCCAGCCCTGCAGCGGCGTGCGCTCGCCCATGATGGCCAGGATCAGGACGGTGAAGAGGGGAACCATGGCGATCAGCAGGGACGAGGAGAAGGGGGAGGTGCGGCTGAGGCCGAGCGTGAACCCAAGCTGGTAGAGGGTGTAGCCGGTCAGGCCGGCGGCGAGGAAACGGCCCAGGTCTGCCCGCTCGATCCAGAAGGCCGAGCCGCGCTCC
>CAYSXO010000382.1:0-4588 GCA_964434995.1 uncultured Sphaerobacteraceae bacterium
CGGCGCGGTCCGCCAGGGGGGGACGACGCCCTCGCCTCCCCCCGCCCTGGGCTCGCTCAACGTGGATGGATTGCCGCCTCATGATTACCTGTAAGATAATCATGAAAGGCGCAATAATTGCTGTGCAGCATGTTGAACATGACAATCAGCCGAGACAACCCACGTGCATATGCCGTTCTTGGTATGGACCTAGTTTGACACGGTAGCCATACTCTCGCTTCGTGTCAATATGACGCGGCGTGGTCACGTTGCGCATTTGGATTGGGATTTGTCGTTGGACTGCGTGTCTGCTCAGCCGAACACTGGAAGGCGGCGTGTAGCCTTCCACCTGGTTCTATTCCTTCGACCGGTCAACAGCGAACGCCGTGGTGCGATCTGCCGGAGCGGTATGGTCCCTGGCAGACGGCTTCCACCTGTTTCCTTCGCTGGTTGACTCTGGATGCTGGCCGCGCTGCGAGCCGAGGCCAATGCCGCCAACGTGCTGGGCTGGAGCCTGCATGCCGGCGACGGGACGATCGTGCGGGCGCATCCGCGCGGCTTTGGGAAGAAACGATGATTGGCCGCGCTCGCGCCGACACCTCGGGCCAAGGCTGCAAAGAGCGCCGGTTCATCGTCTACTGGCCCGCGTCGTGTCAAGAGCGTCAAGAACAGCATGGAACCGGAGGAATCGAACACAAGATAATGGCCGCGATCTGGCCGCGCCACGGAGCGTATCCATGCCGCCGCTTCTCCACATTCGCCTCTTTGGCAGCCTCGACATGCGGCTGGGTGGCGATCCGCTGCCGCCGATCGAGTCCGCGCGCGCCGCTTCGCTGCTGGTCTGGCTCCTGCTTCATCGCGAAGCGCCGCAGCCGCGCCAGCATCTCGCCTTTCTCCTCTGGCCCGATTCGAGCGAATCCCAGGCGCGGACCAACCTCCGCCACCTGATCCATACCGTGCGCCGCGCCTTGCCTGAAGCGGATCGCTACCTCGCCATTTCTCCGGGCGCACTGCAGTGGCGAGGCGACGCACACTCCTGGCTCGATGTCGTCGCCTTCGACGCGGCGCTAGAAAAGGCGGCCGACCCTGACGAGTCATTGGCCGCATTGCAGGAAGCCATCGATCTCTATCGCGGTGATCTGCTTGCTGGCAGCTACGACGATTGGTTGACTGACGATCGCGAGCGCTATCGCCGGCGATATGGCGAGGCGCTGGAGCGGCTGCTCGCGCTGCTTGAGCCCGCCGGGGAGACGGCGCTGGCCATGGAGATTGCGGAGCGGCTGGTCCGCCACGATCCCCTCCACGAGGGCGCCTACCGTGCGCTGATGCGCTTGCACGCGGTCCGAGGTGAGCGCGCGCGGGCGCTGCGCGTATTCCACGTCTGCGCGGCGACGCTGGAGCGCGAACTGGGGATCGAGCCAGCGGATGAAACGCGCGATCTCCATAACGCGCTGCTTGCGACAACGGCGCTCCTGCCCATGCCAGCAGAGAGGATGCGTCACGAGCAGCTGACGTCGCTGGTCGGCCGCGGCGCGGAGTGGATGCGGTTGGGAGACCGGTGGCGAGCGACGCAAGCGGGGCAAGCGCACGTTGTCCTGATTACCGGCGAGGCCGGCATCGGCAAGTCGCGGCTGGCCGAGGAGTTTCGCCACTGGTGCGCTGAGCACGGCGCTGCCACGGCGCGGACACGGGCATATCCGGCAGAAGGGTTATTGGCGTACGAGCCGGTGGTCGCCTGGCTCCGCATGGAACCTCTGGCGTCACACGTGATGCACCTCAACGCGACCCGGCGCGAGGCGCTGGCTCGCCTGCTGCCAGAAATCGCCCTGGAAGATGGCCTCCCTGGCAAGCAGCCGGCCACTGGCGATGACCAGCGCCAGCGTCTTTTCGATGCCGCGGCGTCGGCCATCCTGGCGCACGATGCGCCGTTGCTGCTCGTTCTCGATGATCTGCACTGGTGCGACCGGGAGACGCTGCAATTTCTGCACTACCTGGCCCGCATCCGGCCTGATGCGCCCCTCCTGGTCGTGGCCACGGCGCGAACCGAAGAACTGGAGGCGCGGCCAGCGGTGGCCGAGTTGCTGGACGGGCTGCGGGCGCTGGAGTGTCTGGACGAAATTCCCCTGGGTCGGCTCTCCGAGGCGAACGTGGTGGATCTGGTCTCGCGGTTATCGACCAGACTCCTGGCAGACGCCGATGGCCGTGGCCTTTATCAGGCCACGGAGGGGAACCCGCTCTTCGTGGTCGAGGCGTTGCGTGCGGGCTGGGCGGACGGCGCGCAAGCGCTGGACTGGATGACGCCCCGCGTGCAGGCCGTGATTGGTGCCCGGCTATCTCAGCTATCCGTTTCAACTCGGGCGCTGTTGGGGCTTGCTGCCACCATCGGCCGGGCATTCACCGCCGAGATGCTGGGGCGAGCCGCTGCCCTCGATGAGGCCGACCTGGTGCGCGGCCTCGATGAGCTCTGGCGGAGGCGCATTGTCCGCGAGCAGGGGATCGATGCCTACGATTTCAGCCACGATCTTCTCCGGGAGGCCGCGTACCGCGCTCTTGGCCCTGCCCAACGTCGCCACAATCACGTGATGGTCGCTCGCGCGCTGGAAATGCTCCATGAGGCCGACCCAGGCGCGGCCGGCGGACAGATCGCCGCGCACTACGACCGCGCGGGCGCGATCGAGCCGGCCATCGGCTGGTATGAGCGGGCGGCCGAATCGGCTCTTCACCGCTACGCGAATCTCGAGGCTATCCGGCTTCTGGAGCGCGCCCTCGAGTTGCAGCGTCCCCTTCCGCGCACCCCGGCGCGTATCGCGCGGGAGGCCGCGCTGCTGGCCGCGCTGTTGCCGCCGCTCGGCATTGCCGAGGGCTATTCATCGCCGCGACTGAAGGAGGTGCATCAGCAGGCGCTGGCAGTGACTTCAGCCCCCGATGCTGAACTAGCGTCACCGGTTCTGCGCTCGCTCGCGATCGCCAGTCTGACCCAGGGCGACTTTGCGGCGGCACGGCATCTGGGTGAGCTGCTCCGCACCCGCGGCGCCGCGTGTGCTGACAACGTGCTGCTGGTGGAGAGCGCCTACCTGTTGGGGATCGCCGCGTTCTGGCAAGGGGAGCTGCCAGTGGCCCGTCAATGGTTCGAGGATGCGATTGCGCGCTATCGCCCGGAGTCATCATCGGCGCATCTGCAATATTACGGGCTCGATCCTCGGGTCATCTGCCTGAGCCGCCTGGCCACCACGCTCTGGCTTCTTGGCCACCCTGCCGAGGCGGAAGCCGCGCGAGATGATGCCCTGGCCCTGGCTGAGAAGATTGGTCACCCTGCCACCCAGGCGACCGCGTGGGTCTTTGCGGCCTTCCTGGCCCTCGACATGGACGACCTGCCCAAACTGCGTCAATTCGCGGGACTGCTGACGCCGAGCCGCCGCGAGCGCGAAGGGCGCCCCACGGAACTGACGGCAGAGGCGTTCGCTGGCTATCTCGACGTTCTTGATGGCCGCCCATCCGATGCTCTGGACCACATCGCCAGCGTGCTGGACGAGCCGGCCCATGTCGGCCACGCGCCGGGAATGCGCGCCACCATCGCGCGGCTCCTGGTTGCGGCGTGCGCCGTATCGGGCAACGCCGCGGCCGGTCTGGCAATGACGGAGCGGGCGCTTCGCATGGGCGCGGTCCGCCTCTGGGAGCCGGAGATACGGCGGCTGCGAGCCGAGTTCCTGGCCGCGAACGGCGCACCGTTGGCCGACGTCGCTGCCGAGCTCGACCGCGCTCTCGATTCTGCGCGGCAGCAAGGGGCAGTGGCATTTGAATTGCGCGTTCATGCCAGCCGGGAACGATTGGGACTCGACCGGCGATAGGCGAACCATGGAACGCTGGCGCGGAACGCTCGTGGAACGCTCGATCGAGAAAATGAACGACAGGACGCGGGACACCGTCATGCGAACGTCCTGAATCCCGGGGTTGGCGCCGGCCTTATCCCATGAGCCGAATTCATGAAGGCGGGATGTCATGATTGCTCCACCAGCAACGCTGGCCGTCAGCGAGCCGCGAGCGGTCGAATCGCTCCGGAGGCGCTTTCGGGGCGCGCTCTTGCGTCCCGGGGAGGAGGGCTACGACGAGGCGCGACGTGTCTGGAACGGCGGCATCGACCGCTACCCGGCCCTGATCGCGCGATGCGCCGGGGCGGACGACGTCGTGGCGGCCGTGCGCTTCGCCCGAGAGCGTGATCTATTGATCTCCGTGAAGGGAGGGGGACACGCGGTGGCCGGTCACGCCGTCTGCGACGGCGGCGTGATGATCGATCTCTCCCTGATGAAGGCGATCGCTGTCGATGGCGCGGCGCGTACCGCGCGGGCATCGGGCGGGGTCCTGTGGGGGGAGCTCGACCGGGCCACGCAACAGCATCGTCTGGCCACCACCGGCGGGATCATCAGTCACACCGGGATCGGCGGGCTGACGCTCGGTGGCGGCCTGGGCCACCTGATGCGCAAGCACGGCCTGACCGTCGACAACCTCCGCGCGGTCGAGTTGGTGACGGCCGATGGCGAGCGACTGCATGTCGACGCCAATCACGAGCCGGACCTCTTCTGGGGGTTGCGCGGCGGCGGCGGCAATTTTG
>CAYSXO010000383.1:0-4579 GCA_964434995.1 uncultured Sphaerobacteraceae bacterium
GGGAGCAAGCGCCGACCGGCGAGACAGGCGGAGATTGACGAAGCGTCTGGCGAACAGACTGAGGCTGGCTGAATCCCCGATCACCCCCCTGGAAAGGGTGTCAACGTGCCAGGCAGGGAAATCACCTCGCATGAGGGGATGAGTGTGCGCCTCGGGGAGGGAGATGTCGTCCAGAAGAAATACGGCTCTTGGGGGCAGAGCCGCGCGGTTTGGTCACGCCAGCCCGTGGGATACCGCGAAGGCGGCGGCCTCTCGCCGGTTGGAGACGCCGAGCTTATCGAGAATGCTGAGAACGTGCGAGGAAGACGTGCGCCGGCTGATGTAGAGCTGATCCGCGATCTCCCGGTCGGTCAGCCGCTGGCAGAGCAGGCCGAGCACCTCGATCTCGCGCGGCGTCAGGCCGAGCACCTCACTCGCCTGTGGCGCGGTGCGGACCACGACTTCCGCGGCCGAGCCGGCCGCGGGCGCGAATTGGAGCGACAGCGCCTCGTCGATGATGTCCGCCAGGCTGGCGTCTCGCCCGGCCTGCCACGCCGCGGCGTGCTGCTGCTCGCCGAGCATCCGGCGGGCGGTCTCCGTTGCCTCATCGCGCAACGCGCGATCGAGCGGCAAAGGCGGCGACGCGATCTCCGCGCGCAGCGCCTCGGCGGCCCCGAGGAACCGGGCGGCGCGCGGCGCTTCCTCGCTGGCGATCATCAGCGCGCCCAGCCGCTCCAGGATTTCAGCGATGTAGAACCGCACCCCAAGCTCTCGCGACAGGCGCAGCGCCTCGCGGTACGCGGAAAAAGCCTCGACGAGGTCGCGACGCTGGAACGCGATCAGGCCCTGGAACGAGCGCATGTGCGCGACCCAGCGGCGCTCGCCCACATCGCGGAAGATGGCGATCGACTCGGCGATGTAGGGCCCGCCGCGTTCGAGATCGCCAAGCCGCACCGCCACCTGTCCATGCGCGCAGAGCGAGGCCGCGAGGAGCCAACGATCTCCCACCTGCCGGGCACGCTCGATGTTGTCAGCGAGGATAGGCTCCGCGCCGGCGATTTCGCCGGAGTCAAGAAGCAGCAGCCCGATCGCATGCCAAAGCGTCGCGATGCCCCAGGCATCGTCAAGGGCTTGATACCGTTCCAGACTCGCCTGATAGAGCTCGCCGGCCCGGGCGAGATCACCCTGCATCTTGGCCTGGTTCGCCAGGTTGTAGAGGGAGAACGCCGCGCCGCGCTCGTCGCCGACAGCGGTGAAGAGGGCCAGGCTCTCCTCATGGCACGCCGCCGCGCGCGCGAAATCGCCCTGCGGCCAGGCCAGCATCCCGGCCGCGCCCAGCGCCTTCGCGCGCGCTTCCGGCGATACGCCGCCTCGTGCCTCGGCTTCCGCCAGAAGCGTTTCCAGCCAGTCGCGGCCGGCAGCGAAGTGGCAATGTCGCCGCCAGAAGTGCCCGAGCGCGCCCGCCATCCGGAGCGCCCGCTCCAGGTCACCCTGCTCGCGCAGCCAATTCAATGCCGTGCGGATGTTCGGGCGGTCGGCCTCCAGGTTCGCGAGCCACGCCGGTTGATCGACGCCAAGGATGAGCGTCTCGGCGCGCTCGACCCGCTCGAGCATCCAGGCCGCGTGCGCCTCCCGCGCCGCCGCGGCTTCGCCTCGTTCCGCCAGGCGCTCCCTGCCGAACTCGCGCACCGTCTCCAGCATGGCGAAGCGCGGCTCGCCCTCCGGCGGGGTCTGCACGATGAGGAGGCTCTGATCGACAAGCGAGATGACCGCCTCTTCCACCTCGAACACGTCGAGTCCGGCAGCCTGGCCGATCGCGATCGCGTCGGGGAGAGTGAAGCCGCCGGAGAAGACGCTGACGAGCCGGAACAGGAGTCGTTCCCGCTCCGCGAGGAGGTCGTAGCTCCAGAAGATCGCCGCGCGCAACGTCTGATGCCGCGAGGGCGCATCGCGGGAGCCATGCACCAACAGGCGTAGTCGTTGGTGCATGAGGGCCAGCATCGCTGGCGGGGAGAGCATGCTGCTCCGTGCCGCCGCCAACTCAATGCCGAGCGGCAGCCCATCGAGGGCACGGGCGATCTCCGCCACGGCGAGGGCATTGCCGGCATCGATCTGGAAATCGGTCCGGACCGCCCGGGACCGCGCCACAAAGAGAGCCACGGCTGGCGCCGCGCCGATCTCCTCTGGGCCAGTCGCGTCAGGATCGGGCAGGCGCAACGGGGCAAGCGGCAGCACGTGCTCGCTCCGTACATGAAGCGGCGCGCGGCTGGTGACCAACAGTTGCAGGGCCGGGCAGGCGGCGAGCAACTCGGAGGCAAGCGCCGCGACCGCCTCCAGCAAATGTTCGCAGTTGTCCAGGAGAAGGAGCGCCTGCCGGGACCGCAGGCGGGACACGAGCGTTTCCCGGCTCGATCGGCTCGTCGAGCGGATGCCGAGGGTGGCGGCGATGGCCGCCGCGAGCATCGAGGGGTCATCAACTGGGGCCAGATCGACGAAGTAGGCGCCCGCGACGAAGGCCGGGACGACATCCCAGGCCAGCGTCAGCGCCAGATGGGTCTTGCCGACCCCGCCCGGGCCAGTGATGGTCAGGAGTGGAACTGCCTCCTCGAGCAGGAGATGGCGGGCGTCGGCCAACTCCTGCCGTCGCCCCACAAGCGACGTGCGAGGATGAGGAATAGCGCCTGCCCTCAGCGGCGAGGTGGGCGCTCGCATGTGCATGATTCGTCCAGCCACGACGGCAGCGGTGACTGTGTCTCATCTTCTCGCCCGATGGCGGCGATGTCAAGCCGACGATGGGTGATGGGTGTTGGCTATCGGCTATTGACTAGACGAGGACGGATGAACGCCATTTCGTCCTCCGTCTTCCGTCTCCCATCACTCATCACCCTTCGAGCGCTGCCACATCGCCGCGCGGCGATTCGACGCCGCGCGTTCCTTCCTGGCCGAGATCGCTCGGTTTGGCTACTTCCCAGGCCGTCCAGAAGACCCCCTCCGAGAGGGTGGGATAGGCGTGCATCGTCTCGGCGATGGCGCGGCAATCGAGGCCGAGACGGACCGCCAGCGCGATCTCGCCCAGTAGCTCCGCGCCCCCCGAGGCCAGCACGCTGCCGCCCAGCACCCGGCCTGTCATGCTGTCTGCCACAAGCTTCACCGCCCCAGCCGTCTCCCCGGCAATCACCCCGCGCGCCAGATCGCGCATCGGCACGGTTTCCGCGCGGACGGCGTATCCCGCCGCGCGCGCACGCTCTTCTGTCAGCCCTACACGGCCCAGTTCAGGGTCGGTGAAGATCGCCACCGGCACGACCGCGCTGTCATCGGGCCGAGCAGGCTGGCGCAGCGCGTTGTGCGCCGCGACCCGCGCCTGTCGATCAGCCACCGGGGTATAGCGAGGAGCGCCAGCCACACAGTCGCCAGCAGCCCAGATCCTCTTCGCGGTCGTCCGCAGAAAGGCATCGGCCACGACGCCGCTGGCGTTCGTCGCCACGCCAACCGTCTCCAGGCCCATACCCTCAATGTTCGGGACTCGCCCGGCAGCCACCAGGATCTCGTCGACATCGACAGTGAAGTGCCCGCCGTCCTGCCGCTGAACCACGAGCCGTTTGCGGCCAGCCGCGCGCTCTACGTGCTGCACGGCAACGCCCGTTTCCATGCGGACGCCCTCGTCCGCGAGCACGTCGCGCAGCATGGCGGCCAGCTCTGGCTCTTCCAGCGGCAGCAGCCGCTCATTTCGCCCCAGCATCGTGACCTGCACCCCGAACCGGGCGAAGATCTGGGCGAACTCCAGGGCGACAACTCCCGTGCCGATGATCGCCAGTGCAGCCGGGAGCGCCGGCAACAGCACGGCCTCGACATTGGTGAGGTAGCCCACGTCTTGCAGGCCAGGGATTGGGGGAATGGCCGCGCGAGCGCCCATGGCCAGGATGACCGCATCGCCGCGCAGGAGTTCGCCATTGACCTCGATCTCGCCCGGCGCCCGGAAACTGGCGTGCCCCTTGCGGAGATCGATGCCCATTTCGCGGATGTTGCGGTCGCCGTCGCCGCCGCGAATGGTGTCGATCACGCGCTCTACCCGGTCAATAACGGCCGGCCAGTCGGCGGCAACTCGTTCGACCATGATGCCAAACCGCGCCGCATGGCGGGCCTCGTGCAGCGCCGTGGCGGCCCGCACCAGCGCCTTGGTCGGATCGCAGCCAGCATTGAGGCAGGTGCCTCCCACCTTCCAGCGCTCGACCATGGCGACACGCGCCCCCTGGGCACGCGCCTCGGATGCGGCGGTGCTGCCAGCGGCGCCGGCCCCGACAACGATGAGATCAACCTCCGTGGCGGAATTGTTGGACATGGACACTCCCAGAATCCCTTGTTTGAGGACACATTGATGAACGCATCACATTTGCCTCGCGGACGGTTACTATAGAAGGAGAACGTCCAGGGACGATACGGCGGCAAGGCCTGACCGGGACATCCGTGCGCCTCGTCCCCAGCGGGCCATGGCGTGGCGGTCCGCGAGGAGAACTCATGCTCGCAGTCACCATACGGCCAGCATGTATTGTCGCGTTATGAATCGCGTTCGCGTTGAGTCGTCAGACCCCGCCCAGGAAAC
>CAYSXO010000384.1:0-4553 GCA_964434995.1 uncultured Sphaerobacteraceae bacterium
GCGACAGGATTGCGGCATAGAGCAGCAGGAAAGCAAATGGCGTGGCCTGCCAGACATCGACCGCCATCATCGCGTAAAGCGCAATGGCGGGGTCGGAGAGCCAACGGACGGACGGCGCGCCAAGTTGATTGAGGATGTAGTTGAAAACGCCGAACTCGTAGTCGTACATGAAAAACCACGCCACCGAGACGGCGACCGGCGGCATGATGATCGGAATGATCAGCAAGCTGCTGAACGCGCCTCGCCCGCGAATGCTGCCCGAGAGCAGCAGCGCCAGGGCAAGCCCGAGCGACACTTCGATGACGGTGACCAGGGACATCCACTTGACCGTCGTCCAGGCGGACTGCGCGACGAGTGGATCGTTGAACGCGCGGACAAAGTTCTCGAGGCCGATGAACTGCTGCTGCACCCCACCCCGCGCCATCTTGACGCGGGAAAAGGCGTACGAGATCGTCGTCAGCGCCGGGATCGCCGCGAAGACGATGAAGAGCAGAATCGTCGGGGCCACCAGCAGCCAGGGCAGGTTGCGTTCCCACCAGGGCGTGCCAGCGGCGCGGCCGCGCTCGTGCTGATCGATTGCGCCTTCGAGGGCCATCGCGTTCGTCCTCGCGACGTTGCGAACAACGCTGGGCCGGGGTATCCGGCCCAGCGTATCGAACGGCTGCTACTGCAACACGCCCTCGCGAACCATCAACTCGCGAATCTCGCGATTCGAGTTCGCCAGGGCATCCTCGGCAGAGGTCTGGCCAGCGATCGCCTCGGCCACGTACCGTCCATAAATCGCCTCAACCGCGTTGTAGTACGGCGTGCGCGGGCGCGGCAGCGCATTGCGGCCGGCGCTGAGGAGACCCGGCAGGAAGGGCAGCTTCTCGACCGCCTCCGGGTTTTCCATCACGCTCAGGCGCGTGGCCGGGATGTTCTGATCGAGCAACAGCCGCAATTGTTGCTCCGGCGCGGTGAACCAGAGAATGAAGTCGAGCGCGGCATCGGCATTCTGGCTCCCCTCGGGTATGCCCAGCAGCCAGTTGCCGGTCATGTTGGCCGGGCTGACGCCCTCCTGCGCCGGCTCGCCGCCGATGTCGACCATCCCGACCACCTTCGACAGCTCCGGATCGTAAATCTGCAGGAGTTGGTCGGGCCAGATGTCGGCCGACTGGGCGATGATCCCTTCGTACATGTTGATGCCGTTTTCGGCATGACCGACGTTCTCGACCCCTGGAGGCGCGAGCTTGGCCAGCGCGAGCTGGGTGTTCAGCGCCTCCAGCGCCTGCGGCGTTTCGAGCTGCGGCTCCCAGTTCTCGTCGAAGAGATCGACGCCATACCCTCGCAGCACCGGCAGGAAGCTGGTCGCCGCCGGGTTTCCAGCCTGGCCGCGCAGGCCAATGCCATAGAGCCCTTCGGCGCCTTTGGCATCGGTGATCGTCTGCGCCGCCGACAGGACCTCGTCCCACGTCTTCGGCACGGTCAGGCCCGCGTCCTCGAGAACGTCGGTGCGCCAGGCGTAGACCTGCACGTTGCCGACCCAGGGGATGCCGCGCAGCCCGGAGCCAGCAGGGAAATCGCCCAGCGCCAGCAATTCGGGAATGAAGTCGGGATCGGGCGCGAGGCCCTTGGCCTCCATCAGCTCCTGCAAGTTCATCAGAAACTCGCCGCCCGCGAACTGCGGCATCCACGGGTCGTCCATGCTGACAATGTCATACGCGCCTGTCGTTTGCGTCAGGTTCAGCGTGAGCTTCTCGAGCAGGTTGGCGAAGGGGTTCGGCTGGAGTTCGATCGTGACGTTGTTTGCGGCTTGATAGTCGTCCACGAGCGGCTGCACTTGCGGCGCATTGCCGTCCGTGAGCGCGAAGACGATGGTCGAGCCTTGCAGGAATGCGGGCGCGGCGAACGAGGAGCGCTTGGAGGCCCCGCCAAGCGTGGATGCGGCCGCGCCAGCGGCGGCGCCTTTCAGGAGGGTACGGCGGTTGATACGCGTCTTGGATTCCGCGGCCGGCTGGGTGACTTCAGCGTCCATGGTGACCTCCATCAATGTCGATGCTGGGATGAATTGGCGTTGATCCTTCGATCCAACGTCTTGCTGGGTCCTGGCCCGACACCTCCTTCAACGCGATGCTGCGACGTCCAGACCTCCGATCTTTTTCGCGATGCTCAGCACTATGCCGCGCGGCGCTGATTCTCCATGCCGTCTCGGCATCCGCGTCACGCCCGCGCGCCGGTCCCAAATAGCCCACGCCGAACGACAGGAGAGGTCTCCGGCAGGTCGAGATCGGCGATCCCGGCCGATCCTTTGGTGTAGACAGGATGCTCCGGCGCGAACGGCAGTGCAACCTCCTCGCCAGTTGCGCCCGCGACATAGGCGCCCAGCACCGCGTCGAGCACGAGCAAGCCCATTTCGCCGCTGGCAATGGGCTTTGAGCCGCCCGCGACGGCATCTCGGAAGTCGGCCAGAATCCCGGACAGGCCATAGGTTGGGGCCGGTCCTGGAGTCCACGAGCGCGCTCCCTCAGCGCTGAATACGTCGATTCGCTCGGCGGGCACGAAGGGGTGGGTGCCATGGTCCTGGGTAGTCATGACGACACGCCCCCGAGTTCCGCCGATCTCGACGCCTCCCGGTCCCATGCCCCAGGCCATGTTGATCAAGGCATGGCCGGTCGGGTAGCGATAGCGGACCAGCGCAATATCCTCGACATCGCCTTCACCATCGAGCCTGCGGTCGACAAAGGCCGAGACGGAGATGGGCGGGCCGCCCATGAACCAGCCCGCCAGGTAGACGATGTGCAGCATGTCGGTTAGCACGCCGCCTCCCGCATCAGCGGCGCTATGACGCCAGCGAGGCATGTAGGCCGCTGCCCCGGGGCGATCCTCGACGCCGAGGTAGTTCATGACCGCGACCTCAGGCGACCCGATTTCGCCCGAGTCGAGGACCTCCTTCATTTCCTGATAAACGGGCATGAAGTGGTAATTGTGAACCGTACCAAGCGTCACGCCGTTCTCGCGCGCGGCGTCGATCATGGCTTGCGCGTCGGCTGGCGTGAGCGCCAGCGGCTTCTCGGCCAGAATGTGCTTGCCGGCGTTCGCCGCGGCGATGACGATGTCGGGGCGGTATCGCTGCGGCGTCGCCACAATAACGGTGTCGATGTCGTCCCGCGCCAGCAGATCGCGCCACTCGGCATAGAGATCGCCAGCGTCCAGACCGGCAGCCGCGGCGGCGGCTTCGAGCCGAGCCGGAGTCGGGTCCGCCGCGGCGACAATGGCCATCCCGTCGTTCGCCATCGCGGCGGGAATGTGCGCGTTGACGCCGATATTGCCGCACCCAATCAGACCAATCCGCATCATCACACCCCTCGTCCAGCGACGAGCGAAACCAGCCGACGACCGAACGCCGCTGCCCACGCCATGCCAGAACGTTTCGAGGGTGGCAATGGCATTTCTGACGCTGCGCGAACTGGACACTACCCGCGCCGCATGGGACTGTCAACACCGGACGGACGTCTGGATGGTGGGAGCGTTCGCGCGCCGAACCACTTACGGCGTACCCCTCAAACGAGTTCTGGAGGCGTGCCAGGGGCGCGGCGTCTGGCCAACCAGATCGGGACACCGGGTGTATGCTTGCTGGCAGCAGACACGTTCGCGCGTCCTGGATGCCACCCGGAGCGACGGCTTTGTGACCGAACGGAACGAATTGAGCGATCCCCTGATCCGGACGTTGGAATCACAGCCGGACTCTGATCCGGCCGACCCTCGTTATGCATGGATCATCGTCGCGGTCGTCGCGATCGTGATGACCATTGCCTCCGGCGCCCGCTTCCTCTTCGGCGTTGTGTTGAAGCCCATGTCGGAAGAATTCGGCTGGGACCGAGCGCAACTGACCGGCGCCGTCATGGTCGGCATGATCGTGCTCTCCGTCTGCCAGCCGCTCGTTGGCATCCTGGTCGATCGCATTGGCCCCAAACGGGTATTGGTCACGGGGCTTGCCCTGCTGGCCATGGCGCTTGTGCCCTTCTCCTTCGCGACCGAGCTCTGGCAGATCTATCTCCTCTATGGCGTCCTGATGTCGTTCGGTCTGGCCGCGGCCTCGCCCGTCCTCTCCACCGCCATCGTCGGGCGCTGGTTTCAGGCCAAGCGCGGGCTGGCCATGTCGATCGCCACTTCTGGGTCAGCCTTCGGCCAACTGCTCATCGTCCCCATTGCCGCCTGGATCATGATCCTCTCTTCGTGGCACATGACGTACCGTGTCCTGGCCGTGGGGCTCATCGCTGTCGCCCTGCCGCTGAGCATGATATTCCTGCGTGATGCGCCAAAACAGGACCAGCAATCTCCGCAACTATCAGCAAGCGAGGAAAGCGGCCTGTCGCTCCGCGAGGCAATTGCCCATCCGGCTTTCTGGCTCCTGGGTTTCGGGTTCCTTGTTTGCGGCTGGACGATGGCCTTCCCGAATACGCATTTCATGGCCTACGCCGACGACATGGGGATGTCGGTCCTTCACGCCGCGAACACCGTTTCCGTAACGGCCATCTTCAGCGTCTTCGGCAGTGTCCTCCTTGGAATCGCCG
>CAYSXO010000385.1:0-835 GCA_964434995.1 uncultured Sphaerobacteraceae bacterium
CGCCGCGCTCCTCGATCAACAGCGCTGCATGGCCTGGGGCATGCGCCTGATGCTCGATAATCCGGACGTGAGGGCCATCCCAAGGAATTTGCGCGGTGTCGGCGGGCAGACCGGTAATGAGGCCGAACAGGTCCAGCGGTATCTCCTCGGCGATTTCCGGCGGTAACCCCTCGGCGACCTGAGCCTTCCAGTCCGCGTTCGACAGCAGATTGCGCAGAGCAGCCGCGCAGCGGGCTGTAGCGTAACGGGGCGCGTCGCCAAGTTTGGCGTGCCAGAGCACGTGATCCCAATCAGGATGCGTGGAGAAGCCTGCCACCACGGGCTGGCCCAACTCGCGAAGGTCGTTCGCGAGGCAGACCATTTCGGACTCCGTTATCCCGGGGTCGATGAGCAACACGCCGGCCCGGCCTTGCACGACAACGGCGTTGTTCTGGAGTAACTCGCTCTGGTGGGTCAGCACACCCTCCGCGACCTGCGTCAGCATGGAGTTCCTTCCGCTTGTGGTTTGCAACCGCCTTCCGAATCAGCGTTCACTCATTCGTCGATCGGAGAGCAGCAGAATAGACAGGACACCCTCTGTTTCGAAAGCGGCCCATTGCGATCAACACCATCCAGTGAGTACAGGTCTCGGCTGCCATACTCCGGACATGGATTACCGCGGAGCGGCATAGCGACGGCATCGAAAGTGAGGGGCACGTGGTGGATCCCGGGGAGACAAGCGCGCAGTTGGGCTATCCGGCAGACGCGCGCCTCCTGATCATCAATGCTGATGATTTGGGCATGTGCCATGCGGCGAATGTCGCAACGATCCAGGCCATGCGCGACGGCATCGTGA
>CAYSXO010000385.1:845-4550 GCA_964434995.1 uncultured Sphaerobacteraceae bacterium
ATTTCCGAGCACACCGACTACCGTTGGGGACCGCTTGCTCCGCGTGGGATGGCGCCGTCCCTGGCCGATGCCTCGGGGTATTTCTATCAGAACGACCAGCGCGACGCGCTCCTCGCGCAGGCGGTGCTGGACGAGGTGGAGATCGAATTCCGCGCCCAAATCGCCACTGTCCTGGCAGCCGGCCTCTCGCCAACGCATCTCGATTGGCACTGCCTCGCCGACGGGGGACGCCCGGATATCTTCGGGTTGACGCTGGAATTAGCCCAGGAGTTTGGGCTGGCGCTGCGTGTCCATGCCCCAGCATCCGCGGAACGCGCGCAGCAGGCTGGATTCCGCACGAGCAACCACGGCGTTCTGGATAGCTACAGCCTGGCGACCGAAGGCAAATCGACCCAGTACGTCGCCCTGCTCCGCGCCCTGCCAGCCGGTCTCAGCGAGTGGGCCGTGCATCCCAGCCTCGGGGATGCGGAAGCGCGGGCGATGGAGCCTATTGGCTGGCAGGTGCGCAAGGCGGACTTCGATTTCCTCATCTCGGCGCAGGCGCAGCAAACGCTCGCGGAGGAAGGGATTGTGCTCGTGGATTTCCGGACGCTGCAGCCAGCATGACCATCTGAATCGGTGCGCTTGCGACCTCATCACGGGTATGAGCCTGACTGATTGGTGCGCCGGGGACAGGGAACGCCGCGCCCGACGCACCCACGCGTCTACGTGTCTCAGAAACGACCCTTTTGGCGACCGTTGGCGAGACAAGGTTTCTGCATAGCTTTACGTGGGAACCACTGTTGCACAACGTATCTTACAATCAACGTTTTGCTACGTGCTTTACCTGCCAGGTTTTGAGACGATCAGGGTATGGATACCGGGTACGCGAGAATCTCAACCGGGGAACAGACCCTCGACCTGCAACTCGATGCGCTCAAGACTGCCGGCCGCTGGCGATTGTGAGCGGCCGTCCGAGGGAAGAGAAGGGAGGGCGGATTGACAAGCTCTCGGGCTGAACCTGTGACGAGCAACGCCTGCCGGCTCAAGGCGGAGTGCACGAAAAGCCGCCACGGCCGCATCATCCATCGCTCGCTCGATGCCGAATACCTGGACAAGGCGCGCGGCTATCACGCGACCGAGGCCTGCAAGGAGGCCATGCGCAAGCGCCAGGCCTGGGTTGAGGCGCTGTTTGCCGGGACCAGGCGCTGGCTGGCCGCGACGGGCTAGGGCCGACGCCAAGTCCCCCATGGGAGCCTCCTGCCCGTTCCCAGGGAGCCAGGGAGGCTCTCGGTCGTGTCAGGCTGATGACCGAACCGGCCGGAGACTTGGGCATCGCTGAACGTGATCGTGAGCCGCCCGCCACGGCGCCATCGGTGGCCGAAGGCGTTTTTCAACGGCCTGTTCTCTTGATCGCCTCGGCCTCTCGGCGCGCGACGTCATAGTCGGCTACCGCGAGGTTCGCGGTGTCGAGCGCGGCAGCGGCGAAAGCGGCAGCCCATTCCGCTCGTTCCTTTGCGGCCTCGGCATGTTGCTCGGCCTTGCTGACGTCCTGCTCGTGCTTGCGCCGCGCGATATCCGCCTGTATCGACTTGATCTCGTTATCGACACGGGCAGTCAGGGCGCGCCAGTCATCGGCCGCTGCTGCTTTCGCCGATGTGATGTCCTCATCAACCTGCTTGACGGTGGCTGTCGCCGCGGCCTCGGCACGGTTGCGGCGCTCTTCCGCCGCGGCGTCCGTGACAGCGGCGATATCGGCGAACCCATCTTCGACTTTCTTGGCTTGTTGTGAAAGCTTCGCGAGGAGGTCGGAGAGTTCCATGGACACGAGGTTCCTCCTTTCCTGGGTGCTCCGGTAAGAAAGCGCTACGAAATGCCCGAGCGTCCCGAAGTGGAGTAACTTGTGCGACCTTGTGCCTATTCTACCCCAGGGGGGTGGGTTTCGATAGGGAGAGAAAGTCTGGCTTGCCCGAAATGTGTCCTCCCGTCTGAGGCATAACGCACGCCGGGTCGCCGGGCCAAACGTCGTGTCGTCACGCGAAACGAAGCGCCCGATCCAGCCAGGGCGAGGACGAGAGATGTCATCTCACACACACTCCCCCATGCGCGTTTGATAACCGGAACCAGGCTCCGTTTACGGGCGGAGCCGCCCTTCGCACCGGCGCGGGGGGCATCGGCAGAGCAGCGGCGCTCACATCAGCAATCGTGCAAAGGACATGCTTCGAATGAGCGTGCGCAGCATCGCCGCGCCTGTCAGAACGGGAGCGGAAGAGATACCGGCGGCTGGGAGACGGGCAGCGTTGGCCCTGGCCGTTATCGTCACCTGTCAACTGATGATCGTCCTCGATGGGACGATCGTGAATATCGCCCTGCCCACCATTCAGCAGGATCTGGGGTTTAGCGAAGGTGGCCTCGCCTGGGTGCTCAACGCCTACGCGCTGGCCTTTGGCGGCCTGCTCCTGCTTGGGGGCCGCGCGGGGGACATCCTGGGTCGCCGCCGCATGTTCGTGGCGGGCATCATCCTCTTCACCGCCGCCTCGCTTCTGGGCGGCTTCGCCACCACATCAGCCTGGTTGCTGGCGTCCCGCGCGGCGCAGGGAGTCGGCGCGGCGATGGCGGCGCCGAGCGCGCTGGCGCTGATCCTGAGCACCTTCCCCAATGCGCAGGAGCGCACCCGCGCCCTCAGCATCTTCTCCGCTGTCTCAGCCTTTGGGGCGTCGCTGGGGCTGATCGCGGGCGGCGTCCTCACCTCCGCCGTCTCCTGGAGGTGGGTGATGTTCGTCAATGTGCCGATCGGGATCGCCATTGTCCTGCTGGCGCCGATCTTCATCATCGAGCCGGCGCGGCATGCCGGCCGCTTCGACGTCCCCGGAGCGCTGACCGGCACGCTGGGCACGGTCTCGCTGGTCTATGGCTTCATCCACGCCTCGGAGCATGGCTGGGGAGACGGCCAGACCGTGATTGCCTTTGCGGCGGCCATCGTCCTGCTGGCGCTCTTCCTGTTGATAGAGGCGCGGACGGGCCAGCCGATCATGCCGCTGCGGCTCTTTGCCGACCGCAATCGGGCCAGCGCCTACCTCAACATGTTGCTGTTGCCGGCGGCGATGTTCGGCGTCTTCTTCTTCCTGACCCAGTACGTGCAGGATGTGCTCGGCTTCAGCCCGATTGTGGCGGGCTTGTCCTTCCTGCCGCTGACCATCGTCATCTTTGCGGCTTCGCAGGCGGTGCCGCGCCTGTTGCCGCGCTTCGGGCCGAGGCCGCTGCTGGTGGCCGGCGGCGCGCTGATCACGCTCGGCATGGTCTGGCTGACCCAGATAACCGCCACCACGCACTACGTCAGCGGGCTGTTGGGGCCAATGCTCCTCTTTGGCGCGGGGCTGGGACTCAGCTTCACACCGTTGAGCGTTGTGATCCTCTCCGGGATCGAGTCGTCCGACGCGGGCTCG
Source organism: uncultured Sphaerobacteraceae bacterium (assembly GCA_964434995.1). GTDB lineage: Bacteria > Chloroflexota > Chloroflexia > Thermomicrobiales > UBA6265 > JACCXM01. Next base: position 4,271 of record CAYSXO010000385.1, read on the forward strand.
GCCTCGGGGCTGTTGCAGACGATGCAGCAGGTGGGCGGCTCGCTCGGCATCGCTATCCTGGTGACCCGCTTTGGCGCGGCGAGTCAGAACGCGGCGGCGAACCCGCTGCCGGACGTCGCGCCGGCGATGCAGGCGAGCTACGTCACCGCCAGCGCCATGAGCAGCGCCTTCATCGTGGCCGCGGTGATCGCGGGCGCGACGTTGCTCATTTCGCGATTCGCCATCGACGCCCGGCACGTCGACGACGTGGCGGCGGACGATGCGCCGGGCGTGCATCTGT
>CAYSXO010000386.1:0-4508 GCA_964434995.1 uncultured Sphaerobacteraceae bacterium
GCTCACGTTGTTCCTGCGGCACCCCGAACAGGTGCTCCCGAGAGCGACCATCATGAACCGCATCTGGGGTGATGACTTCTATGGAGACTCCAACGTCCTCGAAGTCTTCATTGGCAATCTCCGCCGCGCGCTGGAAGCCGAAGGCGAGAGCCGGTTGATTCAGACCGTGCGTGGCGTCGGCTACGTCCTGCGTGAGAGCGGCCCATCGCGATGAAGCGCTTCCAGGTTCCTCCAGCGTCAACACGGGTCCTGCTGACCGCCTGGTACGCGGCCCTCTTCGTCCTTGTCCTGCTGGCGGTTGGCGTTTCAGTAGAGGCCCTGGCGCGGAACCGGCTCATGGCGGACGTTGACCGGCGGCTGGAGAGCACGGCGGCAGATATTGGCTCCGTGATCGAGCGAAACCTCGCGTCCTGGTCGTTTTCGGCGGAGCCTGTCAGCTTTGAGGACATCGTGCCCACGCTCGGCTCGTTCGCCTCGCGTGGCCTGCTGATCCAGGTTGCCGATCCCGCGGGCAACGTCGTCCGCGGCTCGGAGTATGCTCCGACCACGCCACTCATTCCCGAAGAAGCAGAGCCAAACAGCGAGTCGAACTTCGTTACGACAACCTGGGGCGGCGATGCCTTGCGAGCCGTTCACTATCCACTAACCGTGACAGACCGCGCGGGGGTTCGCTGGTACATCGGATCGATCATCGTTGGCGAACGTCTGACGACGATGAATGAAACGTTGGCCTCGCTTCGCCAGGTCCTCCTTGTCTCGTCCGCTCTCGGTCTCGCGCTCGCGCTCGCGGCGGGTTGGGCCCTCGCGGGTCGGGCGCTTCGGCCGGTCGACCGCGTCACCGCTGCCGCGGCCCGAATCGCCGCCGGCGACGGCACCGCGACGTCTCTTGCGACACGGTTACCCGTGCCCCCGACAAATGACGAGCTGGCCAGACTCTCAACAACGTTCAATGCAATGCTCGATCGCCTGCAGGCGTCGTTCAGCGCTCAGGAGCGCTTCGTCGCCGATGCATCTCACGAGCTACGAACCCCGCTGACCGCAATTCGAGGCAACGTCGACGTGCTCAGTCGACAGGTGCAGTCCCGCAACCGGCTCCTCAACCCAGCGGATGTCGCGTCTGCCCTTGACGACATTCGCCAGGAGAGCGACCGCATGCGGCGCCTGCTTGACGATCTACTTGCATTGGCCCGGGCCGACTCGGGAACAGAGCCCGCGCACGGGGTGTTGGCAACACACGACCGCGTTCGCCTCGACGTCATCGCGGCCGACGCGGTTCGTTCAGCGGAAGCCATGACCACGGGCCAGACGCTCGAACTGGAAGCACCGAGGCGAGTTGAAGTTCCTGGCGACCCAGACAGACTTCGCCAGTTGATGATGATTTTGCTCGACAACGCCGTTCGTCACACGCCTGCCGGAGGCCGCATTCGGGTTGCAGTGGCAATGACGGCCGAAGGTACAGCCAGGTTCGCCGTACGAGACGAAGGCGAGGGAATTGCGGCGGAACACATACCGCATATTTTCGAACGCTTCTATCGGGCTGATGGCGCTCGGGGCCGCGCGTCAGGGGGAACGGGTCTGGGCCTGGCCATCGCCCGGGCCATTTGCCACGCGCACGGTGGCGATATCACGGTGAAAAGCGCTCCTGGTCAGGGCTCGACGTTTATCGCAACGCTGCCTGGCACGAGCGCCGAGTCTCTCGATTCATCGACCTTGGGAAACGGGCAACACGAGGAACGACAAGGCGCGGAACCAACGGTGCGGACCTCGCCCGCGGCCTAGAGGACCCAGAACGCGAGCACCGCCAGGATGCCGATCGCGGTGACGATGGCGAAGGGCAAGATCAACCCGGCCACGGATTCCTTGCGAAAACCCAACCCGTAGATCCCGGTCGTCTCCCGGATCCAGTTCATCACGCCGAACGCCTCCAATACTCTTCGTTGACGTGGCGCGCTTCCTCTCGCGAACGAATGGCCGCCACATAATGCTCACTTTGCCGGATGATACTTCACCTTCGTCGAGGGAGGTCATCCACCCGCCGATGGCGCCGCCAGGGAGCGCATCGCGGGGAAAAGAATGACATCGCGGATGTTCGGTTGGTCAGTCAGGAGCATGGTCAGCCGGTCAATCCCAATCCCGATGCCTCCCGTTGGTGGCATGCCGTACATCAGGGCGTTCACGTAGTCGACGTCGATTGGCATCGCCTCTTCATCACCCGCGTCCCGGTCGCGCTGCTGATCGAGGAACCGCGCGAGCTGGTCCATGGGGTCGTTCAGCTCCGTGAACGCATTGGCAATTTCACCACCGCCAATGTAGAGCTGGAATCGCTCGACATGCGAAGGGTCATCAGCCTTCCGCTTGGCCAATGGGGAAAGTTCAACCGGGTAGTCGATCAGGAACGTCGGCTGAATGAGGCGTGGACGAACAAATTGCTTGAGCAACTCATCGACGATTCGAGGCCAAACGGTATCACCCGCGATATCGGCGCCAGCCGCCCGAGCGGCCTGCAACAGTCCCTCCTGATCGGGGAACGCCACATAGTCTATGCCGGACGCTTCCCGGATAGCTTCGCGCAACGTCTTGCGAGTGAAGGGTTGGCTGACATCGATCTCCTGCCCATCCTTCACGAACTTCGGCTCACCATGTACGGCGACCGTGATGTCGCGCATCAGGTCTTCGGTCATGGCCATGACCTGCTCGTAATCAGAATAAGCCTCGTACCACTCAAGCATCGTGAACTCGGGCGAGTGGTTGCGATCGATCCCTTCGTTCCGGAAATTCTTGGTGATCTCGAAGACGCGGTCAAATCCACCAACGATGAGCCGCTTCAGGTACAGCTCGACCGCGATGCGCAAATAGAATGTCTGGTCGAGCGCATTGTGGACCGTGGTGAACGGACGTGCAGCCGCTCCACCGTATAGCGGCTGCAACGTCGGCGTCTCGACTTCAATGAAATCCCGCGCCTCGAGGAACCGGCGAATCGCACTGACAATGCGCGACCGCTTGGCAAAGACGTCGCGCACGTCCTCATTCGCGATCAGGTCGGCGTACCGCTGCCGATAACGCGTCTCAACGTCCTGCAGCCCATGCCACTTTTCGGGAGGGGCATTCAGCGCCTTGCTCAGGATTCGGCACTCCCGCACTCTGAGCGACACCTCGCCCGCGCGTGTACGAAAGAGGGTCCCCCGCGCTTCGACAAAATCTCCCAGATCGAAGGCCTTCAGAAAGTCCTCGAACGGCGTGTCGCCTATATCATCGCGGCGTAGGTAAAGCTGAATCTGCCCCGATCCGTCCCGTACGTGCGAGAAGACCGTCTTGCCCTGGTGTCGCCGGCTCACGATTCGGCCAGCAATGGTCAGCAACAGGTCGTCTTCCGCGCCAGCGTCCAGTGACGGCTCGACCTCCGCAAATCGGGCGTGTGCGCCTTCGATATCGATCGAGCGGTCGGTGCGCGCCGGATATGGATCGACACCCCTGGCGCGGAGCGCGGCGGCCTTGTGATGCCGAACCTCCTGAAGCTCGGAGAGCGCGAATTCCACGACGGCGCCCGTATCGAGTGCATCCGAGAGTGAAATGTACGGCTCAAGCGAGCCGCGATCTGCTGCTGCATCGCTCACGCGACTGACACCACCGTATAGGTCATCGATCCGCTCGGCGTTCTGACCTCTGCGGAATCACCAGCCTTTCGTCCGACGAGCGACCGGCCGACGGGCGACTGCGTTGAAATCGTTCCATCAAGGGTGTTCGCTTCCTGCGGACTTACCAAAGTCCAGGTCTCTTCTTCCCCGTCGTCACTGCGCAGCGTCACCCGTGAGCCAAGACCAATCGTTTCGTCGCCCGCGTCTCGCTGAATGACCGCTGAGTACTCGAGAGTGTGCTCGAGCTCGTTGATCCGCGCTTCGAGGCTTGCCCACTCATCCTTGAGGTCTTCATATTCGCTGTTGTCGGAGACATCGCCACTCTCCGTGGCTTCCTGGATCCGCGCATGCAGCTCGGGGCGCCGCCGGGTCCGGAGATCCATCAACTCGTCGCTCAGCCGGGCTTTGCCTGACTCCGTGAGCCAAACCGTCTCAGGCATCTTCATCATCCTTTCCACGATGTCGTGACAGCACCCCGCGCACCCGCTCCGTGGAACGAGAACCAGCGAGGCGTGACCGCCACTTCACAGGACGATCGTGAGAAACGGCTTCAATCGTCGGAACCACTCGCCGACATGGGAAAAAGCCAGGGTGCATCGCCCCGGCTCGTCGCTGATTGGCGCAGTATACCCGGCGCCAGCGAATGTTGTCCCAATCCACGCTTCAGGACCTTTTGATTGTCGCCGAGGAGTGAAGAGCTGGGGGCATAGACGGTGAACGCAAGCGTGGGGGACCGCTGGCGGCCATTGCCATGGCGTCCGATCCGGGCTCACGCCATGGGCAACGGCCTCCATTCCCCGCGATCCTGACGCTGGCGAATGCGGCGACGCTGACGGGGCATGGGCTCTCGATGCCATCGCTCAATTGGGCCGG
>CAYSXO010000387.1:0-4494 GCA_964434995.1 uncultured Sphaerobacteraceae bacterium
CTCTGCCCAGCACGGCAAACTAAGAGCCGGTTCGAAACGCCGCCATCGGAGTTCTGGGCGTTGGCGGATCACGGCGCCGGGGAGCCAGCTCCTGACCCGCATGAGCATGGCAAAAGGTTGGCCTACGGTGGAACCCATCGAAGAGGTGAGGCGGGGTGGCGGGCGGTCAGGCGGCATAGATAACCCGGCCCTCGCGCGGCGCCGGCGCCGATCAGGCTCAGGGAGATCGCTTCGGTCAGCCGTCCGCGGTGGTAGTGGCCGCGCTTGGTGATCAGGAGGTCGAGGTCGTTGTCTGGACTTGTCTCGCCGCGGGCGGCGGAGCCGAGGAGGACGGTTCGCTCCGGCGCGGTAACCCGCACGATGCGCTTGACGATCTCGGCCAGCACACCTCCGTCGCGATCCTCGGGTGGCGGCATGCTCAAGTTGGCCTCCCCATTGGCATAGCTGAGGGGCCGGTCCGGAGTCAGCACCGGTCATACGTCTCCAGAATGAACTGGCCGTACGTTCTCGAGATCTGAGCGGCCATATTCGACCGCGAGCGCGGCTATCCATTATCCTCAGCAGACGGGGCGCGAGCGCGCCCGGACAGGATCTTCCCATGCGCTCCGTCTTTTGTACCTCCGTCACCGCGAATTTCACCTCGCTCGCCGAGTTGGCAGGGGTGACCTTGCCTGGCTCCGGCGCGGGCGGCTTTCCCGTCCCTCCCGGCCGGGGGTGACCCTGGCCGTCGCTCCCGGCGTCGCTGTTCATTCCTCATCGAGAACGAAAACGGACGCGGTCTGCCGCCATTGGCGTCGTGACGCAGGGGCAAATGCCCCGGTCGTGTCGTCGCCGCTTCGTGTCATTCCGAGCGCAGCGAGGAATCTCGGCGCTCCATGAGTGTAGGTGCCAGTGCGCCGAGATCCCTCGTTCCTCGGGATGACACGAGGCGGGCCGGCTTCTGGCGGGGCCGCGTAGGGAGCCACAACCATGTCCGACGAGCGTTATGTCGAAGAGCTAATCGATCAGGAGGACGATTTCGACCGCTGGTACGTCGAGGTCGTACAGAAGGCGGGGCTGGCCGATGATGCCCCGGTGCGCGGCTGCAAGGTGATCCGCCCATACGGCTTCGGCCTGTGGGAGCAGATGGTGGCGCGTCTTGACGCGCGCATCAAGGCAACCGGGGTGGAGAATGCCTACTTCCCGCTTTTCATCCCGAGGGGGATGCTGGAACGAGAGGCGGAGCACATCGAGGGCTTCGCGCCGGAGGTGGCCTGGGTCACGCGCGGCGGGGAGCGCGACCTGGAGGAGCCGTGGGCGGTGCGCCCGACCTCCGAGGCGATCATCTGCCCGAGCTTTGCCCGCTGGGTGCAGAGCTACCGCGACCTGCCAATCCTCATGAACCAGTGGGCGAGCGCCGTCCGCTGGGAGGAGCGGCCGCGTGCCTTTCTGCGCACGCTGGAGTTCCTCTGGCAGGAGGGGCACACCTGCCACGCCACGGGCGACGAAGCCGACGCGCGGGCGCGGCAGATGCAGGAGGTCTACCGCGCCTTCTATGAGGAGGATCTGGCCATTCCCGCCGTGGCTGGGGAGAAGACAGAGTCGGAAAAGTTCGCCGGGGCCCTGCGCACGCACACGATCGAGGCGATGATGGGCGGCAAGCACTGGGCGCTGCAGGCGTGCACCTCGCACGATCTGGGCGATCACTTCGGGCGCGTCTTCGACATCCGCTATCTCGATCGGGACGGCGAGCGGAAGTTCGCATTCAGCACCTCGTTCGGTCTCAGTCACCGCGCGGTTGGCGCGGTCGTTATGGTTCACGGCGACGACGCCGGGCTGAAGCTGCCGCCAACAGTCTCCCCGGTGCAGGCGATCGTCGTCCCGATCTGGCGCACGCCGGAAGAGCTGGCGCGGGTCGAGGATGCGGTGGCCCGCGTGCAGGAGCGGCTGGCGCCGGTGGCTCGGGCGCGCGTCGATTGGCGGGACGACCGCACGCCAGGCTTCAAGTTCAACGAGTGGGAGCTGAAGGGCGTGCCGCTGCGGATCGAGATCGGGCCTCGGGATGTGGCTGCCGGTCAGGCGGTGGCGGCGCGGCGCGATACGCGCGAGAAGATCGCGGTCTCCCTCGACGATCTGGCGGCGACGGTCGAACGTCTCCTTGCCGAGATTCAGGCCAGTCTCTTCAGTGCCGCGCGTCAGATGCTCCACGCCCACACCACCGAGGTGGACACCTTCGAGGAGCTTGCTGACCGGGCGGCGAGGAACGCTGGCTGGTCGCTGGCGCACTGGTGCGGCGATGCCGCCTGCGAGGCGCGGGTGAAGGCCGAGACGAAGGCGACCATCCGCTGCATCCCGCGCGACCTTCCCTTAGACGAGGGGAGGTGCATTCTTTGCGGCGGGATGAGCGCTCAGCGGGTCATCTTCGCCAGGGCATACTGAAGCCGTCTGGCGATTCAGCCGCGGCGCTCTGGCCCGGGCTGCTCGCCAGACGCGTCAGGTTCCGGTTGGCACGAGCGTCGCGGTGCAGTAGAGGGCGGGGAGGCCATCGACGCAACCGCGCTTCCTGGGCTTTCCCCGCTTCCGCCGTTTCGAATAGCAGCAGCCCGCGCGCCGCTCGATGCATGCGCAGCCTTTCGCGCAGTCTGCATCGGTTTCGCATGCGCCGATGTTGCCGCAAAGCGCCGTCAATTGGGTTGGATTCCCGCCACAGGGTCCGACACCCTTCGCGGCCGTCGTTGCCCCTTGACCACTCGCGAAGTGGGTGACGAGTAGAGCGGCGAGACTCCGCCGCGAAAGATGGTGGGCCATGCGGTCAAACCATGATGGGTCCATGCCTGCCTCCCACGTGACCGTGATGCAAGGGGACGCGCGCGCGTCAAAGCCTACGCTCCGCGCGCATTCTGGCGTCCTTGCGTTCATGCGGCGGACATAACAAGACGCCGACAAGTTCAGCGCTTGCGCGCCATCCTCGTCGGCGTCTGCCTGCCAACTGCTTCGAGGATTGCTCCCATCCGCGTTAGCGTAGAGTGAACGTATACCCTTGTGCACAATTTGTCAATACCCTCGCGGCAATGGCGCCGATATCTCCTTTCGCGTCGTGGCGCGGCCACGGGCACGGGCACGGGCACGGGCACGATTCTGGCTGTGCTGATCCGGCTGGCAGCGCAGTCTGATCAAGAATCGCCGGGAGGATGGGGTGGTATCTCCCAACGCCGGGACGCCGCAAGGGGCTCGAGGACGGCGACACGGCATGCACTGGGCGGATTGGCGGCCAACGATCGCCGCGGCCCTCCTGTCCACTGGCGCGGTGGCATTTCTGATCACCGCCTTCGAGAGCGTCTCGCCCTTCGAGCGCCCGATTGTTCTGGAGAGCCTCAGCGGTAGCGTGGTCTGGATCGCCGCTGCCCTGATCGGCTCGTGCAGCACCATTGCCGCGCTGATGCTGACCACCGTCAGCCTCCTGGATCGGTTGGAGATGCGGCGCATGCCGCCGCGTCTTCTCTTCCACTTACGGTTGACAGTGCTGGGTGCGGTCAGTGCTATTACCCTCGCCGTTGGCGCGCTCCTGTTGACGACTTTTCCGGTCGCGGGCGGGGTGGATGTCGAACCGCCCCCCTGGCAGATCGACGCCGTCTACTTCGGGATGCTCGCCCTGACGGCGTTGATGATCGGCGCGTTCTCCGTCGTGTTGACATCCCTCTATGCCACGGTGACGGATGTTCTGCGCGGCCTGCCCGCGGACTGGGTGGGGGAGATTCTGGAGCCTGAGACGCCCCAAGGACGGAATCCATCGGACTCCCGCCAGTGAGCCCACCTGGCGACCTTGGTCCGGCGAGTGAGAGGACGGCATCCCTCGACCACGTCAATCACCCCCGATGCTCGGTGATCGCCCTCGGCACTGGGAGCCCACGGCGCTAACGCGCGTCTCCCAATCGGGAGCAAGCCTGACCAGCGCGGCGGCCCGGTTGTCAGGCGTCTCCCGCCGTGTGCGCCGGATCAGCTTGGCCAGGCGGTGATTGGTAGCTTCGCCCGAGCCCGCCAGCGGGTCCGCCTCGCAGCGCGAAAGCTCAGGCGCATTGAGCAATGGAAAAGACACTCATGGCTCCTCCTCCCGGCCGCTACGTTCCACGCATTCCGTCCATGCCGATTCTTGCTGGCGCTGGATGCCTGTCCAACTTTCGTGTCACGCGAGGGACAGGACCCTGTGCCAACCATGACCTCTGAGGTCATCGATGCTGACTGCTGGATGGTTCACGATGGACCCAGAAATCGAGCGCGAAACGAATATGTGCAGGAGATGGACCCATGGCATTCATCGAAACGCGGGATGGCGCGAACCTTTACGTCAAGACATGGGGCGCGGGCGAGCCGCTCCTCTTCGTCCATGGCGGCCAACTGGGCGCGGACATGTGGGAGTACCAGATGGTCCCGCTGGCGGAGCGCGGACTGCGCTGTATCGCCTACGACCGCCGCGGCTGTGGTCGCTCGGACCAGCCGGGCCACGGTTACGACTTC
>CAYSXO010000388.1:0-1245 GCA_964434995.1 uncultured Sphaerobacteraceae bacterium
GACGTCTACGAGGTGCCGACACTGATCGCATTGCTCGTGATCGTGGCGCTCCTCGGTGCGGGACTGATTACGTCGCTGCTCCGTGCCCAGCGGCGCGGCCCCTTCCACTCGTCTCGCATGACGACGAGCGACGAGGCGTAGGGCGGCCACGCGGGCATCCGCCGCTGGCGGCTATGGGACGAGCCAGGGGCGCAGCATGTAGCCGAAGAAGAGGACGAGATAGCCGATGCCGAGGACGAGGGCCAGCAGTGGCTGGACCCAGAGGAGCCCCCGGCTGCCGACGCAGGCATCGGTCGGGTTGTTCGGATCGTAGAGCACGGTAACCGTGCGCCCGGGGCGGCAGAGCCCCGGCAGGCTCGCTTCCGGCGAGAGAGCCACCACCGACTTCTCGGGGGTCGTGAACATCAGCAGCGGTTGATCCAGGAGCATGCACCCCCCCGTCGGCCGGACACCGATGACATCGCCAGGCGCGCGGCTCCCGCTCCGGGCCAGTGTCCAGTGCCGATGCAGGCCCCGAACGCCGTCGTGAACGAGCCATCCGCCCGTCAGCGCGACGAAGAGCAGCCCTACGAGCACCTCAATCGTCCCGCCTCTGGAGGGGGGAAATTCGGCAAGGAGCGGCACTGTCGGAACCATGGGTTTGCTCTCCGGCCCCTCCCTTCGATCAATTGTCAATGACACTGCATAAACCCTGCCACGCGCGCACCCGTCAGTGGTTCGCCGTGGAGGTGTGCTCACCAGCCAAGGGCCGGATGACGTGATTGCCCGCCTGCAGAAGATGGGGCGAAGCGAGCGTCATTCAGCGCGCGTGGTCGCCACGTGAAGCCCCGCTGGATGAGACATCTCCTCGCGCTCCCCGTCCCACCTCGACCGCGCCCGGCAGGTCCGCCTTGAAGACCCGATAGAGGAACCACAGCGAGGGGAGCAGGAAGAGCGCGCCCAGGCCGAAGACGATCAGCGCCGCGCGCATCATCGCCGGCGAGGCGGCGGCGTTCTCAAGCGTCAGATCGGGCACAACCAGGTAGGGGTACTGCGCCAACGCCCACCCCACCAGCAACAGGGCGACCTCGACAATGGCAGCCCCGCGCGCCAGCAGGTACTGCCGCAAGGAGACCGCCCACCCGGAGAGCAGCGCAAGGCCGATCACCACCGGCACGGCGAAGACTGCTCCGCCACTGGTCAGCCCATGCCAGATCTGCGGCGCGCCACTCCGCGCCAGTGGAAGCGCAATGACCGCCAGCAACA
>CAYSXO010000388.1:1255-4479 GCA_964434995.1 uncultured Sphaerobacteraceae bacterium
CACGAAGACGCCCCCCGTGCCGAGCGCCCGGCGCCGGAAGTCCTCCTGCAGCTCGCCGGTGGTCTCGATCGTCAGGTAGACAGCGGCCAGATAGGCGCAGATCGTCAGCGCCAGCAGGCCGATCACGAACGGGAAGGGCGCCAACCAGGTGCGCCACACGTCGCTCGTGACGACGCCGCGCTCGATCCGGATCTGCCCGGAGGCAACGGCCCCGGCTGCCATCCCGAAGAAGACCGGCGTCACCGTGCTGGCGATGGCGAATACACGGTCCCACACGCCGCCGACATAGGCGACGCCGCGCGCCGGCGCGCGAAAGATAAAGGCCGCGCCGCGAAAGACGATCCCCAGCAGCGCGAGTGAAAGCGGGATGTAGAGCGCGATACTGAGCGCGGCGAAGACCGGCGGAAAAATACTAAAGACAAGCACGATGACAAAGATCAGCCAGACGTGGTTTGCCTCCCAGATCGGCCCGATGGCATGGGCGATCACCTGCCGCTGGGCATCGGCGCGTGGACCACGCGCCAGCAAATCCCAGATGCCGCCGCCAAAGTCAGCGCCGCCCAGAACCGCGTAGAGCACGACCCCCAGCAGGAGGATCGCTCCGCAAGCGAACTCCAGGGCAATATCCGGTTCAGGCCAGGGCATGGCGTTCCGTCTCCTTGGTCGGATCCGGGTACGGCGGTCCCGGTGGCGGCGCGATCTCCGGCATTGGCACGCGCCCGACGCGAACGAGCAGGATGGCGCAGGTGATGGCCAACACCACGTACACGAAGGTAAAGCCGCCCAGGGCGATGAACTGGTTCGGCACCGGGGTCACCGCCTCACTGGTGCGCATCACGTGGTAGATGATCCAGGGCTGGCGCCCCACCTCCGTCACCGTCCACCCCGCTTCGATCGCCACGAAGCCCAGCGGCGCGCCGGCAACGACCGCGCGGAGCAGCCATGTTCCGGGAAAGCTGTCGCCTCCCCCGTGTCGCCGGTTGCGCCAGGCGGCAATCCAGTACCAGGTGACGAGGCCGACGATCGCGAAGCCGATGCCAACCATGATCTGGAAGGCGAGATGGACGATGACTGGATTTGGCTGGTCCTCACGGGGCCATTCGTCCAGCCCCTGGACGACGGCGTTGGGATCGTGGTACGCGAGCAGGCTGAGCCCGCGTGGGATGCGGATGGCGAAGCGGGTTTCGCGCGCTTCGACGTCGGGCCAGCCGCCAATACTGAGCGGCGCTCCTGCCTCTGTCTGGAACTGCGCTTCCAGCGCGGCCAGCTTGGCCGGCTGGTTCGCGGCGACCCAACGGGCACTGATGTCGCCGCTGACAATCTGCAGCGGCGCAAAGATGGCGGCCAGGGCGATGGCAATGGTCAACCCGGTACGATGGTACGCATCGTTGCGCCCGCGCAGGATGCCCCAGGCATAGATGCCGGCCACGCCAAGGCCAGTGGCGATATAGGCGGCCTGCACCATGTGCAGCGACTGTTGAAACCAGGCGCTGTTGAACATGGCCGCGACCGGATCGACGTCGACCACCGTGCCATCGACGATGCGGAACCCGGCCGGGCTGTTCATCCAGGCGTTGGCGGAAATGACAAAGATCGCCGAAAGGGTGCCGCTGATGGCGATCGGGATGGCGGTCAGCCAGTGCGCACGCGGTGAGAGCCGGTCCCAGCCATAAAGATAGAGCCCGAGAAAGATGGCCTCAATGAAGAAGGCGAACCCCTCTGCCGAGAAGGGGAGGCCTATGATGCCGCCCGCGTGCTCCATGAAGCGCGGCCAGAGCAGGCCCAGCTCGAAGGAGAGGATCGTCCCGGAAACCGCGCCGACCGCGAAGAGGATGGCGAAGCCCTTCGACCACCGCTTTGCCAGCGCCAGGTAGACCGGGTTGCCGCCACGCAGCCAGAGCCCCTCAGCGACCAGGAGCAGGATCGGCATCCCCATGCCAAGCACGGCAAAGACGATGTGGAAGGCGAGCGACGTTCCCATCTGGAGACGGGCGGCAAGAAGGTCGGACACGGGCCCCTCCTGACCCGGAACTCGACGGCTCCTGGGCCGTGACCGCTACGCTATCGCACGAAGAATACCGGGCAATGCCCCTCGCCCGTCGTGCATGGGCTCCAGGGGCGCGGTGGGGCCATTGGAGTTCGCCGCTCGCCGGGGGCCTTGCCCGGATCCTTGCCTTCGCGTTTGTCTCGCGGGGGGAGAAGTCGGCGCACGCCGCTTGGCCGAGCGGTTGCCGGCCGGCAAGCTTACTGGCGCGGCGCGGATGGCGACCCCTCGTTTGGCGCCGCCTTCGTCATCGGCCCGCGAGTGCGGGCGTGGTGGCGGCTCGCCGGGCCGCCGCTGGCCATCATCGTCCTCCACCTTGCTTATCCGGTCTTCGCCATTGTCTCCGCGCCACCCACGAATCGAGTGTCGATGAGCTTCGGCGACATTCTGGCCGAGATGGGGGTCGTCGCATCAGCACTCCTGACCACGGTCGCCGCCGCGGCGGGCGTCTGGCTCGGCAGGCGCTGCCGGTTTATGTCTGCTCTTCGGGTACCATTGCGGAGGAGTACTCCGTTTCGTCGCGGTGGTCCTGTTCGTACGTGTGTCTACCGCTAGACCAAAGAGCACGGTAAGGATGCCTGTTTCGACCGTTCCCCTGCCCGTGGCGCGCCATTTGCGAGCCGACGCCCGCCGCAATTATGTCCGGCTGCTCGACGCGGCACGCGAGGCCTTCGGCGAACTTGGCACGGATGCGAGCCTGGATGACATCGCGCGCCGCGCGGGGGTCGGCATCGGCACCCTCTACCGCCACTTCCCCACCCGGCAGCATCTGATGGCCGCGGTCCTGCGCGACGACATGGCGGCGCTCGTTGCTGAAGCCGAGGAGCTACTGGCTTCCCGTGCCCCCGCCGAGGCGCTGGCTGGCTGGCTCCGCGCCGTTACGGCCCATGCCGTCGCCTCGCGCGGGCTGGCTGCCGCGCTCATGTGCGCTCCACCCGGCGAGGCCTCGGCCCCTCGTTCGCAGTGCGATGCCTTGAAGTTGGCCGGCGGCAGACTCCTGGCCCGCGCGCAAGATGCCGGCGAGGTGCGTCGGGATATCGACGCGGCAGATCTCTTCGCGCTCGTCAACGGCATCGCCTGGGCGAGCGAACACGCGTACCCGGACAAGCCGCACCCGGACAAGCTCCTCGACCTGATGCTGGGTGGGTTACGAGGGTGATAGCGTGCGGGCGCATTTCCG
>CAYSXO010000389.1:0-2503 GCA_964434995.1 uncultured Sphaerobacteraceae bacterium
TTGGCGTTTTCCATACGGTGTCCCGACCACGCCAACACCCGGACACACCGGCAGGGGTACCGCCGAGACCATCGTACTGGAAGTCAACCGCAACCAGTGGGATGAATCCGCGACGCTCGAAGTTGGCGGCACCAGTCACCGGGCTTCCGCGCCAACGTTCGTTCATTCACCCGAACCCGAGACGCCGCGCAGTACCCTGCCGGGAGGCCGCCCTGCCACTCGGTGTCGCTGGGCCTGTGAAAGCCCGTTCGTCACATCACCACACCCCCATTATTGCATGACCCCCCGGGTTCCACAACCCGGGGGTTGTCGTTTGATGACGTCTTGATCTCCTTCCGCCAAGCACCGGCTTAATGTGACTTCAACGCGAAGTACGCGAAGCGCGAAAGCCGCCGCTCACTGGCGAGGCGGGCGGCCACATTGAGAAACAGCTGTTGCCCCCGGTACGATTCCTCGCCTTCGAGGTGCAGGAGATCGGTCGAACGGAGCTGGCGTTGCTCGTGCCAGCGTCCCGCGATCTCCGCAACGGCCAGAGTGAGGTCGTCACACTCGCGGACCTCGAACCCGGCCTCGGCCAGCAAGCGAGGGTTCGTCTCGCGCGGCACGAACTGGAAGAAGCCGATCGACGCCCGGATGGCGATCTCGTCGGCGGTCAGTGGGCCCGTGACGACGATCGGATCGGTGAAGGCCAACCGGCCCCCCGGACGGAGCACTCGCCACCAGTCAGCCAGCACACGTGGGCGGTTCGGAAGGTGGTTGATGGCGTCGATGCAGACGAGGGCATCGAACGAGGCGTCTGCGAACTCCAGTGCGCGACCCGCGTCGTGGACGACAAACGTCGTGCTGGAGGCCATGTTTCGGTTCGCCGCGTGACACCGAGCCGCCGCAATCCCGTCGGGGTGCACGTCGACGCCGGTCACCGCCGCCCCGGTTCGCTCGGCGATTCGAATGGTGGGGCCACCCGAGCCGCACGCGACATCGAGCAGGCGGTGCTCCGCCCCAACCGCACACCACCGGATGAAGCGGTCCTGCTCGGCGGCAGTGATCCAGCTGTTCTGACCGAAGTCTTCGCCCCAAACACCCCGCCGGATATCGCGGTACACATCCTTGTCAAAGCGGCTGTAGGTCGCGTCGTAGAACGCGACCGCGGCCTGGTCGTTTCGATCGGAGTTTCTGGTCGCAGACATGCGGGGGCTCCAGACGCTGCTTCATCAGGGCTGTTCCCGGCCATTGTTCACGCGCGGGTTGCAGAGTGTACCTGGATGACCGAGAAGGCGATCCGCCCTTGGCACAACTCTGCGGGGCTGAGACTTGCCGGAGCCGCCCCGTGGCGCACCGTGTTTCCGGGTCTCTGAAAAGCGGGTCGTCAGCCCACCCCCCGCCCGCTGGTCGCATGAACTCGGGCTTACAGTGCCCGGGGGTTGTCGCCTTTGTGCGGCGAAGGGCCTTGCGGAGCCGCCTGACGAAAGACGCCGAGCCCGGACCGGCCGCGAGCGTCGGACCGACTTGGAGCAATGGGTGCTTCGGTGTGAAGGGCCGGGGCGCCGAGTGCCGGGGGGACTGATGCGCAGTATCGTCCCGGCGTGGTGCCGAGCGCGCGTTTGAACATGCTGACAAATGCGCTCACGCTGTCGTAGCCGCACTCGAGCGCGACGGTGGACACGGGCGTTCGCTCGCCGAGTCGGCGGACCGCGAACTGAAGGCGCGCCTGCTGTCGCCATCGCCCGAAAGACATGCCGGTCTCTCGAGAGAAGAGCCGCTCGGCTGATCGCGGGCTGACGCCCACACCGCGCGTGAGCGCGGCGAGCGTCTCGGCGTCCTCACCGCCCGCCCTGAGCGCCCGGAAGACGCGATCAGCCACGGCCCGGGCTCGCGGGTCGACGGGAAGGGCGAGCGCCAGCCCGAGTTGCGGTGCGCTGCGAATCTGAGCGAGAACGAGCACCGCCAGCGCGCGATGCTCGTGGCACTTATCGTCGAGGGCCCCGACGCGTACGACCTCCAGGAGCAGCTCACGCATCAGCGGCGAGACGTCGAGCACGCGGAGCGGCGCCGCGAGGGTCCCGAGCCGATCGGGCCGGATGTAGATCGTCCGCATGAGGACCTCGCCGATGGTCTCGACCCGGTGCGCGACCCCCGGGGGCACCCAGAGGCAACGCAGAGGAGGAACAACCCAGCGCATCGAGGCCGTCTCGACGGCCAGCGCGCCTCGGGTGGCGTACACCACCTGGGCCCAGTCGTGCGCATGCTCGATCAGCCGAGCTCCGGCGGGGATTCTCAGGGCTAGGGAGCGGACAGTCGGCCCGGACGCTGGCATGGTCCGCGGGATGGCAGGTTGGCGAGTTTTCGACATCGATTGACGATATGCAGCAAGGCTGCCACGCACGCGCCGAGTAGCATCGTGCCGCACGATCAGAGGTTGGTTGTCCGCACACAGAGGAACACCCATGCCCAACGACCTGGCCCACTTTGCGGTTCACGCCGACGACTGCGAACGCGCCAAACG
>CAYSXO010000389.1:2517-4462 GCA_964434995.1 uncultured Sphaerobacteraceae bacterium
AGCCCTGGGGACCGCCGGGATTCTGGCTGATCGAAACGACCAAGGGGGCCGTCGGCGGCTCGCTCCAGCAGCGCCAGCACCCCGTCACCGGGCGCGGGATGATCGGCTTCGAGTGCACGATCGGGGTGGAGGACGTCCGCGCCACCGCCTCGGCGGTCGAGAAGGCGGGCGGAAGCGTGGTCATGGGGCCATTCCTGATCGAGCGCGTCGGCACACTCGTCCAGTTCCAGGATACGGAGGGCAACTCGGTGTCGGCCATGCAGTACGACAAGCGAGCGCGGCCCTGATCCGGGTCACACGGCGCGCCGTGCTCTTGCGGACAGCCCGTGAGCCGGTTGCGCTCAACTTGCCCCAATCCACCGCGGGAGCAGCCCCGCCGGCTCCGCAACAACATCCGTGGGCGGCGCGCTCGGTTCGCGCGACCCGGGGATTCCCGAGTGGCGCGCTGGCGTGACGGCCCGCAGCCCGGACCGCCGGGCGCACGCCGCCAAAGCGCGGACGCCCGGCGCGCTCGTACGAACGCCGGGGACTGCCCGCAAGACCCCGCCTCTCAGCTCCGGATGAAGAGCGTCTCCAGATACTCGCCCTGCATGCACACCGGCCCACGCCCCCCGTTGCGGTCGTACCGCCGTGAAAGCTCGATCAGCGCTTCGGCGAGCTGCCGCTGCGACGGCTCATCGAGCCGCTCGAAGGCCCGCAGCGTCGGGCCGTAGTAGGTCCGGAAGAACGCCAGATTCTCCTCCGGGGATCTCCACTTGAACAAGCACGTTCGCAGGGTGTGCCTGAAGCCATCGGCCCTGGAATCGAACAGCTCCTCAAGCCTGTCCGGATCGCCCCAGCGCATCGGCGACTCAACGCCGGGCGGGGGCGGGATGAATCGGCTGAAGACGCCGAACATCTCGCCGATGTATCCGCCGGGCGTCCAACTGGCCAGCGCGATCTTTCCGCCAGGCCGGCACACCCTCACCATCTCGTCCGCCGCACGCTGCTGATCCGGAGCAAACATCGAGCCGAAGACGCTGGTCACCACGTCAAAGCTCTCGGCCTTTACCGGGAGTGCCTCGGCGTCGCCGGTCATGAACTCGACCTCGAGGTGTTCCGCCTGGGCGCGCACACGCCCGCGCTCCAACAGGGAAGGAACGTAGTCCACCCCGACGACCACGGCGTTCCTCCGGGCCGCCGCGATCGCGGCGTTCCCGCTTCCCGTGGCCACGTCCAGCACACGGTCTCCAGCCTGCACGTCGGCGGACTCAATCAGCTGCTCCGCGACCCACACGATCCTGCTCGCGACGCGCGAGAAATCACCGCTCGCCCAGGCGGCCTGCTGCTTGGACTTGACGGCCGTCAGGTCGGCAGGGGGAGACTGCTGCGTCTGCATGAGTGCGTCCTTTCGGTGAGAGGAACAGAGAACGATCGTTCGTGCTTTTCGACAGTTGATAGTACGATCGTTCGTGCTATAGTCAAGCGAGGACTCAGACCATGGCACGCACGACACCCACCCCGCACGACAACCCGGGCTCGAATCGCAAGCCACGCGCTGACGGCGTCCGAACGCGAGAGGCGATCCTCTTGGCCGCCGCCCGCGCCGCCAGCGTCCAGGGCTTCGAAGGGGTCTCGATCGGAGCACTGGCCAGGGAGCTGGGCATGAGCAAGAGCGGGCTGTTTGCGCACTTCGGCTCCAAGGAAGAGCTGGAGCTCGCCACGATCGACGAGGCTCATCGCATCTTCGGCGAGCACGTGATGGTCCGAGTGAGGCAATCGCCACCCGGGCTTGCGCGGCTCTGGACGGTTGTCGACGCGTTCTTTGAACACGTGCGGAGCGACGTCTTTCCAGGCGGGTGCTTCTTCGCGGCTGTGGCGGCGGGGGTCGCCGCGCGTCCGGGGCGCGTGCGAGACCGCGTGATGGGATGCCTCGCGGACTGGGCCGCCGTGCTGGGCACGTGCT
>CAYSXO010000390.1:0-4435 GCA_964434995.1 uncultured Sphaerobacteraceae bacterium
TCAGCCATGGTGGAAACGCGCCGCCGCCCCGGCTGTGGCGCCCGCTATGACCCAACGAACTGGCCGGGAACGAGGAGATCCCACCCCTTCGCGAGGGTGTCGACACTGCTGATCGCTTCCAGGTCACCGGAACCATCGGTCGCGTAGATCTTTCCCCGCCCGTTCGCGCCGTCATAGAAAAAGAGATCGGTGAATGCGTCGTTTCCGCCGAAGTCGCCGCCGAGTATGGTCGTCCAGCGCGAGAGGAGCGTTGCGGGTGAGCCGAGCCGGGCGATGCCGCCCTCACCGTTCGTGGTGGCAAGCTCGATGCCCTTTGTCTCGGCATCGTAGAAGAAGAGGTCCGTCCAGGCGTCGCCGCCGAAGTTCCCCGGCACGATCTGGTCCCAGCCCGTGGTCCAGGCCGGATACTCGCGCAGAAGATCGAGCCCGCCTTCGCCATCGGCAAGGTAGAACCGCGCCATCCCCTTCGCCTTGTCATAGAAAAGGAGATCGGTGCGGTCATCGCCGCCGAAATCGCCCGGCACGATGGCCGTCCAGCCCTTGAGGAAGCGCTCGGGCACGCCCAACAGCCGAATCTGCCCCGCGCCGTCCGTGACATAGAACTTCCCGATGCCCTCTTCGCGGTCGTAGAAGAAGAGATCCGTCGAGCCATCGTCACCGCCAAAGTTGCCCGGCACAACGAGATCCCACCCCCTGGTGAAGCGCTCGCTGCCGCTCAGTAGCCGCAAACCGCCCTCGCCGTCGCTCGCGTAGAACTCTCCCAGGCCCGGTCGCGCGGAGTAGAGGAACAGATCGGTCAGCTCGTCATCGCCACCGAAGTTTCCGGGCACGATGGCCGTCCAGCCGTTGAGGAACGTATCGAAGGCGCGCAGGCGCTCCATGCCGCCGTTGCCGTCGCCGGTGTAGACCGCGCCAACACCGGCTTCCTGATCGTAGGCAAACTGACCAGACAGCACTTGGGCGGTGTCGCTCGACGGATCCCAGGTCACGGCCGGCAAGTCATCGTCCATGATCTCGATGACAATGCTCGCGGCCACCGACTGGCCGTCGCGATCCGTCGCGGTCAGGGTGATCGTATGACGGCCTGGGACCAGATCACGGGCCGAGATCGAGCCTCCTGCGCCGAGCGCACCCTGGCGGTCGGACGACCACTGCAGCGCCGCGCCATCCAGATTGCCGTCTTCAACATCATATGCCCTACCCGTCAGCACGATGATGTGCGATGTCGTGAAACTCGCGCCATCGGCAGGAGAGATGATGCCGACTTCGGGCGCCTTTGGCGTCACGCTGAAGACGGCATCGGAATCGTCCTGCCCGGTATTGACGCCATCGGTGGCAATCACCCGGAAGAGTGCGGTGTCGCTGCCCGGGACGCGGCTGAGGTCCACCTCGTACTGCCGGTCAGGGATGCCGACGGCGACCGTGTCCCATGTCGCGCCATCGTCCGTGCTGTAGAGCAGACTCGATGTCAACGTGTCACTCGTATCGGCGTCGGTTACGGTCCAACTCACGGTGCTGCTTGCACCCTGGAGGCGTTCGCCGCCATTCGGCGAGGTCAGGACCACGACTGGAGAGGCGCCGCTGACGGTGCGCGTGTCGAGGATGTTCCCCAGTTTCTGAATCTCGATGAACCGGGTTCTCGGATCCCACGGCACGACCTCGCCAACCTGGGCGAGCCGGTCGGCGTTCGCGGGCAAGTCGGTAAACTCTCTTGGTTCAAACGGGTAGGCCGCAATTTCGACGTTGAACTCGTCCTTCAGGACAATGGTGTATGGGCTGCTCGCGGGGAGAGGCGTGACATTGTTGCCCGGCAGGATGGAGTAAGGCCGCGGTTTGACCGCGTCGTTGTCGAGGTTGATCGTCCCGGAGACCAGCAAGACGCCTTGCCCTGGCGCGGCCGCGGCAAGGATTTCCACGCCATCCTGGACCTCCTCCGGAACTGGCAACTGGGCCAGGATGGCCCGGTAGGTGTATGACGAAATCCACCGGTTGGGGCAGTACGTCATCAGCTCCATCCAGAGCTGCGCCTCGTATGGGCGTACAGCGATGACATTGTCGGGAATGCTGGCATCGCCGGTGTCAAAGCCAACGAAGACGCGGCCGTCTTCGATGAGGTGGCCGTCAGGATAGGCGGGGGACTCCCGATCCACCCTGGCATTGTTGTCGCAGACGCCTGGATGCTCGCGGCCAAAGGTGTGAGCGAGCTCATGCCCACCGTAGAAATCGGCATACGAGCCATCGTGATCCCAGCCATACCGATCTCCCGATCCAGCCGGACCCATGGCGAGATTGCGGTCCTTGACGGAGCACCCTTCGATGAGCGCGCCATCGTCAGAAGCGAGCGCGAAATAGCGGATTCCGGGATCGAATGTCGTGCCTGTAAGTTGATTCTCCGCGGTGGCCTGGGTCTCGAAGAGGCCGTTGACAACCGCATCGCACGTCGGCATGCCCACAATGGGAATGTCGCTCAATTCTGAGACTCGGAGCACCTCGTTGGTTGGGAACGCGCGTCGCAGCCACGACTCGAGGCGTGAACGATGCATCGGTAATGGTGAGTACGACACCCCATCGATCGAATACGTCACATTCGCATGATGGATGAAAAGCGGTGCGGCTTCCTGAAATGGCAAGGATGCCGGCCCGCCATCGGGAGTGAGGGCGCCGCAGTTGTCGCAGGGCAGATCAGGAGAGAGGCGCAAACTGTCGAGCGCGAGATGGAGATCACCCTCCACGGTCAACTCGGTGGGCAACTCAAACGTGAGGCCGGATGCCATGGCCTGATCCTGCCGTTTCGCGGTGACGTCGGAACGTTGGTCGATAGCGATGGCCTCGCGCGAGTGAATCCGCTCGAAGCCGCTGTCGCCGGGCAGGCAACCCGGTGGATTCCCTTTCGGAACGAGGCAGGCCAGGATGTCCCCGCTGACATTGTTGACGATGTCGGTTCCCCCCGTTGTCCGCAGGTAGACGCGGAGAAACGTTGGCTTGCCCGCGATGAGGGGCACGCTGTTGTCAAGATCCTGAATCGTCTGCGTGACTTCCCATCCCAGCACCTCGACGCGCGTTTCATCGGCCGCAAGCGGCGCGTAGCTCACGGCGGCGCTGGTTGCGCCCGTCCCCGCGCAGGTGCGGGCAGTGACCGTCACCGTGTTGGTTCCCGGCAACAACAGATCCTCGATCTCCAGCGCGAAGGCGTCGTCGCTGGGCGTGAGGAAGTGCTCGGTGATGTCTTTTGTGCGGGTCCCGCCGCGGCCTGACGCGGTAATTGACACGTCGTCCAACGCGGCCCCTGACACCATCATGCCTCGCAGTGTGAAGGTATTGACCTGGGTGCTCGTCCCGTTGGCTGATTGGTCGATGATGACAGCGGGGCTGGAAGCATTGGCTGGGCACCCTGCCTCAAACTCGATGTCATCGAAGACGAGGGACGACGCGAAATCGCTTGCCGGCGAGAAGCCGACTTCCACTCGCCTGATCTCGTCGTCATTGACCGCCACCTCAAGGGGCGTCCGAACCGGAAGGCGCGGATCATCGCTTGGGCCGAGTGCTGCTGACGTCCGTGCAATTTCATCACCGCCGCTCGCGGCATCGAACACGGTGAGCTGCACGTTCAATGCCTCATCGAGATCGCCCCTGAACCCGACCCACACCTTCACGCGGCGCTGCGGTTCATCGAACGTAACGATGAGCGGCGTATCGCAGAACTCCTCGGAATAGCATTGCTGGATGGCGTTGGACCCGGAATGGACGAAGCTGGGGTCGCCAAACGTCCCCCCAGAGAAGTCGAGCGCCTTGGGGTTGTTGAAGGTGACGCCCAGTGACGCGTACTGGTCCGTAACGACCGTCTGCCCGCCAGTTCCCCAGGGTGTCGTCGTCAGATCATCGAAGTCGATGACCAAAGGCGCGGCCTGCCGCAGCGCTGGCGCGCTGGAGCGCGCGCCGGGCGCGAGCGGGAGGAAGACCGCGCTGAGAAGCAGCAGCGCAATCAGGAGCATTCGCGTCAGGCGAGGCATGTCTTGTCCTCCCGCGATCCGCGCGCCGCGGCCCGGTGGCATCCCTCGCCGCGCGCGACGACGCGACGGCCTGGGCGTGACCACGCGGCGGCCACGGCATCGCGGCCGAACCGTTACATGCCAGCGTATGGCGCGATCATGGCATGCACATCCGTAGTTTCTACCGATTTATCCGCCGCCGTTTCAGCATCGCGAATGGCAGATCGCGCCAGACGATCTGAACACGAACCACCCGGCGTGGGAAAGCCCGCGCCGGGTGGTTCCGAACCGAGAGCCAATTCCTGATCATGGCCAGGTGATGGGCGCGCCCCTGAAGAGGCCCACGAGCCAGTGCATGGCGATGAGGGATGCTCCCAGGATGCTGCCCAACAGCCCGATGCCGTCGCGCTCGGGCGCTGGCGCTGCCCCAGTGATCCTGGTCCGCC
>CAYSXO010000391.1:0-4428 GCA_964434995.1 uncultured Sphaerobacteraceae bacterium
GAAGAGGTGAACGGGCCCTGTCAGCGGAATCGGATCACGAATAGCGGAATGGTGTCCAGAATCCGGTCGATTTGCCGTGCGGTACCATCCCCGCCTCGTCCCTGCTTCGCCCCTGCCAAGAGGTATCCATGAGCCGAACAGCATGCGACCACATCGACGCGCTACAGGACCCCGATCATATGCGCGGGGTGTTTCAGAAATACTTGCAACCGCCTGACAATCCCGCTCTTTTGGTCGAAACCTGCACGATCGATCTTGTCCGCATGGCGTCTGCCCGCTGCCTCCTGCAATACACCGTGGAACTGCGCGAGAACGGCGCCAGCGCCTCCCGACGTCAGATCATCACCGGCGTGGCGTACAGCGGCGATCGCGCTCAACGCGTGTGGGAGCGCATTCGCTTGTCCGGGGCGGTTCCCACCAGCCCAATGCCAGGTTCGGGGCTTCCGCCGATTGCCTTCGCTCCCGAGCTCCAACTGGTGATGCAGGCCTTCCCCTTCGACTTTCGCCTGCCTGGCCTCTTTCATTTGACCCAGGATCCATCAAGAGAGGTCACGTCGCTGATTCTGGACGACCTGGGCCCGGGCGACTGGCGCCTGGAGACCTGGGACGCGGATCCGGTTCGCTACCGTGTCGATATGCGCGCCGTGGTGCGGCTGACCGTGCGGGCGCGGGAGATCGAGAGCGGACAGGCGACGACACGGCGGCTATTCGCCAAGATTTACTCCGAGGAAGGTCTGGCCGCGGAGGCACACGCCATCCAGGAGCTGCTCTGGCAGCAAACGGCCGGCGGCGCGGCGGCATTCACTGTCGCCCGGCCTATCGCCCACCTACGCGACCTGCGCACCGTGCTGTTTGAAGAGGCGCCTGGGACAAGCCTGCTCGACCTGCTCCGGCAAGAACATGATCCCCTGCCAGTGGTTGCGTGCACGGCCAGAGCTCTTGCCGCGCTTCACCAGTTCCCCCTGGCAGACGTTATCGCCGGCCGGTCCCGCGATGTGCGCGATGAGCGCGCACGCCTCACCCGTCTCGCCAAGGCGCTCCGCGCGGCCACGCCAACCTTGACGCCAGCCATCAACGAGATCGCCGACACCATCAATGCCGCCCAAGCCGTGGACATACTTGCCCCGACGCATTTTGACCTCAAGCCGGGCCATCTCTTGATCGATGGCGAGCGCGTGACCATGCTCGATTTTGACAAGCTTGCTGCCGCTGATCCCCTCGTCGATGTCGCCAGCCTTGCGGTCAATCTTGGCAAAGCGCGGGGGGGCGGCCGCCGGCAGCCAGCGAAGGCGCGAGCGATCACCGATGCATTTGTCGCGGACTACTTCTCCCAGGTTCCAGCTGAATGGTATCCCCGCTTCCCCGCGCATTACGCCCTGGCTCTCCTGGCAGAGGCAGCGAATAGCGGTCGGGGCTTGCGGGGACGGGCCGAGAAGTCTGGCCGAACTGACCGCATGGCATCGTTGATCCAGGAAGCGCACGATGCTCTGCAGGGCAATCGCTGGTAACGTTCGCGGCGAGGAACGCGCCGCCAGCGGTGGCTCCTCACGTTCACGGGCGAAATCTGGCCCGGACAGGTGACGACGTTCAACGCGGTGAGAGGATCCAGGCCAATGCCAAGAACGACGGAGGTGCGGGAAACGTCCGCCGATCCCATGGGGATCGCGGCGGACCCGGCCCAAATGCGGGCGATCCTGGCGCGGGCGCTCTTGCCGGCAGCAGGGCCCGCTCTGCACGTCGCGGATTGCAGGGTCGTGTCCAGCCGTCATCGCGAAGACGGCCGCGGGACTGTCATCGTCTCCAGGCGCCACCGGGACGAATCGCTTGGCAGCTTGCTCTATGAGCTCTCTCTCAAGAATCTCGAAACCGGCGAGTCATCTGACCACCTCGTTACCGGTCTCACACTTGGCGGCATGCGGACACGTCGCCTGTGGCAGTCCGCGCATGCCTCGTCTCAGCGAAACCTGACCGCCGGATCGCCGCTTCAACACTTCGCGTACGTGCCTGAACTCGATTTGCTTCTGCAGGTCTTTCCCCATGACATCCGCCTGCCAGCCATCGCGCGGCTGCTTCCCGGGCCAGATGCCGAGGTTGCAGAACGCATTGTGTCTGACCTCGGACCCGGAGAGTGGCAGGTGAAGTCATGGCGAGCCGAGGCCATCCAGTATCGGCCAGACCAGCGCGCGATCCTGCGTTTGGCCGTCCAGGCGGCGGATGCCGCCAGCGGGCGCAGGATCGAATGCCAGTACTATGCCAAGGTGTACCGCGAAGGCCACCACGCGCGACAGGCGTTTCAGTCACAAGTCGAGGTCCACCAATGTATCGAACGCGCTGGCGCTGAAGTTGCGGTGGCGAAGCCAGTCGCGCTCATCGAGGACGTCAACACGACCATCACCGGAGCGCTCCCGGGCATACCGCTCGCTGATCTGATCCGGGAAGGCGTCGAGCTGGAGACGGCTGTCCCGTCAGTTGCGCGAGCGGTCGCCGCATTTCACGGGTTGGAGGCATCCGCGCCGCGCCGTCCCATAGAGGAAGACCTCACTCAACTCCGTGAGGCTCAGGCGGCCATTGCGTCGCGCCGGCCTGATTTGAGCGGCCTGGTTGCCGACATCGTGACGACGGTGACGGCCGGCCTTTCGTCATCACAAACGACACTGCTGCACGGTGACCTGAAACCGGAGCACATCCTCATTGACGGCGACAACGTGGGTTTGATCGATTGCGATTTCATCGCCCTGGGCGACCCCATGGTCGACGTCGCGTTCTTCGTTGCGCTCCTGGGCAAGACCGAAGAGCGCTCGCGGAAGTTCGGCGCGGCCGCTGGCCTGGCCAGGCGGCTCTTCCTCAATGAGTACTTCTCGCATGTTCCAGAATCGTGGCGGCCGCGGCTTGGCCTGCATCACGCCATGATGAGCGTGCATAAGGCGGCGGGCCTCACCCGAAAATCCACCGCCGAAGGACCGGACCCCGTGGCGAGCGTGCTGCGCGAAGGCGCCGCGTTGCTCTCGAGCGATGGCGCATACGGCCGCACGCCATCGTTCAAGCGCCGGCCGATTCGGGCCTCGGCCGAGTAGAAATCAGACGCGGCATCCACGTCCTGCGCGCGACGGTATTGAGCATCGTGAACGGCTCCCCGCGATGCTGGAGGGGCTCGGGGCGCCGTGGGTTGACGCGCGCCGTGACCTCACGATCGCGGCAGGCCGCGAAGTCGCCCGGCGCGACCGGATCATCGGGATGGCGGTCTCGCAAGCAGAGGCCGTGCATCGGGGCGACGCCTGCAATCTCGAGGTCGACACCAGCCAAATGGAGGCCCTGGATTGCGCCCGCGCCATCGCCGCGCGCATGGCCCGACTCACCTGAAACTCGGCCCCGCGGCGAACGCAACGCTCTCGTCGCTCATCGCCGCGGCAATTGACTCAATTTGCCTTGCGGGCCTATTCTAGCCCGGTCTGAGCAATTCAGATCATGTTCGCCTGTGACACCGCTGCCACAGGCCGCTTCGATGAAGAGGTGCGTATGGCTGCTCGAACCACTCGTCTATCTCCTCGACCATCCCAGTTCGGTTTTTCACTGAGCCGCCGGAGCCTGTTGAAGGGCGCGGCTGGCGCCGCGGCGCTCGGCCTCGGCCTGCCTGGCGGGCGAGCAAGCGCCCAGCTCGAGATGGGAACCGCCTCCGGCGAGCTGACGGTCGGCTCGAACTACTCGGACGAACTCGCCAGGGAGGGGTTGCGGGCCCTTGTTGACGCATTCCCGAATGAGAACGTCACGATCGCGCTCAACGAGGTCGACCACAACACGTTCCAGGAAAACATCACCACCTATCTGCAGAATCCGGACGATGTAATCCCCTGGTTCGCGGGCTATCGGATGCAGTTCTTCGCCGCACAAGGTCTGCTCGGCCCCATCGACGACGTCTGGGAGGCGGGCCTAAACGACACCCTATCCGAAGGCTTCAAACTCGCCTCGACCGGGCAAGATGGCCAGCTCTACTTCGTTCCGATCACCTACTACTGTTGGGGTATCCACTACCGCCCCAGCCTGTTCGAGGAAAACGGTTGGACGCCGCCGACTACGATGGAAGACCTTATGAGCCTCGCGTCAAACATGCAGGACGCGGGCATTGTCCCGTTCGCGCTTGGCAACGACGGCCGGTGGCCGGCCATGGGCACGTTCGATCAGCTGAACTTCCGCCTGAACGGCTACCAGTTCCACATGGACCTGATGGCGGGAACGGAGAGCTGGACCGACGACCGTGTGAAGAGTGTCTTCACGGAGTGGGAGGCGCTTCTGCCGTTCCACCTGGAGAACCCCAACGGGCGAACGTGGCAAGAGGCCGCTGCCGCCTTCGTGGACAAAGAATGCGGCATGATGACCATCGGCAACTTTGTCGGGAACCAGTTCCCGGAAGGGGACACCTCCGACCTCGAC
>CAYSXO010000392.1:0-4382 GCA_964434995.1 uncultured Sphaerobacteraceae bacterium
GATTCTGCGCATGGCGTCTCCTTACGTGGATCGGCATCGCGCGGCTCTGGCGTCTGGGCGCCCCACATGAGAAAGTCACACATCTTTCGCGTCGCGATCGACTTCGGCGACGATGACGCTCACGGCGCCGCCGAGACAGGCCGCGGCAGTCGGAAAGACCGAAGCTTGGCCAGCTTCGCACCTCACGAGCTGCCACACCCCGCGCTGATCATTGAGGTTCTGCTCACCAGAATAGGCGATCCATCCCCTGGCCGCCGAATCAAACGTGGCGCGTATCTCGAACGATCGGTGGCGCGTCGGATCACCCGTGGCGTGGCTGATGCCAACGCGTATGTAGCGGTCCGTTGTGTCCCACGGGTCCGGGGCAAGCAATGCTCCGCGTCGCGTCTGAGTTGCTCCCTTACTGACTGGCGCCAGTGTCATGCGTCCATCATCCTTCCGATCTCGTTGGATCATTATGTCAAATACTCGTGGCCACAAATCGAATCCCAAGCGCAGCATCCGAAAAGTTTGCCGTGCCCTTCGCCCAGCAGAAAGCCGCTATGACGAGGGATGTGGACCCGCCGGTTCATCCGCGCGCCGGATCACTGGCCGCCCGTCCTGATCGCGGCCAGGAGTCGACTCTCCGAGGCGCCGGTTCATGCGAGACTGACCGCGCGAACCACGTTCGAGATCGATCTCGTCTGAGCAGAGGTCGAATACCTGCCCCAGCTTCCGCATCTGGGACACCTGCGGTTGTCGTCGCCCACTCTCCCAGAGATAGATCGTCTGTGGCTGCACGCCTACGGCAAGCGCCAGCTGAAACTGCGTCCAGCCCCGCTGCAGCCGCAGCTCGCGAATCGTTCTCATTGATGGAACCTCCAAAATTCGAACGCTGGAACTATAACAGATCGACTATTGCATGGTGACTATGACTGCTGCTAGAGTTCCGTGGCTCATGCTGTCAGGCTGCCAGAAATCCCTTGCACGATGCAGCAATTGACGCCCGGCGGAGGTGATCCACCGGAACCCGACCTGGCACATCGCCGATGTACCGGTCAACGCGGGCCCACGTCCGCGCGAACGAAAAGGAACAGCGATCATGGCCACTGGGACCATTGCAAGTCTGCGTGACAAAGGTTTTGGCTTCATTGCCCCCGATGGGGCGCCAGCGAATGGTGACCTCTTTTTTCATCGCTCGGCGGTGACCGGAAACGACTTTGAGCAACTGATCGTAGGTCAGCACGTCAGCTTCGATGAGGAACCTGATCCCCGGGATGCAACCCGCCGCCGCGCGGTAAACGTCCGCTCCCTGAGCGACGCCACGCCGTAGGCGCGTTCTCACGATCCTGCCTCGGCGGCTCCACCCCGGACGGATGGAGCCGCCGACAGTCTCTGGCGACAAGACGGCCAATGGTCATGGCGACGGCGGCAGCGCCGCGATCAGCCCGCCACTGGAATGCTCTGCCCGAATCGGAAGAGGTTGTCCGGGTCCCAGGTGCGCTTGACTTCGACGAGCCTGTCAAAATTCTGACCGTAGTAGGCGTGCTGCCAGTCCTCCTGGCTCCGGTCGGTGAAGTTCTGATAGGCCCCACCGGAGAGATACGGCTGCATGGCCGCATGATACCCCTCCAGCCAATCGAGATTGCGGACTATCAGATCCGGGTCGTCCTGCGGTTCCCAGAGCGCCTCGCACTTGAAGAGGAGATCGGCCTGGCGATGGACGAACGCGGTCGCGTCCGGCGCGAGGTCGTTGACTTTCCCGCCCCAGCAATAAAGGCCCGCCGTGCTCTCCTGCGAGCGTGAAGGGAAGCCGGGCATCTGCTCCACCCACGACAACATGGTCTCGATGCCATCGCTGGCAAGCGGGCCAGAGACGAACCCAGTCTTGATGCCATAGGTCCCTGTCGGGGTCTCGGCGGCGAGGAATGCGCGGGCCGCCGGAAACGGCATCTCCTGGATCGACGTCGTCTCCGCCGCTTGCACCCGTTCAATCGGGGCCAGCAACTCTTCCGCCTCCGCGCGCGGTCCCCAGTAGAGCCCAATCAGATCGACGTTCAGTGGCGCGGGATGCGTCAGCGGCATCCGCGACTGGGAGCGCACCGCCACCCGCGGGCCAAGCTCGCCGGGCGCGCCGACCTGGACCCGGCTGATGGCGTCGACCAGCCGGGCCGTGTCACCACCCGACCAGGAGAGGGCATAGACCGTCACGCTCCCGGCCGCCACGACTCGAAAGGTGAAGGAGGTATGGACGCCGAAGTTCCCACCGCCAGCGCCTCGCACCGCCCAGAAGAGATCGGGGTTCTCCGTCTCCGACGCGGTGACGATCTCGCCGCTGGCCGTGACCAGGTCGGTTGAGACGAGGCTGTCGCAAGTCATGCCGAGGTGCCGGCAACTGAATCCCCACCCGCCGCCAAGGGTCAGGCCGGACACGCCGACCGAGGGGCAGCGCCCACCCGGAAAGTAGACGCCATAGGGCGTCAGCGCCTCGCCCACATCGGCGTTGTTGGCCCCGGCGGCGACGGTCGCCGTCCCGGTGGCCGGATCGACCGACACATCGCGCATTCCCTTGACGTCGATGACCAGTCCCTCGGAGTTGGAGAATCCGGCGTACGAATGACCGCCCGAACGAACGGCAAAAGGCACGCCTGCCTCCCGTGCCCAGGTGATGCAGGCGGATGCGTCCTCCGGGGCGGTGCAAACGGCGATGCCAGCCGGGCGGGTGGCCGCGTAGCGCGTGGCATTGATGACGGTTGCCGCCGCATACATCGGATCGCCGGGGCGCAGCAGGCGGCCGCGCAGACGGTTTGCCAGGTCGTACCAGGCGGCGTCGGTGGGGCCAGGAACCGGAGTAGAGGCCCGCGCGGCCCGCGCCGCGCCCGGCAACCAGGCAGGCATGACCGAGGCGGCCGCGCCAACTCCAGCGGCGCGAAGGAGGGCGCGGCGGCTTACACGAGGCTGGACGTTGCGGATTTCCGGTGATCGCTCGAGCATCAACCCATCCTCTTACAGACCTTCGTGCTTCCTAAACGCAATGGAATTCTCGGTCATCAGCGTCGAGATCGCCGCCGCCACGAAAGCCTGACGCCGCGGCCGTGCAATCGTGCATCCTCCGTTGCACAAACATCTCCCTGCACCGCCAATTGACATCTCGCGCGGAAGAAGCGACTATTCCCCCCACATCACAGTCCATCGCTCCGGGGGCGCTTTCCCCGAAGTTGGCATCGATCCTGCTCGCTTCAGGAGGGTGGTTCCGGCATTCGTAGCACCACGCATACAGGAGGGACCCGATGGATTCGCGCTCTGCTCAGTTGTCGTCGCTCGCGCTGCACATCCACGAGGGACGCATCGACCGCCGCTCATTCCTGTCCCGCGCCCTCGCGCTCGGCCTCTCGTTCACCACCGCTGACACGATGTTCCGCACCTATCGCGCCGGCGCTCAGGATCAGTCCGCGAACCCTGTCACCGTTACCGTTGGCGGCACGCCAATTGCCACGGTCGAGGAAGATCTGGCCAACGCCGTTTCCGGCGGCGTCTTCCGCTTCGGCCGCTCGGAAGATAGCGACACACTCGACCCCATCAGCACGGCCCTGAACTCCAGCATCTGGTACTTCATGAGCATCTACGACCAGCTCGTCCGGGTTGGCCCCGATGGCGTCTCCCTGGTTCCCAGCCTGGCCGAAAGTTGGGACGTCTCCGAGGATGGGCTGACCTACACCTTCCACCTGCGCCCGAACGTCCTCTTCTCCGATGGCTCCCCAATGACGTCGGACGACGTCCTCTACTCCTGGGTCCGCGCCGCCAACGATCCGAACCAGCAGTGGACCTTTACCCTCACGGCGCTGCAACGGGACGCTGACGGACAGGTGCAGGGAATCACCACGCCGGACGAAAGCACCATCGAAGTGGTGCTGGCGCAGCCCTGGGCGCCTTTCCTCTCCGACGTGGCGATGTTCAACATGTCCGTCATCTCCCGCGCCTTTGCCGAAGGGAATGAGGAGCGCCTGGCGACCGAATGCATGGGCACCGGCCCATTCGCCCTGCAGGAGTTCCGCCGGGGCGAGGCGTTGAGCCTGGTCAAGAATGCCAACTACTGGGAGGAGGGGCTGCCGTTTCTGGACGGGGTCGAGGTTCTGCTCATCCCTGATGACAATGCGCGCATTTTGCAGATCCAGGGCGGCGAGATTCAGGGGTTGATGGACGCGCCATACAGCCGCCTGGAGGAGCTCTCGCTCGACCCGAACCTGAAAATCTATCAGTTCCCCTCGACCTACACGCGCTACATCGCTCTCGATACCCGGAGCGCGCCACTCAACGACGTGCATGCCAGGAGGGCGTTGCAGTACGCCACGGACCGCCAAACGCTTGTCGACGTCGTCCTTTTTGGCTACGGCATACCAGCC
>CAYSXO010000393.1:0-4325 GCA_964434995.1 uncultured Sphaerobacteraceae bacterium
CATCGCGCACCGGGGTGCGGCTCATGTCGAGCGCGGCAGCCAGCTCGAGCTCGATGAGGCGGTCACCGGTCTGGATCACGCCGCTGCGAATGGCGTCCCGGATCGTCCAGTACGCGATGTCGGCGGTCGCGCCGTGGCGCGAATGCTTGGCCCGAAGCTCCTGAATGCGATGCAGGCGGTCATCGCCGCTGGCCGTCATGATCTACCCCAATGTGGTGTCGTCCGCTGGCGAAGCAATCTACAACGCCACGCGCCTCGTGGCTATTGGCCCCTATTGTATACATTGACAGACAATCGTATGCATGATAGGGTGGCAAGCATCCTGAATCCCTGGAGGCAGTAGACCCTGGCTCGTTCGGACGTTTGTCACCGATCGCGGAGCGACATGACCACGGTTGCGGAGCGCACCTTCCCGTCGTACCGATTTGCCGGTTCGCATCGGCAGATCGGCCGCCAGTTTGGCGAGGCCACTGCCGATTTGATCCGCCTGCACCGCGACCTGGCATTGCAGCGCCTGCGCGCGCGGTCGGGCGTGTCGCCAGACGAGGCAGTGGCGGCCGCTCTGCGGTACCGGCCCTTCGTGCAGCGATTCGCGCCCTTTCTGGACGAAGAAGTGCAGGGCGTGGCCGAAGGCGCCGGGATCTCACTGGAAGACGCGTACCTGTTGCAGCTCCGCGCCGAGTTGGCGGCCACTCCCGGTCTCTATGCCGTGGGCGAAACCGGCGATGAGTGCACCACCTTTGCCGTCCTGGCGGAGGCGACGGGCAACGGCTCGCCGTTGGTCGGCCAGAATGCCGATCTGCCCGCGTTCTACGGCGAGATTGGCGTGATCGTCGAGATCGTCTCGGACGATCTGCCGAGCGTGCTGATGTTGACCCCGGCCGGCCAGGTCTCCTACATCGGGATCAATGACCGAGGGTTGGGGGTCTTCGCGAACTACCTGACGTGCGATGGCTGGCGCGTCGGCTTTCCACGTTACCTCTTCTCGCGCCTGGCTCTCACCCATGAGACTGTCGATGACGCCATCGTCGCCATCCGCGCCATTCCCCGCGCGTCGTCGCGCAATCTGATCATGGCGGATCGGCACAGCGCCGCCGACCTCGAAACCACGCCGACCCGCGATGCCCGGCTCGATCCCGTTGACGGCCTGCTGGCGCACGCGAACCACTACGTCGCCGCAGAGCTGGCTGACGAAGAGCGCTCGCCCACGAAGCAGGTAGCCAACTCGCGCGTTCGCCTGGACCGAATGCGCGAGTTGTTGAAGGAGCGGCGGGGCAGGCTCGATGCGCCCGTCATGCAGGAGATTCTGCGTGACCGCGCCTGCTACCCCGATACGCTCTGCCGGCAGCCAGGCGACGATCCCTCAAGCGACATCATGACCTTTGCCTCGGTGATCGCCGAACCAGCCAACGGCCAGATGTGGGTTGCTGTCGGGCCACCCGACGCGCATCCCTACCAGCGATACGCATTCTCCCGGGGAGGAGAGCCCGAAGTTCGCGTCTGAAGTTCTCATGTCGATCGGTGCGTTTATGGCAGGAGGAGCGATGATGGTCCCGGATACGTTGACGTCTCGAGGCAGGAAGAGCCGGCCGGCGATCCTGAGCCGCCAACTCGACCGGCGCCGGTTTGTTGCCGGGTCGGCGGCCGCGTCGGTGATGGCCACCCTGCCTGGGTTTGGCGCCAATCGTGGCGTTGCCGCGCAGGACGCCGGCGAGCCGGCGCCAGGCGGAACGGCAGTGATTGCCCTGATTCAGGAACCGGGGCAGATGAACCCCTACTTCAACGTGCAGTCGGGATCGTTCCTCTCCACGCTGGCGGTCGAGCCGCTCTTCGCTCCGGATGCCCAGGGGAACGCCATTCCGGTGCTGGCGGCGGAGGCGCCAACACTGGAGAATGGCGGCATCTCGGAGGACTTCCTGACCATCACGTACAAACTGCGGGATGGCGTCACCTGGTCAGACGGTGAGCCATTCACCGCCGATGACGTGGTCTTTTCCTATGAGATCTACAAGAATCCGGAAAGCACGACGGTGCTCGGCACCGCCTACGAGTTGATCGAGTCGGTTACGGCCATCGATCCTCTGACGGTCGAAGTCAGGATGACTGACATCAACCCGGCTTACCTGACCCTCTGGGACTCCGAAGGGCCGGTGCAACCGAAGCACATGTTCGAGTCGAGCGCGGTGACGCAGGAGCATCCGGTGGCTCGCCTGCCGCTCGGCACTGGTCCTTTTGTCTTCACCGACTGGAAGACCGGCGACGAGATTACGCTGGTTCGCAATGAAAACTACCGCGAAGAGGGCAAGCCGTACCTCGATGGGGTGACGATCCGGATCACGCCGGAGAAGGAATCGGCTATCGCGTCGTTCATTGCCGGCGAGTTCGACACCGTTTACTTCATCACCACTGGCGATCTGCCGATGTTGACGGCGGCGCAGGAGGCAGGCGACGGCATTGTCGTCGCGCTGCAAGAGGGGCCTTCGCACGTCGAATGGCTCTGGCTCAATCAGTCGGATCAGGGTGACCCGAGCAAGCCGCATCCCGTTCTGGGCGACCCTGCCATCCGCGAGGCGATGGACCATGGCATCGACCGCCAGACGATCATCGACGAGGTGCTGGGCGGGTTCGGGTATCAGGTCGGCTCGTTCATCTACGCTGGCTGGGCCGCCGTCGATATCCCCGCCGCCGCCTACGATCCGGAACTGGCGAAGTCTGTGCTGGATGACGCTGGCTGGGCGCCGGGCGAGGACGGCATCCGCGAGAAGGACGGCGTGCGCGCCAGCCTGCGCTACCAGACGATCGCCGGTGACCAGACGCGCGAGCTGTATCAGCAGGTGGTGCAGCAGAACATGAAGGACATCGGCATTGAGCTGACGATCGAAAACGTGCCCTCCAACACGATCTTCGGAAGCTGGGAAGAGGGCGGCATCTACATGCGCGGCGATTTCGACATTCTGATGAGCCGCGCCGGCTACTTCGTCGATCCGGCCCAGTGGGCGACCGACTTTACCAGCGGCCAGATCCCGACTGAGGACGTCCCCTTCGGATTCAACCGGGTGCGCTACCAGAGCGAAGCATTTGACGAGGCCGTTGCGGAGGGCTCGTCGACGCTCGATCAAGCGGTTCGCGGCGACGCGTACACGCGCGCGGCCGAGCAGTTTGCCGCCGACCGGCCCTCAATTCCCCTCTACAGCTCCGCCTGGGGCTGGACCTGGAACGAGCGCCTGCAGGGCGTCGATATCGGGTACTGGGAAGGGATGTGGCCGAGTTCGGCTGGCTGGTACGTGGACGAGGGGTGACGAGGCGTCGGGGTGTCAGGAGCTCAGGAGCGGATCACCCGTGCTCCCTGACACCCTGACACCCGGTCACCCTGACACCCTCGGAGTAACGCTGTGAGCCGATACCTGGTCCGGCGCGCGTTGCAGGCCGTGCCATTGCTGATCGCCATCAGCGCCATCATCTTTGTGATGCTCCAGATGACGCCGGGCGGGCCGCTGGCGGCCGGCGACGCCAGTGGCCGCTCCGCGCGGGTGACGGCAGAGGACTTGCAGCGGCTGCGCAACAAGTATGGCCTCGACGACCCGATGTACGTGCAGTACCTGAACTGGGGCCGCGACCTTCTCCGTGGCGACTGGGGAACGTCGTTCAACACCGGGTTGCCGGTGACGACGATGATTCTGGAGCGGCTGCCAACCACCCTGCTGGTGATGAGCCTCTCGTTCCTGGTCACGCTGCTGCTCGCCTTCCCGATTGGCATTCTTTCCGCGCTGCGGCGCTACACCTTCTTTGACTATCTGACCACCAGCGTCTCGTTTCTCGGCATCGCCATCCCGAGCTTCTGGTTTGCCCTGATGCTCATGTTCGTCTTCAGCTTCACCCTCGGCTGGCTCCCGTCGGTCGGGCTGTCCGATCCGCGCGCCGACTACAGCGGCATGGCCGCCGTAGCCGACCGCGCGAAGCACCTGATCATGCCCGTGACTGTCCTGGCCCTGACGTCGACCGCCAGCCTGACTCGCTATGTGCGGGCAGCGATGCTCGACGTCATCGGGCAGGACTACGTGCGCACCGCGCAGGCGAAAGGGCTCGGCGAGCGGATCGTGGTGCTGGTGCATGCGCTCAAGAATGCCGCCATCCCGATCGTCACCGTCCTCGCGCTGGAGTTGCCGGACCTCTTCATCGGGGCTGTCATCGTCGAGTCGGTCTTCGCCATCTCCGGGATGGGACGCCTGTTCATCGAGTCGGCCAACCTGCGCGATTACCCGGTGCTGATGGGCGTCCTGGTCATGACCGCTGTGCTGGTCGTCACGTTCAACCTGATCGCGGAC
>CAYSXO010000394.1:0-667 GCA_964434995.1 uncultured Sphaerobacteraceae bacterium
GCCATGAGGCTCCCGCACGGAGTATGGCGCCGTCCCCAGCCCGTCGCGGCCACGAAACGTTTCAGGTTCTGCCCCGCCGCAATCAACAACCCGTGGATGTTCGCGTTTTCCAGCCCTCGCCACTGGAGCCGACGCAGACCGTGCCACATCTTGGCCTCGGCAAAGAGGGGCTCAACCCACACCTTCCGCTTGCGCATCGCCTTCTTATAGGCTTCGGTGGCGTGGTAGCTCCGCACCTTCTCCAGGTACGCGGCGTAATCCGAGCGCTGGATGGTGCGGCCATGGGCGCCATCAGTACAGGCGGCCTTGACCGGGCAGGCGTTGCAGGTGGCCGCATCGGCGCGGTAGACGATGACCTCTTCAGTGTACTTGGCCCGATACCGCGGCAGCGGCTGACCTTCGGGACACCGGTACGCATCCCGCTCAGGATCGTAAGTGAATTTGTCCCGGCCGTAAAAGACGCTCCGGTGGTCGAAGGCGGGCAAGGGGATGTAGGCACGGATGCCCGCGTCTTCGATGGCCACGATGTTCTCCGTCGTGCCGTACTTGGCATCGCCGGTGACGTGGAGGGGCCAGATCTTCCGCCGAAAGCAGACCTGCCAGAGCAAGTCGCGCATCGGCACGTTATCGGTGACGTCGGCCGGCGTGACGAAAGCGGCGAGGATGA
>CAYSXO010000394.1:677-4283 GCA_964434995.1 uncultured Sphaerobacteraceae bacterium
CACAGTCGGAGCGGCCGGCGAGGTAATGGCGGGCGGCGAGGATGATGCGCCGCTTGCCGCAATCGACGATGTAATGGTCGTGGTAGCCGAGGGTGGTGCGGGCACCGGTGCGCATTGGGGTGGCGTCCGGGTCGGTCGTGCTCACCCGCCACTCGCTCATCCGGTCGTAGTCCCGATCGGATGGCCAGTGGGGATCCAGGCGCCGCTCATCCAAGAGTCGCCAGGGACGCTCATCGGCCGGCGATGGTCCAGCGACGTCCGGCTCGAACGGCAGTGGCACGATCCCCGCGGGCAGATCAGATGCAGCAGGAGGGTCGTCCGTTGGCATCTCCTCGGTGAACAGGTCGCCGAGGTGGCATTTCGCCTCGTAGAAGAAGCGTGGGACGAGCGAGTCGAAGTTGGCGTTGGCCTCGATCTTGGCGCCGTCGAAATAGAGCTCCTTGCCCCAGACGAGTCCCGCCTCCTGGCAGAGGTGACGATCTGCTCGAAGAACCGCTCGAAGATCGCGATGCCCAAGCGCTGGCGGATACGGGTCAAGCTGGAGTGGTCGGGGAGGGGTTCGTCCAGCGCGTAACCGAGGCGCCAGCGGTGGGCCAGGTTGAGGCTGGCCGTCGCGATGAGCTGCCGCTCGGAGCGGATGCCCTCGAAGACCATGACCAACTGCAGCTTGATGAAGACCACGGGGTCGATGCTGGGCCGGCCGCGCTCGGCATAAGGCTGGCGCGTCAAGTCACGGACGAAGCTCAGGTCACGTTTCGTCTCCAGGCGCCGGGAGAAGTGGTCCCCGGGAACGAGGGCCTCGAGCGAGACGGCGATCGGCTCACGGAGGCGGCGCGTTCTTGCGGGGCCGAGCATCGGGGAACTCCTGTGGCACGTCAGCTTCCGCTTCTCCGGTCTGGGCGGCCTCGTCGAAGAGCTCGGCCACTGTCTGCGGCACCTCGATGTAGGCGTCGGGGATCGCGGCCATCTGATGGAAGCGCCAAGCGGGGTCACCCCGGGCGTGCTCGGCGAACGGTCGCATCACCTGCGCCACACCGGTCAGCCCCGCTTGATCCTCGGTGCACCAGATGTAGGTCCGCCGCAACCGGCCAGCGAGGCGGCCAAGCCGGATCGGCTCGGCAAACGCGCGCAGCGGTTCGGCGACGTAGCGCCCACGCGCAAAGGCCGCGATGCGGGGGTCGTCCTCGAACGGCGGAGCCGGGACGCGCCAGCCGTCGCCGGCTGCCACGGCAGACTCCGCAAAGCGCCGCCGCATTTCGGGTAGGAGCAGGTCGAAGGCCGATTGCCCGTCCTGTGGAACGAGGGCATTGAGGTAGACCAGGTGCCGCAGCCGCTCCGGCACGCGGTCGGCGACGCCGGTAATGACCATGCCCCCGTAGCTCTGTCCCGTCAAGACGACCTCGTGCAGGTCTTCGTACGTCAGCACGTTGAGGATGTCCTGGATGTGCGTCTCCAGACCCGTCTCCGGGGTGGCGAGGTGCACGCGTTCGGCATGGCCGGTGAGCGACGGCGTGAAGACCTCGTGGCCGCGGGCCCGCAAGTGAGCCGCCACCTCGCGCCATTCCCAGCCACCGCCGAACGCCCCGTGCACGATCACGAACGTCGCCATTGGCACACCCCGCCTGATCACCGCGGCCGTGGCCGCACAGCATACCAAGTCGCGGCACCCCGGTGGCTCGCCCACGAGAGACTCCTCGTTGGGCCCTTTTCAACATACAGTTCTGGGACCCAATGCATTGAGGCATGGGCGATGGTGACGCTTCGCGGCGCGGCAATTGATAAGGGCCGCGCGGTCCTGGTGATAGATTCGCGTCACGTTTGGCGAGCCTGAACCCATGGAGTCGGCGAGCGATGGCGGGATAGTATCCCGGCGCTTCATTCATGCTTTGATGCAGCCATGGCGCTCGTGAGCGAGTGAACGAGGACCTGGCCGGAGATAGGGCCGAATGTGCGTGGGGCACGCCCGCCACGGGGCGGCGGCGAGGTCTGATCGCCGCGCTGCCCCCACTGTGGGTCGCCGGCGCGGCGGTCGTCTCCATGGCCCTGAGCGTCCTCGTTGCGCCCGCGTTAGCGTCGTTCGTGCCTCGCGCGGGCGTCTGGGTTCCCTATCTGGCGCTCGGCACGCTCTTTTCCCATATTGGCGGTGATCGGCCTCCTGGTTCAACGTCCTGACCGCAAACGAGCCAAAGCCGCGGGCATGGCCCTCATCGCCGCGTCAGCCATTGCAGCCGTGATGACGGCTGGCCCACTCCTCAGCGTAATCGCGCTTGGGATCGCGCGGGTGCAGACCGTGGCCCGCGCGGTGGTCGTGTTTCGGCGTGTGCAGATCTCCTGGACCCGAATCCTGGCCTGGTTTTTCACGGGATTCATCGCCTGGGCGATCGTCGTCGAGTTGTTCGCCTGGGAGCCAATGCTCACGGCGAACCCACCGTCCTGGCCGTTTGTGCTGGCCGGCGCGATCTCGCTGGCTGCCTGCTGCTGGTCGGAGCTTGAGGAGCGGCGCGAGGCGCGTGCCCGGCGCTTGCGAGCGCGGTATGCGCTTGATGTCGCCGCGATCGCCTTGCTGGCGCTGCTGGCGATTCGCACCGATGGACTGTTCACCACCGATCGCCTTGGCGACGATGGCGCCTCTTATCACTGGGGCGTTGCCGTGGGACCGGCGGAAGTCGTGCGCCAGGGCGGCTGGCTCCTGTGGGGACATGCCATCGCCGTACGGGTTCCTGTCCACGCTGCTGCTCGCGGTCGTGCCGACGGCTACGGCTTGGCAATCGCTCTATCTGGCCAATGCTGCCGCCACCGCAATCCTCGGGATCTGCCTGTACTTCGCCCTGCGCGCCGTTCAGCCCAGGCCGCTGGGATCGGTGATTGCCCTGGCGGCGAGCGCGGCGGTCGTGTTTCTCGTTTCGACCTATCCCCCCACGCTCTCACCGGAACACTACGTCCCCATGTCGGGCGCGTACTCTGTCACGTTCGCGAACCTCCGGGCGGTGCGTGGCACAGGGCGATGCGGCAACCGGTCATGAAAGTGATGCTGAATTCCCAAGCTCGCGGGCATTGTATCGCGCGAGGCGGCGCCCCGCCCGACCAGTCGGCCAGCGTGAAAACGAGGCGCAGCAGTGAGAGCTGGAGCGCTGAAGATGGGATGGGTTCCTGAGTCTCGGCCAGCCGTTCCGCTCGTGGAATCCTGGCGTCTTCACGCGGATGTCCGGACAGTTGACATAGAGGGTGAGGCGAGGTAAAGTTCGCACCCTGCTCGCGAACGGTCGATGGCGAGCGGGCGCGGCAAGCGGGGAACTGCCTGCGGCGGGCCACTTGACACGTTATGGGTTTTGTGGCAGAATGGAACGGTTGCCGAGATGCGCTTGGCCGGCAACGCGCTTTCCCAGAGGGGGCGTAAAAACGGCCAGCCGCAGACCTCCTTCGGCCGCCTTGACAGGCGATGAGGGACGGGGTAAACTCGGCGGGCGCTTTTGGAGCGCGATCCCCTCGGAGCGAGGATGGGCGGCCCTGGAAGCTGGCGGCAAGCCGGCGACAGAGGAGTGCGTCCTCAGGCACCGGGGGGCACCTTGACAAGCTGGCATCACGGGAGGGCGAGAGGGCCTGGTC
>CAYSXO010000395.1:0-4279 GCA_964434995.1 uncultured Sphaerobacteraceae bacterium
CCGTCGCTCAAGCAACTGCCACGTCGATCGCTGCGAGAGCGGGTCTACGTCACCTTGCTCGAGGCGATCGTTGCCGGGGATCTCGCGCCCGGCGCGCGCGTGCGTGACGAGGAATTGGCCTCCGAGCTTGGTGTCAGCCGAACCCCCGTGCGCGAGGCGCTGCAACGCCTCGAAGACGAATGGCTGGTGCAGACCTTTCCCGGATCCCTGACGCGGATTTCCCCTCTGGACATTCGCGACGCGCGAGACGTGGCCCCCATCGTAGCCGTGCTGCACGCACTGGCGATCCGGTTGGCAGTACCGCGCCTGACCGCTGGCGATCTGGCGGGCTTGTACGCCGCCGCCGATGATCTGCGGAACGCGAGTCTTGCTGGGGATGAGACAGGCGTGCTTGCCGCCGATGAGCGATTCTTCGATCTCGTGGTTCGCGTGGCGGACAACGAGGCGCTGCGGCGCGCGCTCGACCGGCACCAGCCTCGCCTGCGCCGGCTGGCCCTGGTTCACCGCGGCACGCTGCCGGGCGTGCCCTTCGTGCATCAGCATGAAGAGATCATGCTGGCCGTGGAGCGGCGCGACGCCAATGCCGCCGCCAGCCGTGTCGAGGAGCATTGGCGCGGTCTGGGGGAGCTGCTCGAGCAGGCATTCCCAGACGAGGACTTGGAGGACCATGGCCATGACGAGCGCGGCAACCACGCCTGAGACGCGCGTCGAGATTCACGACCCAGCGACTCTCCAGTGGGCATGCGATCTGCTCGACCGTGCCGGCAGCCCGGCCGGCATGCAGCAGGCGGTCGTCGACGCGGTGGCGCGCAATTCGGCCTGGCGTGGCAATGATTGCCTCAATCTGCTGGCGCCCGAGGCGCCGATGAGCCCGGTCGTGCGCCAGCTTCTCTCGGCGGAGGTGGGGCAGCGCGCTGCCGAGGGGCACATCGGACCCGCGAATCGCTGGTTTGCCGGTACGCGCCATATCGACGAGATCGAGGCCCTCTGTGTCGAGTTGCTCAAGCGCGTTTTCGGCACGCGCTACGCGGATCACCGGCTGGTTGCCAGCATGATCG
Organism: uncultured Sphaerobacteraceae bacterium; assembly: GCA_964434995.1. Taxonomy (GTDB): domain Bacteria; phylum Chloroflexota; class Chloroflexia; order Thermomicrobiales; family UBA6265; genus JACCXM01. Next base: position 1,059 of record CAYSXO010000395.1, read on the forward strand.
GCAACATGGCCGTCTATACCGCGATGGCGCGGCCGGGCGATGCCATCATGAGCGTGCCCCAACCGCTCGGCGGCCATTCCAGCAATCGCGGCGATGGCCCCGCGGGCGTTCGCGGGTTGCGTATTCATGATGTTCCCATGAACCCCGTTGAGCTGGCCGTCGATCTCGATGCTTTTGCGGCGGCCGGCCGCGCGGTGCGGCCAGTGCTGGTCGCGCTCGGCGCGTCGATGACGCTCTTTCCGTTCCCAGTGGCCGAAATGGCCGAGATTGCTGGCGAGTGGGGTGGCCGCATCTTCTTCGATGGCGCGCACCAGCTCGGCCTGATCGCCGGCGGCCAGTTTCAGAATCCGCTGGCCGAAGGGGCAGCGGTCCTGACCGGCTCAGCCGGCAAGACCTTCTCCGGGCCGCAGAGCGGCGTGATCGTCTGGAACGATCCGGGGCTGACCGTTCCACTGACCGACGCCATCTTCCCCACGCTCGCGGCGACCCATCAGGTGAACCGAGTTGCGGCGCTGGCGGCGGCAGCAGCGGAAATGCTCGCCTTTGGCCGGGAATACATGGCCCAGATCGTGGCCAACGCCCAGGCGCTGGCGGCCGCACTACACGAGCGCGGCGTGCCGATGCTCGCGGCGCACAAGGGCTTCACCCAAACCCATCAGGCCATCGCCGACGTGCGCGTCTTCGGTGGCGGCGAGGCAGCGGCCTTCCGCCTGGCCGAGGCGAACATCATTACGAACAAGAATCTCATTCCGGCCGATCGCCCGGAGGACTGGGACCGGCCGAGCGGCTTGCGCATCGGAACCACGGAAGTGACGCGCTGGGGCATGAAGGGGCCGGAAATGGCGCGCATCGCCGATCTGATCGCCGATGTTCTGCATGAGCGCCGCTCGCCCGCTGAGGTGCAGCCAGACGCCGTTGCCCTCCGCCATGCCTTCCCGGAGCTGCACTACTGCTTCCCGGCACGCTGAGCCTGGACCGGTGACCTTCCATCGTGCTGCCATGACACTATTGCTCACGGTGTCATTGCGGCTACGCCATGAGCAATGCTGGCGTGCCGCTCGCGGTGGTGCACGTGTCCGGCTGATGGGCCGAGCCGCGGCAAGGGAAAGCCTGACCGGCAACCAGCCCGGAAATGGAGTGCGCTTCAAGATGTCCGTCGCGTCGACTTTGTGCCCGCCGCGTCAAAGAACCCCTGTCCATGCTGTTTCCCCTCGATCGCCGGGCAATTGGCAGCCGTGCCCTGGACCGGCTTCATACGTTCATCCGGGTCTCGTGAGAGGACCGCGAACCGCGCCCGAAGCGAATTGGCCGGCCGCCAGACGCCGTCGCACGCACCCCGGTTCAGCCAGGAATCGACAATGGTTGACGATAGCCCCTGCGCGGAATAGGGAACTCTCCGGATGTCCCTTTGGAGTTCACCGCGGGATGATGCCGACATGAATTCAGCTCCCGATCTTCCTGGATCAGCGATTGCAGGGAGCAAAATACGTAGTTCATACGGATGAAGCGTAAGCATGAATAGGAGTAATCTTCTATAAAGAACCAGGAGATACATGACTGCACGGCGCTTGTGCGTTGGCGTCAGTGGTGAGCCGCTTCCGGCGCTGGCGCGGCCCGAGCCGGGAGACCCCCAGCCGGAAGACACAGCCGCCGCCGCGAGGCTTTCGCGGTTCGTCACGATTGCTGCTTCCCTCGCAAGCCGTCATGCAAACCAGGGGACGCGTCATGGTGATGGAAGTTCTGGACACGAGTACCGCACCGCCCGCCGCTCCGGACATTCGCGATCAGACGCTCGTCTGCCTGCTTGGCAGCTTTCGGCTCCTCCATGACGATCGGCCAGTGGACTTTCTGGTGGCCGGCAAGGCAATGGCCCTCCTTTCCGCTCTGGCCCTCCATCTCGACGCGGGGGTGCCGCGGGAGTCCTTGCTGGAGCTGCTCTGGCCGGATCAGGACATGGCGCAATCGACCGTTTCCCTGAACAGTCTCGTCTACAGCCTCCATCGCCGGCTGCGCGTGGACGACCGCGAAGCGGCCGCGGTTGTCCACGCGAACGGGTCGTACTACCTCAATCGGGCAGCCGGTTTCAGCACCGACATTGCCCGGTTCGACCGTCTCATCTCGCGCGGCAACTGGCTGGCGACGACCGGCGATGGTGCCGCGGCCGCGGCCGCCTACCGTCGTGCCCTGGCGCTTTACCGGGGCGATCTCTGCACGGGCGCCGATGTCTTCGCGGTCATCGAGCGCGAGCGACTGCGGGCTAGCTTCCTGAGCGTGCTTGCCTGGCTTGCTGACCGGGCCTACCACGAGGGGGATTTCTCGACCGCTCTCGACCTTGCCCTGCGGCTACTCGCTTGCGATCCCTGCCGCGAGGACGCCCACCGGGTGGTGATGCGCGCGCATGTCCGGCGTGGCGAACGGGCGCAGGCGCTTCGGCAGTACCGTCTCTGCGAGCACGCGCTGCTGCGCGAGTTCGAGATCGAGCCGGAAGCCATGACCACGGAGCTTTTCGAGCGCATCCGGCGCGATCCTGGCAGTGTCTAGAGCCGGAAGGCGGGAGACGGAAGTCGGAAGTCGGAAGCTCCGCACATCACCTTACTGGCCGCACGCCATTAGCCAACAGCCAACAGCCAATGGCCAAAAGCCTTTCTCCCTCAGCGGGAACTCAGCGAAACCTCAGCCTTTCGCCTATCGCCGCTTCAGCCTGCTGTCAGAGTGCGCTGGTACGACATGTGTGGCTCATGTGACCAGGGTGCTGGTCTGGAAGCGTACGGCAATGAGAGGAAGGCGGGATCATGCCGGGCTCAGGCGAGGATGATGAGCGAGGCGGCGCCCGACAGGTCGTCCTGGTGCTGCGCCTGGTACTCGATCGGCAGGCGCGCCTGCACCATGGAGAGTTGCTCGATGCCGACGCAACGCGGCAGGGGCGGTTTTCCACCATGACCGAACTAACGGAGGCCGTTGACCGCTGGATGACGCGCCAGCAGGACGTTGCCCGGTTGGACGAAACGCGCCTGCCCACCTTTCAGTGAGCCGCCGCGTTGCTGGCGCCCAGCATCGTGCCCGTAGTGAAGCCGGCGCAGGGCCGGGCACCGAGGCATCCCTCGTCGAATCAGGGATTCCGGCTCGATCTGCCAGGGCGGGGCCGCGCCGGGCAGTGTCGCGGCAGGGGTCAGGAAAGACCGCACCCCGGCCCTCTCCCAGGCCGCCCTGACGGTGGGAGG
>CAYSXO010000396.1:0-1711 GCA_964434995.1 uncultured Sphaerobacteraceae bacterium
CTTCGCGTACAACCACGCCGGGATCGGCTTTCAGCCGTCGGTTCGGCACAACACGATCACCGGCAACACCTTCATCGACAACACCGAGCACGTCGCCATCACCGGCCGTGGGCAGCTTCAGGAGATCACCTGGGCCGAGGACGGGCGCGGCAACTATTGGAGCGACTACGCCGGGTACGACGCCGATGGCGATGGGATCGGCGATATTCCCTACCGCTCGCAGCGGCTCTTCGAGTCGCTGACCGACCAGTATCCGTTGTTGCGATTCTTCACCTGGACGCCAGCCGCCAGCGCCGTCGATTTTGCGGCGCGAGCGATGCCCTCGGTTCGTCCGGAGGAAAAGCTGGCCGATCCCGCGCCGCTGATGGCGCCCGCCGCGCACGCGGCGCTCCCGCCTCTTGCTGCCGAAAGCGAACAGAACCGGCTCGGGCTGGCGGCGATAGGGATGGCCATGGGCGGCCTGGCCCTGGCAGGGTACCTGGCCTTGCGCCGGTCGATGACGCGCTTGCCGGCCGTGGCCGCCGCGCGAGGAACAGGGGGTGGAGCATGAGCGAATCCCTGACCGTTACCCATGCCGTGACCGCGCTGCGCGTCAGCAATCTGACCAAACGCTACGGCTCGGTGCTGGCCCTGGACGATGTCGGTTTCGAGGTCGGCGCGGGCGAGAGCGTCGCGCTCTGGGGACCGAATGGCGCGGGCAAGACGACCATTCTCCGCTGTCTCCTGGGGCTGGCGCGCTTTTCCGGCGAGGTCCGCATCGGCGACTTCGACCCGGCCCGGCAGGGGGAGCAGGCAAGGCGGCATGTCGGCTATGTGCCGCAGACCCTGCCGATCGCGCCGATGACGGTCGACGAGGTGACCGCGTACGTGGCCACGCTGAAGCGCGCGCCATTGACGGAAGGCGCGCAGCGGCTGGCCCAACTCGGCATCGCTGACCAGGGCAGCAAGGCGGTCAGCGCCCTCTCAGGGGGGATGAAGCAGCGCCTGGCCCTGGCCCTGGCCTTGATTGGCGCCCCCTCGCTGCTGCTGTTGGATGAGCCGACGGCGAACCTCGACGCGCGCGGCCGGGCCGATCTTCTGCACCTGCTCAAGTCGCTGAAGCAGGAGGGGATGACGCTCCTCTTCTCCTCGCACCGGCCGGAGGACATCCTCGCGCTGGCGGACCGCGTCCTCCTTCTGGAAGAGGGGCAGTTGCGAGAGGAAAAGTCGCCGGCGGACTTCATGCGCGGCCTGGGAGAAACCTCGCGCATGGTGCTCTTTCTGCGAAACGGAAACGTTCGGAAGGCGCGCGCGGCGCTCGCCGACTTCGTCGTCGAGGCGACCCGCGACGGCCGCGTGCTGACGGTTGCCGTCCAGCCACAGCAGAAGGCCGAGGTGCTCGGGCGGCTCACCTTTGCCGGCGTCGAGCTGGAAGATTTCGATGTGGAGCGCCTGATATGGACACATTGATCCTGCGCGCGGTTGGGGCCAAAGAGGTCCGGGCCGGCCTGCGTAACCGCTGGTTCCTCCTCTATACCGCGCTCTTTCTCGTGCTCAGCGTGGCCTTCGCGACCGTGGCGATCGCCGGCTCGACGCTGACGGGGCAGCCAGGCTTCGGCCGGACATCGGCCGGGCTGATGAACCTGATGCTCCTGATCGTTCCCCTGATCGGGCTGACGATTGGCGCGCAGGCCATCGTCGCCGAGCGCGAGGATCGCTTCCTCGAATACCA
>CAYSXO010000396.1:1748-4234 GCA_964434995.1 uncultured Sphaerobacteraceae bacterium
GCGCAGCCGGTCGCGCCGCTCGACGTATTCGTCGGGAAGTATCTCGGGGCGGCGGCATCGCTGATACTGATGCTCGCGTTCGGGCTCGGTAGCTCGGGGGTGATCCTCGCCGTGCGCGGAGGTTCGGCCGACGCGGGCAATTTCCTCCTGCTGGTGTTTCTGACGATGCTGCTCGGGCTGGCGATGCTGAGCGTCGGCTACCTCATCTCCAGCTTCACGCCGCGCACCGCCGCGGCGCTGGGCATCGCGCTCACCCTCTGGCTCATGTTCGTCATGCTGGGTGACCTGGGCCTGATGGGGAGTGCCGCGATCATGAAGATGACGCCTGGCACGCTGCTCGGCCTGACCCTGATCAACCCCCTCGACGTCTACAAATTGGCAGGAGTCAGTCTGCTGCAGTCCTCGCTTGAGGTGCTCGGCCCCGCTGGGTCATTTGCCATCGACCGCTTCGGATCGAGCCTGACCTGGCTCCTCCTGCTGTTGCTCGCGCTCTGGGTCATCGTCCCGCTGCCGATTGGCTACTGGCTCTTCCGGCGGACAGACTTCCGATGATCGTCTGCTGTAGCCGCCGTACTTTCCTGGCCGGGGTGATCGTTGGTCCAATCCTGCTTGCCGGCTGCAGCGGGGAGAGCGCGACCGCCGGTCCGCCGGAGATCAGTTATGGCCGGGACACCTGTGACAGTTGCGGCATGATTGTTTCGGACGAGCGTTACGCCGGCGCGCTCGTCGCCACCGACGGAACCACGCGGATCTTCGACGACATCGGCGAGATGGTGGAGACGGTGCGCGCGGAGGGGTTGAACGGGCAGCACGCCTGGGTTCACGACTGGAATAGCCGTGAGTGGATCGACGCCGCCAGCGCGACCTTCGTGCGGGGGGAGCGGGAAGCGACGCCGATGGGGAGCGGCCTGGTGGCCTTTGCCACGAAGGAGGACGCTGAGCCGTTCGCGTCCGAGGAGGAGAGCCCGCTGCTGACGTGGGCGGAGGTGACGGAAGCGACAGAATCCTGATCCAGAATGGCCAGGCGTGAGGGACCTCTGGCGGAGAGAGGAAGGACAGTGATGGTGCGACGGAAGCTGACGTTGTTGGTGGTCTTCTCCATGTCGGCGTTCATGCTCCTGGTGGTGCATGCCCAGGGGCAGGGCACGCCGACGCCGGCGGCTGGGACAGCCACGGCCGCGCAGGACGCCTCGCCCGTGGCCTCGCCGGGCGCGACGCCGATGGCGGGCGAGGTGGACCTGGTCGCCGCCGAGCGTGGCCGAGCCGCAGCGGCAGTCTGCCTGGCCTGCCATTCGACGGACGGCTCGCAGATGGTTGGCCCCACCTGGAAGGGGCTCTACATGAGCGAGGAGTCGCTGGAGGACGGCTCGACCGTGATCGTCGACGAGGCGTACATCCGGGAGTCGATCCTCGACCCAATGACGAAGATCACCAAGGGGTATCCGCCCTCGATGCCGCCCTTTGGCGCGACGATGTCGGAAGATCAGATCAAGGATGTTATCGAATATATCAAGTCGTTGCAGTAGTGGCCGACATGGCGAAGGCGTCATACTGAGCAGACCGTCCAGCGCCATGGGTCATGCTGAACGAGGTGAAGGATCTCGACGTCACCTGGATGGCTTGTCCGGTGAGCCGAGATCCTTCGCACGATCAGGATGACACGTCACGCTGGACGCACTACTCCAGGAAACAGCCCAGGCTGGAGGCGCTGCTGAGCAGAGCGAAGAATCTCGACCCCTTTAGAGCCCGCCGAGGACCTCCAGCAGGCTGTCCTCATGGGCGACGTCGTCATCGGTGCGGAGCGGATTGACCATTAGCACGTCGAAGCCGAGATCGAGCCGATGGCGGAGCTGAGCGGCGATCTCCTCGGCGCTGCCGCTGACGACCAGATCGTCGATCAGCTCGGCGCTGACCGATCCGTCCACCAGTAAAGGATAACCGGCGTCGGCGAACATCCGCGCGTAGAACGGAGCGGCGGCGTAGTAGCGAAGTTGCTCCGCGGCGCGGCGGTGAACCTCGTCCCGGTCGGTGGTGACCATGACCGGAACGTGAACCATTAGCCGGGGGCGGTCGCGGCCGGCGCTATCCGCGCCCTGTTGCAGCGCGGGCATTGCCACCTGTTGCAGATAGGCAGTCGGGCAGTTCCAGCTCATTGCGCCATCAGCCAGGCGGCCAGCGAGGCGGAAGGCCGGGGCGCGCAGCGCGGCAATTGGCACCGGGGTGCCTGGCGGCTGCGGCACGCTGGCATCGGCCCGGTAGTAGGTTCCCTCGAAATGCACGGACCCGGTCTTCAACGCGGGTTGCACGACTTTCAGGTATTCGCTCAACTGTTGCAGCGGATGGTCGAAGTCGACGTGGTAGACGTCGACCATGGTGCGCGCGTGGGCGCTGCCGATCCCGAGGTCGAAACGTCCGGGCGCCAGCCCTTCCAGCGCCAGCGCCTGATTGACGAACGTGAGCGGGTGGCGCGTGAAGGCCGGCACAAT
>CAYSXO010000397.1:0-3768 GCA_964434995.1 uncultured Sphaerobacteraceae bacterium
TCGCCAGCATCGACGACAGCGGAGCGGCAAGCCTTCCGGGCGTAATCGCCATCTTCACCCATCTGAACGCGCTGCGGCTGCACCGCAACCTTACGCCTCAGATCGACTCGGCACGGTGGTCGATCGGGACCGATTTCGTTCCCCTGCAGGACGCGCGCGTCCGCTTCGCCGGGCAACCGGTGGCAATGGTCGTCGCCGAGACCCCAGAGCAGGCAGTCGATGCGGCGTCCCGGCTGCGCGTGGCGTACGAGGAGGAGCCAGCCGAAACAGACCTCACGCGGGTCCTGGAGGAGGCCTACCCGGCCAAACCGAAGCTTGGGAAGCCTGACTACGCGCGGGGCGATACCGTGGCCGCGTTGGCGGCGGCCCCGGTTCTGATCGAGGAGGAGTACGGCACGCCGCCGCAGACCAACAATCCCCTCGGCCTCTTTGCCACCATCGCCAGTTGGGATGGCGATCAGCTCACGCTTTACGACGCCAACCAGTCGACGCGCAACGTCGCGTCCTCGGCGGCGCATGTGCTGGGGCTCACCTTTGGCCGGGGTGGGGTCGATGTGATCACGCCCTTTGTCGGCGGCGCGTTTGGGGCGGGGCTACGCGCCTGGCCGCATGCCTGGCTTGCGGCAATGGCCGCGCGCGAGGTGCACCGCCCGGTGAAGGTGGTCTTGACGCGCAAGGAGATGTTCACGGCCGTTGGCCGCCGGGCGCAGACCGTGCAGCGGGTCGCGCTTGGCGCGGAGCGGGATGGCCGCCTCGTCGCCATTTCGCACCACGCCATTCAGGATACGTCGCGCGACGAAGACTTCGTCGAGGCGTTGACCCAGACCTCGCGCATGCTCTATGCCTGCCCGAATGTCGAGACGCGCTACCGGCTGGCTCGCCTCGACCGCTCCACCCCGACCTACATGCGCTGTCCCGGCGAATCGGAAACGCTCTTCGCGCTGGAGAGCGCCATGGATGAGCTGGCCATTGCGCTCGACATCGACCCGATCGAGCTTCGCCTCCGCAACGACGCCGCGCGGGATCCGGAGCACGATCGCCCCTGGTCGAGCAAGGCGCTTGGCGCCTGTTTCGCGCGCGGCGCGGAGCTTTTCGACTGGGCGCGGCGCACGCCAGCGCCAGGCTCGATGCAGGAGGGTCACATCCTGATCGGGCTGGGCACGGCGGCGGCCACCTATCCCGCGTACGTTATCCCGGCCTCAGCTTCCGCCTGCCTCCATGCCGATGGAACCGTCCTGGTGCGCAGCGCCGCCACCGACATCGGCCCGGGCACCGCCACGGCGATGACGCAGGTCGCCGCCGACGCGCTCGGCCTGCCCGTCGACCGAGTCCGCTTCGAGTTGGGCGACTCCCGCTACCCGAAATCGCCCCAGCAAGGCGGCTCGATGCTGATGGCCAGCGTTGGCTCGGCGGTCTTTGCCGCCTGCACGAAGCTGAGGGAGCAGATCGTCGGCATGGCCGCAAACGATGCCGCTTCCCCGCTGGCAGGCGCCGCACCCGAAGCAGTCGCCGCCCGCGATGGTGTGCTCGCCCTGCGCGACAATCCCGCCCGCGCGACGACGTACGTGGATATCCTGGCCCGCGCCGGAAAGGCCCTGGTGGAAGTCGAGACCTCGTCGCAATCCTTCACCCGGCGGCTGACCCGCTCGTGCGAGGCGTTCGGAGCGCAATTCGCCGAGGTGCATATCGACGTTGCGTTGCGGACCATCCGCGTGCCGCGCCTGGTCGGCGTCTTCGGCGCGGGCCGGATCATCAACCCGCGGCTGGCGGAGAGCCAGTTGATGGGCGGCATGATTTGGGGCATGAGCCAGGCGTTGCTTGAAGAGACGGTCTACGATCACCGTGTCAACCGCATCGCCAACGCCTCGCTGGGCGACTACCTGATCCCAGTCAATGCCGACGTGCAACGCATCGAGGTCGAGGTGCTGCCCGAGGACGACCCCTATGTCAACCCGCTCGGCGTAAAAGGGGTCGGCGAGATCGGCATGGCGGGCGTGGCCCCGGCCATCGCAAACGCGGTCTACCATGCCACGGGGATTCGCGTGCGCGAGTTGCCGATCGCCATCGAGAAGCTGCTGTGAGTGGAGACGGCGAGACGGCAAGACGGCAAGACGGCAAGGTCGAAGTCCGAGATCGGAAGTCACGTGCGTCTGGCTGGCCGACTGGCCATCTTGCCGTCTCGCCGACTTCCATCCGCCGCGCGCGGCCGGACGAAGCCAACGCTCTCAGCGAGCTGGCGTTCCGCTCGAAGGCGCACTGGGGCTACGATGACGCATTCATGGAGTGGAGCCGCGACGATCTGACGATCTCCCCGGATCAGATCGCCGCCGCGGCAGTTTACGTGCATGAGGGCGATGCTGGGCTGGCGGGCTTTTACGCGCTGGCGGAATCTGATGGCGGCGTCATCGTCCTCGACGACCTCTTCGTCGATCCTGCCGCCATGGGCACGGGGGTTGGCCGGCGGCTCTGGGAGCACGCGGTAGCGGCCGCGAAGGCGCTGGGCTTTGCCGCCATGGAGTTCCAGAGCGATCCGCACGCCGAAGGGTTTTACCTCGCCATGGGCGCGAAGCGAGTCGGCGAATCGGAATCGACCGTCATGCCCGGTCGCATGCTGCCGCTGATGCGCGTCACGCTGTAGGCAGATCCGATCGTCTCCTGGATGTCAGGAACCGTGCGGCCGCGATGTCACATCACCAGGGCCGGGGCAATCCGTGTCGTGGCGCGCGGCCTCGCCCAACAGCTGCTTCATTGCCGCATCGGGGTCAAACGGCGTCCCATTTTCAATGCCAAGCGCCGCCAGGAGGAAGCATTCCTCGGAGGGATCAACTCCACCGGTTCCCGTTCGACCAGCTCGGCGAGGCGCGAAATAGGCGTAGGTGTCCGGGAAGAGCGTATCGATCGGCTTGCCGGAGCCGTTCAGGTAGGTCATCGCCGGAGGATTGGCGGCTTGGGCCAGCGGATAGATATTCACTGTCTTCAAGGAGGCCACCGCTTGGTCGGGCTTGTCGTCCACTAGAAAGCCGCGCACCACGAGCCAGCCGCTGTAGCTCGGCGACTTCGCGGCAAAGTAGCCGGAGGGGGCTTCACCGTCGTAGTCGGGCGGGAGAAGGCCGTGCTTGTCAGCAGCCATAGCATCTTTCCTTTCATCCACGCGGGGCGATGTCCGGCAGCACCCACGTCTTGTCGTACAGCGGCGGCTGTGGGCCGTAGAGGCGGAACGCGACTTCGAACTGCCCGTTCCGGCTCGTGGGAATCCAATTCGCCTCTTGCCCCGCCGGCGCTTTAGGCCCGAAGAAGATGTCGACCGAGCCGTCAGCATTGGTTTGGAGCTCTGGGGTGAGGGAGGAACGGCTGGAACGCGGCAGATCGCGGACGAGTGCGTGCGTCGCGCGGTCGTAGACGACCGCCGACCAGTAGCGCATGACCGGCGCGTTGGCTGGCACGGCAAGGCGATAGGTCTTGCCGCCGTCAAAGGGCCGCCCATCCTTGTCCTGGATCGTGATCAGGTAGAACTGCCCCTCGCCCAGGTGCTTGGCGCTGAAGAAGGCGAAGGAGAAGGAGACGGCACGGTCATCGACCGGATAGGCGTCAGGCTGGTCGTAAAATGTCGCCTGCCCGTCGATGACGTCCTGGGACGCCGGTACAACCCAATGGCTCCCCTCGTAATACGGGGGCGAGAACATCGTTTCGTAGCGGGCGTCAAGCCAGGCGTGGGCTTCCCCGGCCGCGCTGTCGAGAATCTTCTCTGTTTCGGCGTCAGGCTTGAAC
>CAYSXO010000397.1:3778-4209 GCA_964434995.1 uncultured Sphaerobacteraceae bacterium
CGGCTTTCCCTGCGCGATTCCAAGTGACTTGAGCTGGTCGATCATCGCCTTGTCCCGCTCCAGCCACGGCTCGCGCTGCACGAAGCGGTCGAGCGCCGCGAAAAAGCGGCGGTCATAGGGGATAGTGGCGTCGAGGACGACGTCGATGGCGTCGACAAAGGTGGTCCGCGACGGGTTGTCGGCTGCAGAGAGAGGATAGAGCGTGACTCGCTTCCCATAGGCGACGCCCTTCGCGACATCGGCATCACTGCTGCTGGCGAGATTGGAGCGCAGCAGTGCATAGCCGGTGTTGGTGGCGCAAGGGAGCGCGATGTAGCCGTCTGGCACGTTCTCCGTGTAGCCCGGCGGCAGGATGACGTACTTGCCGCCCTTGCCCTTGTCGACCCCGGCCGGCCCGACATCCTCCAGCGCGCACTGCCAGGCGTCCATGA
>CAYSXO010000398.1:0-4198 GCA_964434995.1 uncultured Sphaerobacteraceae bacterium
CGGCCGCCGTCGCTATTGACGTCGGTGATCTCGGTTTCGGTGGCCAGCAGGCGCAGCACCCAGGCGGTCGCGCCTTCCAGACCTTCGACGGCGCACATGGCGATGCCGTAGCGGCCATCGCCGCTCAATGCGGCGGCGGTCGTCGAAAGCTCTTCCCAGGTCGCGGGCGGCTGTAGGCCTGCTTCGCTGAACATGTCGGCGTTGTACCAAAGGACGTAGCAGTCGGCGAGGTGCGGCAGGCCGTAGTTCTGGCCGTCCCAGAGGCTCGTCTCGTAGATGCCGGGGAAGTAGTTCTCGGCTCCGCCCCAGGCGGTGACGCGCTCGGTCAGGTCGGTGATGATCCCGGCCTCGGCGAGCATCTGGGTGTCAAAGGCGTTGATCAGCGCGATATCGGGCAGGTCGCCGGCGGCGGCGCTCTGCAGCAACGTGCGGTTGAAGTCGGGGAAGGTCACGAGACGCGGCTCGATGATCACGCCCGGATGCTCGTCCATGTAGCGCTGCAGGAGCGCCTCGAGCGCGGCGGTCGTGGCGCCGCCGTAGTAGTGCCAGAGCGTCAGCGTTACCGGCTCGTCCTGGCGAGCGAGCGCGGGTAGACCGGCCGAACCGAGCATCGTTGCCGCGGCGAGGCCGACGCCTCCGGCCTTCAGCGCATTCCGTCGCGTGAGCATCTTGTCCATGAATCTGCTCCCTATCGCCGAACGACTTCTCCCCAGCGCTGGGGACGACTGGTGGTGCCCGAGTCCATCATTGGCGCCTGGCGCAAGAGGTACACGGGCTGGGAACCCGGCGCTTCAACGCCGTGGCGGGAATCGGATGGTTGTAGTATAGCAGATATCCTACATCTGACAATCGGACATGGGATGTATTCCGTGGCGCTGCTCCGTCAGCCGGTCAGCGCTAGGCAATGTGCGTGATTGTCGAAGACCGGGGGGCGCCGGCAACGAAGATCGTCTGGTCGCGCTCGAGCTGGATCAGCGACGGCAAGATGTATGCGGCGACCGTCTCTCGCTGGCGATCGATCAGCCACTGCAGCGCATCGAGCAGCTCCAGCTTCTCGTCCGCGTCCTGCTCGGCGCGGACGGCAACCAGTGCCGACATGATCGAGGGCGAGAGGACGTAGCGGCCGACGACCGAATAGACGCCGCTCGCGTCGCTGGCGTCGTCGCGCCGATAGATGGGATGCTGAGCGTCCGGTTTCTCGACCAGAAGCTCAACGTTCCGCTGTCCCCGGCGGGTTCGTCCCGCATCGAGTCGAGCCACGCCGTACTGGCGGCCATGCCCTTTCAGCTTGGCGACGGCGACGAGATGGTCGATGCCGGGCGCGAAGCGTTCGACAAGCTGTTGCAGGACCGATGGCTCGGCGCCTGGTCGATCGAACCGGTTGTCAGGCAAGAGCATGGCAAAGGGGCGGCCGCCAATCGCTGGCTCGGCCTGCAGAATCGCGTGACCGAGTCCGCGCGGGGCGATCTGGGCCACGCACGTGAAGCGCTGCAGCCGCTCAGCGAAAGGCGAACGGCGAAAAACCCGCTCCATCTCCGGAATTTTGTCTGGCGGCAGAACGACGACCATCTGGCGAATGCGCGCCTGCATCGCCTCGGCCGCGCCGCGGTTGATGGCCGCGATGATCTGGTCGACCGGCCATTCCCGCCACTGCCAGCCGGCGATCGGCATGCAGCAGACATCGACAGCGCCGGGCTCGCGCCACCAGTCGAGCGAGTCGCGCAATGCCCGGACTCTTGCCTCGGCATCGTCGACCAGCAGTTGCCGAACCGTCTCGAATTCCTGCGCTGATAGACCGAACGCTAACGCGAGTTGCTCGACCGTGGCATCGAGCGAGAGCGTCACTCCGGTGAGCGGAAGGGGAGCCGCGGACTCGATCTCGCGAGGCGGGCCGCCCGCGGCAAGCGCGCTGAGGGCGATGCCCAACTCCCGGGCGTATGCGGCGACGATCGTCCGCGACGGTCGTGATGAGCCGTTCTCGACCGCGGAGAGGTATGGCTTCGAATAGCCGAGCCGGCGCGCCATTTCTCCGAGCGAAATTGCCTGTTCGTGGCGGGCGAATCGCAGGCGCGCCCCGATGGGGAGCCGCATGCGATCTCCGGCGGGAAGCGGGTTCTCCTTGCGCGCCATAAGCTCTCCGGGCCCCGATCCAAAGCGTCGCAACGAATCAAACAATACTACCAGAGAACGGCCTTCCGGCGCGTCGTTGCGCGGAAATCTGCCAATTGCGATTTGATTGATTGTTTGTTATTCTGCGCGGGCGAGTTGATGTGGCTGGCGTCGGAGCGGGATGCAGTAGGAGGGACAGCATGAACGATGACTGGCAATGGCTGAGGCTCTTCACCGATGGCCGCGGCGACAGCCGCGATCTGCTCGGGGGCAAGGGGGAGAGCCTGGCCGCGATGACCGCGCTCGGCCTGCCCGTGCCTCCCGGGTTCACGATCACCACGGAAGCTTGCCGCGCGTACTTCGCTTCTGGCCACCTTCCCGATGGCTTTTGGGGCGAGGTCGATGCGGCCCTCGGCGTCATCGAGTCCGCGACGGGCAAGCGTCTCGGCGATCCGTGTCACCCACTTCTCGTCTCTGTCCGCTCAGGCGCGCGCGAATCGATGCCGGGCATGATGGAAACGGTCCTCAATCTTGGACTGAACGAGGTAACCGCCGTTGGTCTGGCCCGTTTGACCAGCGTGCCCTTCGTTCTCGACACCAGCCACCGCTTCCTCACGATGTACGGCTCGGTCGTTCTGGATCACGCGGGCCAGATCGACGCGCCAGCGGCGATGCCCTCGGACCTGGAAGGGATCGTACCGGCTTTTCGCGACATGGCGGCGCGGCTTGGCACAGAAGTCCCCCGCGACCCGCGCCTGCAGCTCCGCCAGGCCATTCTGGCCGTTTTCCGGTCGTGGCGCACGCCGCGCGCCGTGGCCTACCGGAAGCGGGAAGGCATCTCCGACGATCTGGGCACGGCGGCTACGGTGCAGGCGATGGTTTTCGGCAACATGGGTCCGGACTCCGCCACCGGCGTTCTCTTCACGCGCAACCCCAATACTGGCGAGCCGGGTCGTTTCGGAGAGTACCTGCCCAATGCTCAAGGCGAAGAGATCGTTGCTGGCATTCGCACGCCCTTGCCGCTCGCGGCGATGGCCGCGGATGCGCGCCTGCGCGGGGCTCATGGCGAACTTGAGGTCATCGCACGGCGACTCGAGGCCCACGAGCGAGAGATGCTTGACCTGGAGTTCACCGTGGAGCGGGGCCGGCTCTGGATGCTCCAGGCGCGGCCAGGCAAGCGGACGGCGCGGGCGGCGGTCGCCATCGCCGTGGATCTGGCCGAGGAGGGCGCGATTGATCCGGAAACGGCTCTGCGCCGCATCACCCCAGAGCACATCGAGCAGTTGCTCCACCCGCGGCTCGATCCCGCGCAATCGCTGGCCGTCATTGCCACCGGTCTGCCGGCGAGCCCAGGAGCAGCCAGCGGCCGCGTCGTCTTCGACGTCGATGAGGCGCGGCGTCGGGGAGAGGCTGGCGAGGCGGTGATCCTGGTCCGTCCCGAAACGGCCGCGGCCGATTTCCCTGGGATGGCGCGAGCGCGCGGCCTGCTCACGGCGCGCGGCGGGATGACTTCCCATGCTGCAGTCGTCGCGCGCGGCATGGGCACGCCTGCCATCACCGGCTGCGACGCACTCGAGATCGATCTGGCCGCGGGCGCGTTTCGGGTGGGATCGTCCGTCGTCCATGCTGGAGAGACCATCACCATCGACGGATCGAGTGGGCGCGTCATCCTGGGAGAAGTGACCACGGTCGAGCCGGAGCTGGGCGGCGCCGTCGATACACTGCTCGCCTGGGCGGACCGCTTCCGCCGGCTCCGGGTGCGGGCGAACGCGGATACGCCGGAGGACGCCGCTCGTGCCCGCGCGCTCGGCGCCGAGGGCATCGGGCTCTGCCGCAGCGAGCACATGTTTGCCGGCGACGAGCGGATCGCGGCCATGCGCGCGCTCATCCTCGCCGAATCGGATGATGCGCGAACCGCGGCGCTCAATCAACTCGAGGCGTTTCAGATCGCCGACTTCACCGGCATCTTTCGCGCCATGGACGGGTTGCCAGTCACCATCCGGACGCTCGACCCGCCGCTGCACGAGTTCCTTCCGACCGGGCAGGATGACATCGTTCAGCTCGCCGCGAGGCTCGGAGCGGATGTGGA
>CAYSXO010000399.1:0-4197 GCA_964434995.1 uncultured Sphaerobacteraceae bacterium
TTGTCTTTGCCCTTCCTGTCGCCATGGGTGCGGTGGTGATGGCCACGTTCACCGCGGCCGCGCCGCCCGCCCCTGGCGCCATCGAGCGCGCCTTCCCACGCCGCCGTCTCCTGCAGCCACATCGGGAGAAGCAGGCCGCTGGCGGCCAGGGTGAAGCCGACAACCGCCCCACCCAGCAGGAGATGCCGGCGGCCAAAGGTCGGCTCTTCGGGCGCACCCTCCGCGGTATCGTCCCATTCCTGCCGCTGAACCTCTGGCGTCGTGCACATCTTCGATCCTCCTGTGCCGGTTTGCCGTGCGGACGAACCGGAGACATGTCCTGCTTCTGTGATCTGTGCCGCCGCGGTCCTTCCGTGCTGCCCATTCTGGGGGCACGGGCGAACCGCGTCACCTCGGGAAACCACGGGATTTGCCAGAGAAGAGACTACGAGATGGGACCCGGGACGACCTATGCCGGGCGCGGGCTGGCGGCGGGCGGGTCAACCAACCCAGCCGCAAGCGCAGCGGCGACGGCGCCACTGCGCTTGCTCACGCCGAGCTTGGCCAGAATGCGGGAGACATGAAACTCGACCGTGCGGTGGCTGATGAACAGCGCCTCCCCGATCGCGCGATCAGTCTGTCCCTCCACCAACAGGCGAAGGACCTCCAGCTCCCGCTCCGACAGGATCATGGGGACTTCAACTGACGTGGATGAGGTGGGAATTTCCAGTAATTCGGCGATAGCCTGCTCTGGCTTTAGCACACGACCAGCCGCCCAGGCGCGGGTGAATGCCGCCGGCCCGAGCGCGCGCCGCGCCACGGCAATAGCTCCATCCAAAGCGGTCCGCTCGCTGGGTATGGCGGTGACCAGCCCGAGCCTTTCGCCCAACGCTTCAGCGGCGGCAAGGCAACGAACCGCGCGCTCACCGCGCTCGAGGAATGCCGCCGCGATGGCCGCGCCGAGGAGATCGTCGTGAATCGCCAGCAGGCCCACCTGCTCCTGCGCCAGGACGTCCTTGAACCGCTCCAGAGCTTCACCGTAGTCTCGCCGCTGGAGTGAAAGGTAGGCAATGTCGCCCAGCGCGCGGCGAACCCCGGATGCGTCATCGACGGCCTGGGACAGACGCAGTGCCGCGTGGTAGAGGCGACCCGCCTTGTCAAGGTCGCCTTGCTCTCCGGCAACGATCCCCAGGCTCCGGTTGTGTTTCCCGGCCATCACCGACGCCAAACGAGCGTCAGGGATCGCTTCGGCAGCCGCGCGGCCTTTGTCAAAGCGATCCGCCGCTCCATCAGGATCGCCGAGATAGAACGTGGCCACCCCGAGAGCGTAGAGCGCGTAAGACTCGGTGAATGCCCGGAGTAATGGGCTGTGGGAAGCAGGCGCCGAGTCGATCGCTCCACCGCGCCAATACGATGCGTCGCAGAGCGCCAGCCCTTCTTCGCCGCGGCGCATGGTCCCTTGCATATCTCCCCGCAGGAACAAGATCAAGCCAAGCCACACCAGTGCTCTGGCTCGGTGCGGCGTGGGCGCCGTATCGCCTCCCACCAGAGCTCGCTCAAGCCACTCCTGCCCTTCTTTTAGATGGATGCGCGCGTACCAGAATCCGCCGAGCGCCGCCGCATGCGCGAGGCCAAGCTCCGCCTGCCCCGACGTGGACCACCATGACAGCGCTGTCCGCATATTGGCGCGTTCTGGTTCGAGGGCATCCAGCCGTTGCTCTCCATCGGGAAGGACATGGGCCAGCGCCTCACGCTCCGCGAGCGAGTGAAAAGAGGAGGCATGGGCCTGCCGCGCGGCCGCCATCTCGCCAGCCTCCGCCAGTTGCTCGGCAGCGAACTCTCGCACTGTTTCCAACATCGTATAGCGTGGCCCCTCACGAGCATGGGGGTCATGGCGAACAAGGCTCTTATCGACTAGTGAGGCGACCAGATCGATCACCGCGCACCGTTGAGCGTGATGCACGGTTGCCGCGGCGACCTGCTCGTCGAGCGCGTTACAGACCGCCCCGAACACGGCTTCGACGGCGTCGAGCCGGAAGCCGCCATCGAAGACCGCGAGGCAGCGAAAGAGCAATTGCTCAGGCGGCGTCAGGAGGTCATGGCTCCAGGCGATGGCGTTCCGCATCGTTCGTAGCCGCGCTGGCAGATCGCGATCGCCATCGATGAGGAACGGCAAGCGCAGTTCCAGGCGCTCCAGCAGCGCCGGCAAAGACAGGTGGCTCACCCGCGCCGCGGCCAACTCGATCGCCAGCGGCAGACCATCCAATCGTTGGCAAATCTCGGCCACAACTGCCGCATTGGTTCCGCTGACATCGATATCCGGGTCGACGGCTTGCGCCCGCTCGATGAAGAGCGTCATGGCTTCGGAGTACAGCGTGAGCGGCGCACGATCGAGTGACTCACCGCGGGCCTTCCCACTGGCAGTTTGCTCGTGCCGCAGTGAGAGCGGCGGCACCGGCAGAACCCGCTCCCCTCTGATCCGCAACCGGGACCGGCTCGTGACCAGCACCTGGAGCGCCGGGCAGGCCGCGAGCAGTTCGGCGACCTGGGGCGCCGCATCGACCACTTGCTCGAAATTGTCGAGAATCAACAGAAGTGGAGAGTCGCGAAGCGCGCGAACAAGACGGTCGCCCACGCCCACGCCGGTGATCCCGAAGCTCGCGGCAACGGTGGTGAGAATGGCATCCGGATCGCGGATTGGCGCGAGAGACACCCAAATGACGCCGTCGGCGAAATCCGGCTCCAGCTCACCAGCGATCTCGAGCGCCAGCCGGGTCTTGCCGATCCCACCTGGGCCCGTGAGCGTCAGCAGGCGGTTCGAACGGCGCAGTAGTGCGCAGGCAGTGGCCAGCTCCTCTCGGCGACCAATCAGCGGCGTGAGCGGTGACGGAGTCAGCGAATCCCAGCCACGTTGTGGCGCCGCGGCGGCTGACGTCGCCGGGTCTCGAGGCGCGGCCGACCCGGCTTTCACCACCGCGCCCTCTGACTCCAGGAGAACATGCCGGCGCCCTCGCGTCCAGAGTTCCGCGTTCCGATACTCCGCAGACGTGTTTATTGTAGCGCGGTCGCCGACACGCCCGATTGCCGACCAAGTGATCCTCCGGCCAGTATTGCCATATGCCGCACGTGACGACGCACGGGCACGGGCCAGATGAACTGGCCGTTGGGGTAGACCATGACTCCCGCGATGAGCGGTTCGGCGGCCGGATCGTGCCTCTTGATGAAGTCACGATTCGCCGGCGCCTCATTCCCGGGAGTCCGCCTCATGCCGGCGCAATCCGCCAGAGACGTCACGATGCGGCGGGTGTGCCGGCGATTGGCGTTCCGAACCACACCATTGGCTCGGCCTGGATTCGTGTCCCGATCGCCTCAAAATCGCCGGTAAAGACCACGGCCCCCGTTGGATCCCGCGCCTCGAACGAGAATGGCGCCGTGACCGTGTTGCCGGCGTCGTCGACCTCCGCCACAAGCCGTAAAATGCCGGTTCCGGGCTGGTCATCAGTGGCCGGATCCTCATCGAAGTTGAGCAGCAGAACGAAAGCGGTCAACAGGACGGCGCGCTCGCCGGTGGCTTCCCAGGCACCCAGGTTCGTGCCGCCCGCGGTAACTTCAATGTACGTGCCGTCGCCATGGAAGATGGCGTAACTGATATCGGTCCCAGGGTTCTTTGGATCGTTGTCCCAGCGCCAGGCGCCGACAATCGGGTGGGTGCCCATCGCCTCCTGAGCGGCGAGGCTCGGTGCGGCGAACGGAGCGGTCAGGACGGGAGCGAGCGCGGCGGTTGCAACGAGGCCTCTTCGCGTTGGCATGCCAGACCTCCGGGGACAGCGTTTCTGCACACACTCGGCCTGGTTCCTCCAGGCCGCATCGCCACAAGATGCGACGCCTCCTGCATTGTGTGATTCTCGAAGGCCGGCGTCATCCGTAGAAAGTACCGAGTTCGCTCCGCTCCAGGGGCGTGGTGACGCCGGCAACCATTTTGACTCGAACGCTGTTCTCCACTTGGCGGCGGGCGCGAGAGGCCCCTCGTATTGTGGCGGCATCGGGCGCGATGGCCCGCTTGCAGAGAGCACCCAGGGAGGCGATCGTGGACAGTCTGCACTTTGACCAGATCACCAGCTCGTTCGCGCAAGCACATTCACGACGGGGCGCGCTCCGTCTCCTTGGCCTGGCAGCCATGGGCAGCCTCGGCCTCGCGCTGGTCGACGATGCGGGCGC
>CAYSXO010000400.1:0-4194 GCA_964434995.1 uncultured Sphaerobacteraceae bacterium
TGACCGGCGAGCGCGTCGGCAGATCGATTCCCGTTCGTGTCGCCCGTGGCGGAGAGCCACGCGAAATCGCGGTCGTCGTTGGCGAGCGCCAACGCCAGGCCGACTAGGCAGGAACGCATCTGATGACCGCGACCCTCGAACCTGCTACCTTCCCGGCGTTGGCCGCGAGGGAACTCGCCTCAGAGATCGCGGCAATTGTCGCCGCGGTCAAGCCGTCAGTTGTGCTGATCGGACAGGGTAACAGTCATGGCGCCGGGGTTATCTGGCGCTCGGACGGCATCATTGTCACCAATCGCCACGTTCTCCAAGGCGACCGCGTCGATGTCGTCCTCGACGATGGCCGCAAACTGACCGGCATCACGGCGGCGCGCCATCCTGACCGTGATCTGGCCATCGTCAAGATCGCCGCCGAGGATTTGCCTGCCGTCCACCTCGGTGATTCCAGCACGGTCCGGCCCGGCCAACTCGTTATCGCCATCGGCCATCCGCCGGGGCTGCGCAGCGCCGCCACGGCCGGCATTATCGTGGCGGCAGGGCAGGCCGCCACACTGGAAGGGCCGCGGACGGGAGACTGGCTGCAAACCGACGTGACACTGCGGCCGGGCAACTCGGGCGGCCCATTGATCGACGCGCATGGCCGCGTTGTCGGCATCAACACGATGGTCAATGGCCGGCTCTCCCTCTCGATCCCCAGTTCGGCAGTCGAGCGATTCGTCGCGGGCGAGCGTCCGGGCGATCCCCGCGCCTGGCTGGGCGTGCACGGGCTGCTCGTGCCCCTGCGTCAACCCACGCATCAGGCAGGGTTCCTCCTCTCCGAGATCGCCGAAGGATCCCCGGCGGACCGGGCCGGGCTGATCGTGGGCGACATCATTGTCGCCATCGCGGGCAAGGAGGTAAGCGACGCCGAATCCGTTCCCGCCGCCGTCCTGCGCATGAATCCTGGGGAAGCCATCGAGGTCGCCATCCTGCGCGGCGGCGAGCCGAGGCACTTCACCCTGGTCCCCACGGAGCGCGCGTGACAGGCGAGCCAGAACGTCAGCGGGTCCTCGTCATCGCCGCATACCCGGCGCTGCGGGCGGGGCTGCTGGCGCTCCTGGCAGGAGACGAATCGCTCGCGGCGGTCGCTGTTGACGAATTCGCTCTTGGCGAAACGGGAGTTGCGCCAGCGGCAATAGTGGCCGACTTCTCCGCCGGGGAGCCAGAAGGACTCGCCGGCACTACGGAGCTGTTCCCCCTGGCCGCTCAGGTCCTGATCGGCGCGGATCCGGGCGCCGAGGGTCCCGGTCTTGCCAGCTCTCCGGTGGCATATCTGCCAAGCGATGTCGATGGGCGATCCCTGATCGCGGCCGTCCACGCGGCCATCGCCGGCCTGATCGTCCTCGACCCGTCGGTCGCCGGAGCCACCGGAGTGCATACCCATTCAGCGCCAACGGGAGAAGGTGAGGCTCTGACGGCTCGGGAGCGGGAAGTGTTGTTCCTCGTTGCGGACGGCCTGCCGAACAAGGCGATCGCCCGGGAGCTTGGCATCAGCGAGCACACGGCGAAGTTCCATGTTGGCTCGCTCCTCGCCAAGCTCGGCGCGGGCAGCCGCACCGAGGCGGTCACCCTGGCAACGCGGCGGGGGATTCTACCCATATAGCCAACGAACGATTCGCGCGATCGCGATGTTCTTCCCCATGATCTGTGACTCTGGAACACGTTTCATCCTGAGCGCCAGCGATGGATCTCGGCCCACGGCGTACGTACGCGGCTTGAGGCGCGGCAGTCCTCGGCGCTCACCATGGCACTTCACAGGAGGCGACCTCCTGAGACATGACAGCCGTGCCGTCTTGCCGTGTTCACGCGCGCGTGTATGCCGCGATGCTCTCTCCCAGCGTTTCCATGGCCCGCAGAATCCGCTCTTCCGACTGCGATGAGAAATTCAGGCGCATTGAACGCGACCACGAGCGGTCGGGATAGAACCACGAGCTGGGCAGAAAGATAACGCCGCGATCGGTGGCCTCCGGCAACATGGCGTCCGTGTCGTACCCCTCCGGCAAAGTAGCCCAGAGAAAGAACCCACCAGCGGGCGATGTCCAGGTCACCCCATCCGGCATGTGGCGCGCCAGTCCCTCCAGCATCGCATCTCGCCGGCCGCGATAGACCTCGCGAGAGCGCGCGATGTGGTCGTCGAGGAAGCCGTCGGCCGCGTGATAGACCGAGCGCGTCATGATGCGCTCGTTGTGGATGTCGGTCCCTTCCTTGACGTTGAAGAATGACTCCCGCAGCTCCGGCGACGACGCCACCCAGCCCACGCGCAAGCCAGGCGCGAGCACTTTCGAGAAGGTACCGAGAAAGATGACGCCCGGGTCGAGCGACTTCAGGGTCGGCACTGGTGGTCCATCGAACGAGAGCTCGCCATAGGGGTCATCCTCGACAATGATGAGTCCCCGTTCGCGCGCCAGAGCAACGAGCGCCTGGCGGCGAGCCGCCGGCATCGTGACGCCCATTGGGTTCTGATAGGTCGGAATGGTGTAGAGAAACTTTGGCGGCTTCGGCAGGCGGTCGAGGATCTGGGCGAGCAGATCGACGCGCAAACCCTCGTCATCGAGGGGAACGCCGACTGGCTCAGCCTCGTGCGAGCGAAAAACGCGCAGAGCATCCATGAAGGTCGGCGCTTCGGTCAGGACGATGTCGCCCGGGTCGATAAAGACCCGAGCGGCCAGGTCGATGCCTTGCTGAGCGCCGTTGGTTATCAGAATGTCGTCGACGTCGACACGCGCGCCGCGCGCCGCCATCCGTGACGCGATCAATTCGCGCAGTGGCTTGTAGCCTCGCACTTCGCCGTAGAGCAGTGTCTCGGCGCCATCCTGCCAGGCGCGGCCGGCACCGTAGCGCAATCGGTCCACCGGGATGATCTCGGTCGGAGGCACTCCGCCACCGAAAAAGACCGCATTCGGATTTCGCTCGAACATCTGGTCGACCCACGGCCAGACGGATGCCGCGAATGGCTCGATCCGCTTCGAAATCGACGCTTGCACCGCCTGGGAGGCCGCACCGGTCACCGTCAATTGCTCCCCTCTTCTGCCACCGGCGCGATCGTCTCCGGGTCCGATAGCTCGATTTCCAACCGCTTGTTCGCTTTGCCCTTGGAACGCGTGCCAACGACACGCAGTTCGCCAATTTCTCGTGTGTTCTGGACGTGCGTGCCGCCGTCTGCCTGAAGGTCGAGGCCGGCGATCTCGACCGTCCGGACCTCGATGATTCCCTCCGGAAGCAGATTGATCTTGGTCCGGATCAAGTCCGGAATCTGGAATGCCTTTTCGCGGGGTAGGATACGCACCTGCACCTCGCGATTGGCACGAATCTCCTCGTTCGCACGCCGTTCGATCTCCGCTACCCGCTCCGGGGTGAACTCGGAGGAATCCATCTCGAAGTCCATCCGGGAGCGGTCTGGCCCCATGTTCCCGCCGGTCACCAGCGCGCCGTAGTCGCGATAGACGACCCCGCAGAGCACGTGCAACGCCGTGTGCATGCGCATCAGGCTGTAACGGCGGTCCCAGTCGAGCTCGCCACGCACGCGGTCGCCAACCATGGGCAGGGGGATTTCCTCGCTCAGCACGTGCCAAATGCCCTCGGGGCCTTTTCGCGCGGCCACGACCGGCCATGTAGCTCCGTCCGACAGGCGAATCAGCGTTCCAGTGTCGTGCGGCTGCCCGCCGCCGCCTGGATAGAACACGGTCCGATCGAGGAGCACGGCACGATTCTCCGGCTGAACCCCGATGATGTCAGCATCCATCCCGGAAAGCGCGCTGTCGTGCTGAAACAGAAGCTCGGTCGTCGTCACGGCTTCGCCACCCGCGTGTTATTCCCTGTCCAGATGCGATACGTGGGGACCGCATGAACCCTTGCGAGGGTAATTGTCGCCACTCACGGACGATGACGCTAGCCGGACCCTGCCTTGCCCCACGGTCACGGGCTTGCTATGATCGCCCCTGGATGTACGTACACCCCGTTTCTGCTGCCCCGCATTGGGATCGTTCACGGAATCAGACAGGGGCAGCCAATGGCAGCGAATTCCAGATCGACAACTCCGGAGATACTCCCCATGGCTCCCCAGGTTCAGCCTCGGCTCCCGGTGGCCGGTGCTTCGTATGCCTTCGATCCCGGCCGCGACGGGCTTCATCCCCACCGCCGCCACGCCGCACGCCGCGA
>CAYSXO010000401.1:0-4171 GCA_964434995.1 uncultured Sphaerobacteraceae bacterium
AGTAATAGAAAAACCAGTATTGCAGGGCGATGCCGCGCCGCCCCTCCTCGGTGGCGACGTGCGCGTAGATAACGGGCTGCTGATCCCCCATGACGGCCTTGAAATGCGTCTCGTAGTCGCAGCCGGGATTGCGCGGCTTGCCGGGCAAGTCGGTGGCAAAATCCTCCGAGAGCCGAAAGAGATCCTGGTTCTCGAACGGACTCCTGGCCGGAACCTGCTCGGGGCCCTCGCGCAGGACAGCGGCAGAATCGGCGAAGGTCACGTCGACGGGGGCAGGCAGGTACGGCTCGCCGTTCTCGTCGCACGCCTCGTCCTGTCGCTGCAGGATGATGAGCGGTGCAAACCGGGTGGCGAGTTCCTCGTCCGGCGTGAGCGCCTGCTGCGCGAGCGTGCCCAGGCTGGAGACGACCAGCATGGCCAGGCAGGCCAGCAGGGCGCATATGGCGGCGTGGGCGCTCGGCCACACGCGGTAAACGATCCCCATGACGATGGCGCTGCCCTCCTCGGCGCTCGAAATTGGGACTGGAACCTGAATCAGGAACGGGATCAGAACAGGGACGAATAGGGAGTGTAGCCAGTGGCTTCCGGTTCTGCCGGGCAGGCGCCATCGTCTGCCAGGGCGGGGATGGCCAGGGAGAAGCAGGATCCCAGGCCCGGCGTGCTGGTGACCCTGATGCTGCCGCAATGCAGATCGGCGATCTCGCGCACGATCGAGAGGCCGAGACCCGTGCCGGCAACGCGGCCCGCGATGCCGGTTTCGACCCGCTCGAAGCGCTCGAAGATGCGCTGCTGGTCCTCGGGCGCAATCCCGATCCCTTCATCGCGGACGGAGACGACGACCGTGCCGTCCTGGTTGCGGGATGCAACCGTGATGACGCCGCCGTTTGGCGAATACTTGACCGCGTTGCTGAGAAGGTTCGTGATCGCCTGCGCGATCCGGTCATAGTCTCCCGCGACCTGGTGCAGACCGGGCTGGAGGTCGAGCACGACAGCGTGGGTGGCCGTGATTGGGCGCACGATTTTCGTGACCGCCTCGACGAGCGTGTTGAGGTTCAATGGGCGCGCGTGCAGGGAAAGACGGCCAGCATCGACGCTGTCGATCAGGAGGAGATCGCCAATCATGCGGTTGAGCCGGCTGGCCTCACGGTGAATCGTGGCGGCGTCTTCGCTGACCTCCTCCGGATTGCCGGCGTTGCTGGCCAGGTACTCGCTGTAGCCGATGATCGCGGTCAACGGTGTGCGGAACTCGTGGCTGATGGTGGAGAGGAAGCGGCTCTTCGTAGCACTGAGCCGCTCCAGTTCGTCGATGGCCGACTGTTGCGAGCGTAGGGCTGCCTCAGTTGCCAGCTCTGCTTGCTTGCGCTCGGTGATGTCGCGCAGGTTGAAGAGATAGCCCTCGATGCCGGGGGTTTCCAGCCGGTCGGCGATGGTGATCTGAAACCAGCGCCAGCCGAGCTTCTCATGCCAGATGCGGGCCTCCGTGGTCGCGATTGCTCCCTGCCGCCCGCCAACCCTGGAGAAGAGCGCCAGCGTGCGCTCCTGATCGTCAGCATGAACCCGATCCATCTGGGCCGCGAGGGGGCCAAACATCGTTTCGAGCGGCGCCCCAAAAGCCTCCTCCGCCGTCGGACTGATATAGGTGATTTCCATGTCCGAGCTGACGATGGAGATGACATCGGGGTCGTGCTGGACCACGGCGCGGAACCGCGCTTCGCTCTCACGCAGCGCCGCTTCTGCTTGCTTGCGGGCGGTAACGTCCTGAATTTGCGCGATCTCGTAGAGGAACTCACCTTCTGGGCCACGGATTGCCGTCACGGTCAGGTGCCCCCAAACGAACGCTCCGCCGGGGCGGATGTACCGCTTCTCGTTGGCATAGGTGTCAATGACTCCGGCTCGCAGGGCCTGCACCCGATCGATGTTGCGTTCGAGGTCGTGGGGGTGCGTCACGTCCATGAAGGTCTTGGTCAGGATCTCGTCCCGGGAGCGGCCGAGGAACTGGCAGAATGCCGGATTGACGTCGATATAACCGCCCCTGGCATCGACCAGCGACATGCCGATGCCAGCGCCTTCAAAGGTGGAGCGGAATCGTTCTTCGCTCTCACGAAGCGTCGCCTCGAGCCGTCGCTGCGCGCTCACATCAAGCAGGACACCATGCCACGCCAGGGGATGGCCGCCATCGTCACACATCGGAGTGGCCCGATCGTTGACCCATCGCCATTCACCATCTGACCCGAGGACACGAAAGGTCATTTCGAACGGTTCGCCGCTGGCGCCAGTCCGATCCCACTCTGCCTGCACTGTTGGCAGATCGTCGGGGTGTATCCGGTCATCCAGCGCGGTCGTGCCCAGCTCGAGCTCCGCGGGAGTCATCCCTGTCAGGCTCTCGAACTGTGGGCTGGTATAGAAATAGCGGCCCTTGGGCGTCGAGTCGACGCTGTAGAGCGCCACTGGCAAGTGTTCGACAAGCGATTGCAGTCGGGCTTCGCTCTCGCGCAGCGCGGCCTCCGCTGCCTTACGCATGCTGATATCGATGAGAACGCCGTGCCAGGCCAGAGGGCGCCCTTCGCCATCGCGGGCCATCATGGCCCGCTCCTGGAGCCAGACCCACTCGCCCGCTATTCGGTCTGGTGCGGCTCGAGCGTCTGGTTCGCGCGGCGGGCGGACTCGCGGACCATGAGGATGTCCGCTGGGTGCATGCGCGCGAAGAGCGCCTCGTCGCCCTGGGCAATTTCCTCGGGGGACATGCCGGTGAGCGCCCCGAACTGAGGGCTGACAAAGGCGTAGTGCGTGCTTGGCGCGCGTTCCAGGCTGAAGAGCGCCACCGGCAGTTGCTCCACCAGCAGGCGCAATTGGGCTTCGCTCTGCTGTAACGCCTCCTGTAGGCGCCGCCGCTCGCTGACATCGAGCAGCATGCCATGCCAGGCGGTGATCGTGCCGTGCTGGTCGCGCGTGGGGCTCGACCGGTCGTGCACCCAGATCCATGAGCCGTCATCGGCGCTCAGCCGGTATTCGGTGTCAAACCGTTGGCCGAGCGCGGCAGCTTCGGCGTCGGCCGCGCGTACTCGCTCCAGATCATCCGGATGCACGCGCGCGAAGAAGTCGTCAATCGTCTGCCCGGAGCCGTCGATGGCAAGACCGGTCATCGTCCGAAAACGCGGGCTGCCGAAGGTGAAGCGGCCATGCGCTCCGGGCTCGAGCCGGTAGACCGCGGCCGGCGCCCGCTCAATGACCGTGCGCAGTAGGTCCTCGCTCTCCCGGAGCGCGGTTTCCGCCAACTTCTGCGCCGTGATGTCCTGAAGCTGGGCGATGAAGTAGCGCAGGCTGCCATCGTCGTTGCGCACCGCGGAGGCGGTGAGGCGTCCAATGACCGTGCGGCCATCCGGGCGGAGGTAGCGCTTTTCGGTAACCAGATGGTCGGCCTCGCCGGAGACAAATGCCGCCAGGCGAGCCTGGGAGGCCTTCCGGTCGTCCGGGTGGGTGACGTGACTCAGGGAGCGGCCGATCAGCTCGTCGCGGGGAATGCCGACGATTTGGCAATACGCTTCATTCACGTCGAGGCACATGTCGTTCGCATCTGCCAGCGTCATGCCGATTGCGGCATTCTCGAACGCGAGGCGGGAGCGAACCTGACTCTCCTGAAGCGAAGCTTCCAGGGTCTTGCGCTCCGTGATGTCAATCACCGAGCCATGCCAGGCCAACGGGCTCCCTTGCTCGTCACGGAGCAGGATGGCGTGGTAAACGAGCCAGACCCAGTCGCCATGCGCGCCCATCAGGCGATACTGTGCTTGGGCGCTCTCCCCAGTGCGGTTCGACCGCTCGATCACGGTGAATAGATGGTCGCGGTCCTCCGGGTGAACCAGAGCCAGCAGCGACCCGAGATCGCCGGGGAACGTCTTTCGGGTGAGTCCCGTCGTCGAAGCGCGGACTGGCGTAGGTGATGTCGAAAACGCCGCCCCAGGGTTGCCGGTAGAAAAGGATGGGCAATTGCCCGACGAGCGACTCCAGTTTCGCCTCGTTTTCGCGCAGGGCGGCTTCGGCGGACTTCTGCGCGGTGATGTCCTGAATCTGGGCCATGCTCCCAAGGAACTGCCCGGCGTCGTCCCGCAGCGCCGAGAAGGTGACCAGCGCCCAGAACGATGAGCCACCCTTGCGCAGGTAGCGTTTTTCGCGC
>CAYSXO010000402.1:0-2698 GCA_964434995.1 uncultured Sphaerobacteraceae bacterium
CTCAGCACGCGGCCAGTGACGCTCAGGCGACTGACTGCCTGGCCTACGATAGCCAGATCTGGGCACAGTCGGTTTTCGAGACCGATCCCGCGTTCTTTGGCGCACTCGACCCCGACGCGAACGGCTTTGCTTGCGAGCATCTGCCGCCCGGCGCGGCGCCTGCCTGGTGGACG
This sequence comes from uncultured Sphaerobacteraceae bacterium, assembly GCA_964434995.1. Classification (GTDB taxonomy): domain Bacteria; phylum Chloroflexota; class Chloroflexia; order Thermomicrobiales; family UBA6265; genus JACCXM01. The sequence continues at coordinate 174 of CAYSXO010000402.1, forward strand.
TCTCGCGTTCCGGCGAATGCGGAGCCGGCCTCCCTGGTTGGCGTGACCGACGGCGATACGCTCCGGGTCGAGATCGGCGGCCAGATCGAGCCAGTGCGCTTGATCCTTATCGACGCGCCTGAGACCAGCGATCCAAATCGCCCCCCCGAGTGCTTTGGACAGGAAGCAACCGCCAATCTCGACTGGCTTCTTTCCCTCGGAGGGACACTCTACCTGGAGCCGGACGTCACCAATCGCGACCGCTACGCCCGGCTGCTCCGCTATGCATGGCTCGACTTCGGCAACGGCGAGGTCTACCTGATCAACGAGGCGATGGTCCGTTCCGGTTACGCCGCCTTCGCCACCTTTCCGCCCGACCTGAAATATGTCGAGCAGATGCAGACTGCCGGACGGTTCGCGCGCGAATATGGCTACGGCCTTTGGTCTGGCTGCCAGACGGATGAAGCGGGTGACACGGAAGAGCTGGGCACGGCTCGGGGCATTGTCAGCAATCCGGCTCCGGCGCCAGCGCCGATCTCGGCCGCCGGCTGCGACCCCGCCTATCCTGACGTGTGCATCGCATCACCACCGCCAGACCTCGATTGCGGCGATGTCCCGCATCGCCGGTTCTTCGTCGTCCCACCCGATCCTCACGGCTTTGACGGGGACTTCGACGGCATCGGGTGCGAGCGCTAGCCGTTTGCTGTTGTCCGCATTCTGGAGTTGTCATACGGATTCCGGGCAAACCCGTGACATCGCCGCGTCCGCCCTCTTCCCCCGTCTCGTCGACGATGAGCACCCCGCCGGCAGAGCGGTGACCAGATCGCTCTGCAGCACCTCCAGTCGCCACGGCGTCAGCGCCGTGGCATCCTGTCAACAACGCACCGCTGGGGACGGAAAAGACTCGTTTGCGGCCTGAAGCCGAGCGTCCATTCCACTTCACCAGCCAGATTGTGAGTGGAGACCGCCCACCGCCCAGGCTCACGATCGAGGCGTTCTCGCCACGGCCTCGATCCAGCCGGACAGTCAGCGCCCGCGACAGGACGCGGTTGCCTATCAACTACAACGAGCTATCGCATACACGTTCGAAACAGTGAATGGATCATATATTTACCACCCAATGTGAAGTATAATACAACGAACAATTCATGGAATTAAGTCTATACAAAATCACTCTTTCCATGTCATGATCCGCACGAAATCGTCCACCCAGCATCCGACCCGCCGCCACGATCTTTTCTCACCATGACCAATCGTCGAGGTTCGTGACACTGGGCGACCGGGAACTTTCGAACTGTCAGACGCCATGCGTTGGTATCGGTGTCCCGCAATGCATCCTGTTTCGGTGTCGAAGGCGTCTCGAGTTCGGAGTCAACCAGAGAGATCGGGAGGATCATTCAACCATTGCCCCATTGTCAGTGAATGAGGTCGCGAGCAATGTCGCCTTGCCGCGGATCAACCACGGCGTCATCAATCCAAAGCGGCTGAGGGATAGGACAGAGATGGAGGTTCTGGCAATGGAACGCATACGCCGCACGTCCCTTCGGTTCGCGGCAGGGCCAGCACACCGCGTGGGCGCCACCTGCGCGCCAATCGGGCTGGATCGCGTTGCCGCTATGCCACCTGGCTATGCCGCAAGCGATTCAAGTCCCGGACCACCGCTGATCAGTTTCCGCGGCTTGGCACAGCGTCCCACCATTTGCCACTGACGAAAGGCGGCTGGAGATGGACGGAGAGCAATTTGACCAACTGGTCAGGACGATCTGTACAAAACGGTTGACCCGCATCAGCACGATTCGCGGTGTTGCCGCTGGCCTCATCGCATCTCTGCTGGGAACTACCAATTTCGCGGACGACGCGGAAGCGAAGAAGCGCAAGCACAAGGGCAAAGGCGCTCGCGCTCAGCAGAAGCGTCATAAGGGGAAAGATTCGCGCGATCAAGGAAGAAACACCAAGAACCAGGGAAAGGGCAAGAACAATGGCGCCCGTGCGAAGGACAGGAAGCGCAAAGACAAGAAGCAGCCGGGCAAGACTCTGGAAGCAAGCGCCGTATGCCCCGATGCCACCAAAGCAGCTCTCTGCCACTGCACCGGGTCAGGCGGAACATTCAACTGTATTGACGCATCGGCCTGCGCTGGACATGAGAAACACCAGGGCGGCAACTGCGACTGTGTCTGTGGCAACGTACCGCCAGGCTGCTTGACTGATGCAGGCGGCCCGTTCCCACAGTGCGCGCCTGGCCGATGCCGACCCGGCGGTCAATGTCCTCCAGGGCCTCAAGCCTGTACCGGCGCTTGCGACCTCGTTGACTTTCCATGCCCCACATCCAGCGTGGCGAACTGCCGTTGTCAGGTGACTTCCGGAGTCGGCACGTGCGTCGACTGTCCTGCAAGCAAGATTTGTGGCGCGGCCTGCTGCGCCACTGACCAGACCTGCTGCAACAACACGTGTGTAGCCACGTCGAGTCTCTGCGGCGGGACCTGCGCCAACATCTGCGACAAGCCCGGCGTCTGCGAGACCGGCCCCGGCGAGTGCAAGGACGGCGT
>CAYSXO010000402.1:2798-4132 GCA_964434995.1 uncultured Sphaerobacteraceae bacterium
CCCGAAGGTCGTCTGCGACAAGCCCGGCGTCTGCGAGACCGGCCCCGGCGAGTGCAAGGACGGCGTCTGCGTCTACCCGAAGGTCGTCTGCGACAAGCCCGGCGTCTGCGAGACCGGCCCCGGCGAGTGCGAGAACAACATCTGCAAGTACCCGCCGAAATGCACCCCGCCGGATATCTGCGTTGAAGGGATCTGCAAGCCTCCTGTCGGCACGCCGAAGACCTGCACGATCGGTGGCTTCAGCGGTCCAACTCCCAAGAAAAGCTACGAGAAGTTTCCCTGTCGGTGGGGGTCGATCACGCCAGACACCCCGTTCAACGCACAAACCTGCTGCGGAGGCTCGAGCTACGCCACCTTTGGTGATGCTCTCAAGGCCAGAGGCAAGGACGTAATCTGGGCACAACGAGCGGCCGCATGCCTCAACCGGCAATTCGGGTGCTATGCGAACATCAAGATCTGCGAGGCATCGAATGCAGACCTGACCGCGGCAAATGAGGCCGGGGACAGCCTCTGCCCGAGCTGCAAATAGGCAGAAGGAGGCCACGGAGAGACCCTGCATAGAACCAAGGTCGACTTCATGCCAAAGACAAGAGGAGGCTGATACCTAGAACAGACTCACCGCTTCGGCAAATGCGGCGCTTCCCATCCAACTGGGAAGCCTGAATCGGAACGGGGGTTGGCCGCATCCAACCCCCGTTCCTCTGCGCCGGATCCGAGGCGATCGTGTTGCGACGATTGCCGCACGCCATTTGCGTTCCCCTGACAACTGACGCGGCTGGATTTCCATGTTTTGCCCTCGCCCATTTCAGCCCCCGCGGGCGCCGTCGAAAGCCGTTCATCATTCGGTATAGTGCGGGAGAAACACAGAAACCGTCACCACGTGACCAAGGTGGCGTGACCCAGCATCGAGGTCTGCATGACCGCCCTCCCGTCCGGAATCGTCACCTTCCTTTTCACCGACATCGAAGGCAGCTCGCGGCTCTGGGAACGCGACCGCCAGGCGATGGCCCGCGCCGCTGCTCGCCACGACATGCTGCTAACCGGCGCCATCGCTAGCCAGAACGGCGTCCTCTTCAAGCATGTGGGCGACATGGTGCAGGCGGCGTTTCACCGCCCGCTCGATGGCGTCCTGGCGGCGGTTGCCGCGCAACAGGCGCTGGCCGCCGAGCCGTGGCCGGAAACCGGCCCGATCCGGGTCCGTATGGGCCTCCATCTGGGTGACGCCGCACCAAACGCGCGAGGCGACTACAACCAGATCGCCTGTCTCAATCGGCTTGCCCGCCTGATGAGCGCCGGACATGGTGGGCAAGTGCTGCTTTCCGACGCCGTGCGCC
>CAYSXO010000403.1:0-4121 GCA_964434995.1 uncultured Sphaerobacteraceae bacterium
CCAGCTGGCGTCCCGGATCGAACAGCGACTCCAGCGCCTCCGGTGAAATCCGGCCCATAACCCGTGGCTCTGACTTGAGTGCTTCGAGCAATGCGGGGCCTCCGCGCAGCGCTTGATGGGCATGCTCCTGGATGATCCTGTAGGCCTCATGGCGATCCATCCCCGCATCGACGAGCGCGAGCATGACCGGTTGTGAGTAAATCAGACCTCGCGTGGCGTCCAGGTTGGCTTTCATCCGCTCGGGGTAGACCACCAGCCGGTCGAGAATCTCCGACGTCTCGGCCAACATGAAGTCGAGAATGATGAACGCATCCGGGAAGATGACGCGCTCGGTCGAACTGTGGCTGATATCCCGCTCGTGCCAGAGCGCGTTGTTTTCGCTTGCCGTGACGGCGTACCCCCGAAGAAGTCTCGCCAGCCCCGAGACCCGTTCCGATGCGTGCGGGTTACGCTTGTGAGGCATGGCCGATGATCCCTGATTGCCGGGATCAAAGGGCTCTTCTGCTTCCGCGACTTCTGACCGTTGCAGATGCCGGATCTCCGTCGCGAACTTCTCCAACGTCCCCCCGATCCCCGCGAGAACCGAAAGCAGAAACGCATGACGGTCACGCTGCAGGATTTGCGTCGAGGCTGGCGCGGCCTGGAGGCCGAGGATTTGGCAGACTTCCTCTTCGATGTCTGGCGCAACGTGAGCGTGAGTGCCGACCGCGCCCGAGATCTTACCGACCGCGATGTCCTCCCTGGCTAGCTCCAGTCTGCGCCGATGTCGCCTCAGTTCATCGAACCAGACAGCAAGCTTGAGGCCAAATGTCGTTGGCTCAGCATGCATGCCGTGGGTGCGGCCCATCATCAACGTCTTGCGGTGCGTGATGGCCTGCCGCCCGACAATCGCCGTCAGAGTCTCGAGGTCCCGCAGAATGAGATCGGCCGCGGCAGTTGCCTGCAAGGCCAACCCGGTATCGACGACGTCGGAGCTTGTTAGCCCGATATGCATGTAGCGGGCATCGGGCCCGATTGTCTCGGCAGTTGCTTTCAGGAAGGCGATGAGATCGTGATCGACTTCCTCTTCAATTGCCCTCATGCGGCCGAGGTCGCACGTCGATGCGCGAATCGCTGGCATCGCCTCGTCCGGGATCCGTCCACGTTTGTTCCAGGCTTCGCAGACGGCCTTCTCTACGGCGAGCCATTCATCGATCTTGCGCCGGTCGCTCCAGAGAGCGCCCATCTCTGGACGCGTGTACCGCTCGATCAACAGAGTACTCCTGGCTTCTCTCACTACCCCGGCCAAGTATAGAAGTCGGAGGGGGAAGCAATTGCTCTGCCGGAAAAGTGCCTGTACACTCCTGCCAGGGAACAATCGTGGGTATGGGAACCTCGGTTATTCGCTTTTAGCGCCAGGACTCGCGGAGGAGCGCGAGTTGACGAGGCGGGAGCCCATCGAACACTTCGGCGGGTGGCTCCCCGGCTGGCACAGTCGACATGGTCGGTCCAAACCGGTGAGGCGACTCACCGACAATCCCCGGCCAGTGTGCATTTTTCCACCCTCCACCTGAGTTCCCGGAAAGCAATCGAAAGCAATCATCTGGGCTGACCCACCCCACGTGGCGAGGTTCAGTGGTGCAAGCTGCCGCGTCCGCGGCGTGCGAGGGAATCGGTATGTGTGGAGTTTTTGGTTACGTCGGCGCCGAGGGCCAGGTCGGGGCTTCAATCGTTGCCGCACTCAAGACACTCGAGTACCGCGGCTATGACTCCTGGGGTCTTGCCGTTGCCTCTGGCGAAGGGTTGATCGTCGACAAGGAACCGGGCAGGTTGAATGGCCACGCGCGCGACTATCCGGCCGCCCGTGCGGGTATCGGCCATACCCGCTGGGCGACTCATGGGGGCGTCACGGCTGAGAACGCCCATCCACACGTTGATGAAGCTGGACGCATCGCGGTCGTCCACAATGGGATCATCGAGAATCACGCGATCTTGAAGGCTGAGCTCCTGTCGCGCCGGCACATCTTCCGGTCGGAAACCGACAGTGAAGTTGTGGTTCACCTTGTCGAAGAAGCACTCGACAAGGGAGAGGGCCTGCCGTCAGCCGTTGCTTCGGTCTTCGATCGGCTCGAGGGCTACAACGCGGTTGTGGTTCTTGACCGCCAGACCGAGCAGATCGTCGCGGTAAAACGCGTTTCGCCATTGGTCATTGGCCGAGGGGACCGCGGCTCGACCATTGCGTCGGACGCGATAGCGCTACGAGGCCATGCGAGCGCCTTGAACTATCTCGAAGATGACCAACTTGCCATCCTCACCGCCGGTGCTACTGAAATTCTCGATCGGAACACGATGCTGCCGGCCAAGACACGTACAGTGCCGATGCATGCGATTGACGACGTCGATCTGGGCGCGTACTCGCACTTCATGCTGAAGGAGATCACCGAGCAGCCCGCAACCCTCCGCCGGCTTGTTCAGGAAAGCCGGGATGAGATCGAACGCCTCGCGGCAACTGTCAACTCTGCCGCCCGAATCCTCCTCGTCGGCTGCGGCACGGCGGCAAACGCCGCGCTCGCGGGCGTATACCTTTTCAGCCAGATTTGTGGCAGAGAAGTCAACGCCGTGCCTGCCTCCGAGTTTCGCTATCGTACCGGGTTCCTCGACGAGAGAACGCTTGTCGTCGCGATCTCGCAGAGCGGGGAGACGATCGACGTTCTCGAGGCCATGCGCGCGGCGCGCGACCGTGGCTGCAGCCTTGCCGCGATCGTCAACACGCCAAACTCGACGCTCGACCGCATGGTCGACACCAGCGTTCACCTGCGTTCCGGAGTCGAGCAGTGCGTCCTGGCCACCAAGTCCTATACGGCAATGCTCGCAACGCTGCTGCTCACTGCCTGCCAGGTGAACGGTTCGTGGCAGGCGGGAGCGGACTGGGTGGCACGCGGGGCCGACGCCATCGAATCGATGCTCGCCGGGGATCTCGTTGCGCAGCTTCAGGCAGTTGGAACGCGGATTGCCGAAAACAACCACTTCTTCCCGATTGGGCGAGGTATCCATTACGCCTCCGCGCTGGAGACCGCACTCAAGGTAAAAGAAGTCAGCTACGTTCACGCGGAGGGCTTTGCCGCGGGCGAACTGAAGCACGGCGTCATCGCGCTCATCGAAGAAGGAACTCCTTGCCTCGTGTTTGCGCCGAACGACGAAACACGAGTTGATGTCCTCTCCGGAGCCGCCGAACTTCGAAGCCGAGGCGGCTACATGATCGGGGTGGGGAGTGTAAACGACGCCGTATTCGACGCCCACATTCTGATTCCCGATGTCGGTCTGGCGAATGTCATTGCCGAGGCCCTGCCGGGTCAGGTACTGGCCTACTATGCCGCATTGGCCCGCGGCACTGACCCGGATCGACCGCGCAATCTGGCCAAGAGCGTGACCGTCAAGTGACACCGGATCGACCGCGGCCAGCTATTGTCGATACCCACGTCCACCTCGATGATCCGGCGTTTGACCACGATCGGGAGGCGGTTCTTGCCGCCTCCCGCGAAGCCGGCGTAGTGGGATTCATCAACATCGGGTACCGCCCGGCGAGTTGGGAGGCTTCGCGCATTCTCCGGGACGAGCACTCGAACGTTGCCATCGTGATCGGTCTGCACCCTGGCCATGCGGACGAATTCTCCTCAGACCTTGACACGGCAATGACCTTGGCAATCCGCGACTTTCGCCCAGTAGCGGTCGGAGAAACCGGATTCGATTTCTCGCGCAAGCGCCCTTCCTTTGAGGATCAAACGCGTGCATTTCAGCGCCAACTGGAGATTTCGCGGGAAGAAGATCTCCCCGTTGTCATTCACCAGCGCGATGCGGCCGAGGCGCTCATGGCCGAGCTCGACAGGTGGCCCGATCTTCGCCGCGTCGTCCTTCATTCCTTTGACGGTGACCGGCGGCTCATGGATTGGGCGAGAGAACGCGACTGCTTCATCGGAGTAGGCGGTCTGGCAACTCGCCCGGCGGCGGCGAACCTGCGGTTGATTCTCGCGCGAGCGCCGCATCATCGACTGCTTCTCGAGACCGACGCGCCGTACCTGACGCCTCCTGGCCTGGTGTCCCGCCGGAACTCACCCGCGAATCTCTCGGTCATTGCCGCCAAC
>CAYSXO010000404.1:0-4108 GCA_964434995.1 uncultured Sphaerobacteraceae bacterium
CCGAACCGTCCAGGGGAACCAGCATCGATGGGATCACCTGACGCACCTCCTTGGCAGGCGGATGTGAGGCCCCTACCGGAGCACTGGACGCCGCCGGCCCTGCCGATGGAATCGTAGCCGCTCTCCGGTCCGCCGGGATCGCCCGCTACGTCCTCGCCGCATTGCGGCTCCAGAGACTTGCTTGACACGCCCCAGTTCACTCTCTAACGTGCACTGTACCAATCGTGCTGCCCGGACTACCTGCGTTTGCACCTGCGACAAGGGGGCATCGATGCGATTTCTGCTGGCCTTTTCTCTCGTCGTGACCATCCTTCTCAGTTCGGTCTTCAGTACTCGTGCCGCCGTGCCTCGCGCCGAGGCGACACCCGTTCCCGGCGCTCAGATTCAGGAGGAGATCGGCGTCGCCTACGGCCAGGCTAACGGCGAAGACCTCCTCCTCGACCTCTTCCAGCCTCCCGCCCGCGACAAGCCCCGGCCAGCGGTGATCCTGATCCCCGGCAGCGCCTGGAGCTTCGGCAATCGCTCCAGCATGAGTGGCACGGGGCGCACGCTGGCAGAGGAAGGCTATGTTGCGTTCAGCATCGATCATCGGATGGTGAACGACGATGCCTGGCCGGCGCAGCTCGACGACGCCCAACGCGCCGTGCGCTGGGTGCGCGCTCACGCCGATGAGTACGGCGTCGACCCGGACCGGGTCTGCTCCTATGGCTGGTCGTCCGGCGCAACGCTGGCGGCGATGCTCGGCGTGCGCGAAACGCGGGACAATAACGATCCCGAACTGGCCGAGTTCTCAAGCCGGGTCAATTGCGTCATTGCCCTCTCCGGCGAATTCGACATGACCGTGCCCGTGACCGACTACAGCTTCAAGCTCATCCTGGAGGACCTCCTCGGCGGAACCCCCGAAGACCAGCCGGACGCATACCGGGACGCCTCGGCGCTGACCTGGGTCGACGAGAATGCCCCGCCGTTCCTCATCGTCCACGGCGGGTTCAGCGACACCATCCTCGCCGAGCAATCGCGGCAGATGGCCACGGCGCTCTTCGAGGCAGGGGTGGAAGTGGCCTACCTCGTCATTCCCGAGGGCGGCCACGATATCAGCAATTACTGGCTCCGCAACGGCCCGCTCATTCGGGGTTTCCTGGAGATGCACATGCATCCCGCGGCATAGACATAGACGCGGGCCCGACCACTGCTTATGCAGTGACCGGGCTGCTCGAGTCTCAACCTGAGCGGGTTGGCCGTGTCACGCGCCGCGAGCAGATCGAGCGCGGCGAGATGGGCAGAGACAGCGTGGAGCACCCGAGGCAGTGCCCGGCGACGCACGAGCCACGATGCGCCGATACCCAAACGCCGGCAGACAGGCCACGCTATCTGCCGGCCGGCGCGGCGCCTTCGATGCTGCCGCGCAACTCCGCCGCCAGTTCCGTGAACTCAGGATCACGGAAGGAATCGACCCCGCGCGGGCGGGCGATGCCGACGTCGACCTGCTTGATGATGCGGCCGGGCCGTCGCGACATGACGAAGACACGGTCGCTGAGGAGCACCGACTCCGAGATGCTGTGCGTGATGAAGAGGACGGTTGCGCCGACCTCCGACCAGATGCGCAGCAACTCGAAGCCCATCTCCTCTCGCGTCAGGGCATCGAGCGCGCCGAAGGGCTCATCCATCAGGAGTACCCGCGGTTCGAGAATCAGGGCGCGGCAGATCGCGGCGCGTTGCTGCATGCCGCCCGAAAGCTGCCAGGGCAAACGGTCGCCGAACCCCTCGAGGCCCACCAGCGCCAGAAGCTGCTCGGCACGTTCCCGGTAGGTCCGATCCTTCTGGCGGCTGATCTTGACCGGCAGGAGGATGTTGTCGATCACCGTCAGCCAGGGCAACAACACCGGCTGCTGGAACACGATGCCGACATCCGGCCGAGGTTCGCGAACCGGCTCCCCCGCAACGCGAATCTCACCGTCACTGGGCGGGATGAGGCCGGCCAGCATCCGCAGGAGCGTGCTCTTGCCGCAGCCGCTGGGGCCGACCAGCGAGATGAACTCGCCCTCGCTCATGGTGAAGGATGTTCGGGCGACGGCCTCGACCGAATCATCCTTCACCCGGAACGTTTTTGCCGCATCGTCGACGACAATGAAATCGTCTATGAGGCGTCCGCGTTCGCTTCGGCCGTTGCCCGCTCGATGTCGGGTTGAATCTGATCGATCAGGTCCAGGGTGTAGGCGTTGGATACGTCCACCTCCGCTTCCAGCAGTTCAAGGCTCCTGTACAAATCCGCGAGTTCGGGCATGGCCTCGGTATTCATCCAGCCCCAGCGGTCCTCCCCCTCTGGGTAGGTACGGAACCCTTGATCGGCACGGAAGCGGATGATGTTAACCGACTGCTCGTCGGGCGTGGTGCCGACATCACCGCCCCAGGCCTTGAACTGCGCCAGCGCCGCCTCGGGGCTGGTGACGACATAGACTTCCGCCTGCTGAATCCCCTTGCAGACCGCGGCCACCGCCTCGGGGTTCTCTTCGAGGAAGGCGCGGCGCGCGCCAACAACGTTCCACTGCCATTGAATGGGGCCAGTCGCCTGGAAGGTGCGCAGGATTTCGCCCTGATTCTGGAACGTGGCCACGCTGACATCGATGATCGAAAGCGCATCAACATCGCCATTGGCCAGCGCGTTGAGTTGCGCGGCGGGCTGCTGGATGGTGACGAATTCCACGTCAGACTCGGGGTTCAGCCCGGCTTCCTGCAACATCACCTGTGCGTTGTAGTAGACGCCCGTACCAAGGCTGGATAGCCCGATCTTCTTGCCCTTCAGATCGGACACCTGTTGAATTGGCGAGCCGTCCAGGACGGCAAGATAGTAGATGTTGTTCGCCACATAACTGCAGACGGCGACGATGTCCTGCACGCCGCGCGACAGCGCGGCATCGAGGGAGAGGGTGTCGATCTGGCCCATGTCCGCCGTGCCGCCGGCCAACGCCTGCACCGTCGCCACCGTGCCGTCCGATGTCAGGTATTCGACCGCGACGTTCCCCTCGGCGAAATAGCCCTTTTGCTGCGCAACAGCCAGTTGCGTATGTCCGAGGTTGATGACGGGGTTCGCCACCATGAACCGCACTGGTATCGTGTCTTGCGCGTTCGCCTGAATGGCGGCGCCCGCCAGCAGCGTCGCAACGATCACCACCGCAACAACCGAATATGCCAGGCGGAGAATGCGTCTCACTGGGACTCTCCCTCATTGGCGCTCCGGGCGCCCGGAGCGCGGAACGGCTCACGCGCCAGTCAATTCAGCCAACTGCTTCCACCGCACGAAGTAGCGCGCCACGCTGCGCACGATGAGATCGAGCATGAGCCCGATCAAGGAAAGCATGATCAGCGTGCTGAACACGCCCGCCTGATCGAGCGAAAAGTTCCGCTGAACGATGAGATAGCCGAGTCCCTGCGACGCGCCGGTGAACTCGCCCACGATCGCGCCGACCACACTCAGAACCACGGCAACCTCGAGACCGCCGAAGATGGTCGGCATCGCGCCGGGGAGCTGCACCCAGCGCAGGGTCTGCAAGCGTGTCGCCCGCAGGGCTCGCATCAACTCGAGCTGCTGCGGGTCGGCGCCCCGAATGCCGACCATCGTATTGATCAGGACCGGGAAGAACGCCACGATGGCCGCGATCGTGACCTTCGACATCTGGCCATAGCCGAGCCAGACGACGATGATCGGGGCCAGCGCGATTTTCGGCACGGACTGCAGCGCGATGATGTACGGGGTAAGCGCCGCCTCCGCCAGACTCGACTGGGTCAAGAGGACCCCGAGCAGAAAGGCAAAGGCCGACCCCAGGAGCCACCCCAGAACGATCTCCGACAGGGTGACTCGCGTATGCACCCAGAAGTTCGGCGAGCTGATGTCATGAATGAAGGCATTCGCCACGGCCGTGGGCTGGGGCAGGATGTACGGGCGAATGCCAAGGCGCGGCAAGAGTTGCTCCAGCGCGATCATCAGCACGACGAAGAGCACGAGCGACGCCGAGTACTCGCGCCAGCGCTCGAACATGCCGTGGCGCGGCAGCGCTGAGCCGCGCCGCTTGCCCTGGTTTGCCGCCCCGTGTGCTGAGGTTCCTGCCGT
>CAYSXO010000405.1:0-4094 GCA_964434995.1 uncultured Sphaerobacteraceae bacterium
CGGCGATTCGCTTCGAAGATGAACTGGTCGGCGGATTGCTGGAGGGAATCGAACCGGCGGTCACCGCGCCCACGCCCGAACCGATGGTGGCGTCACCTGACCCCATTCTCGACCACCGCGGTGATGCGTCGGTTTTCGGCGAAGCCTGATTGCAACGAGCTACGGCGCGTTCCGGCAAGGCGGCATTCCGGCCTTGGCGAAGGGTCTCAAACGCCCCGCGAACCGCGCCCCTGAACTGAATCCGATTCCGTCTGAACGGTTTCGGATTTGCCCGCCACGCCCTCACCCCTTGCCCCCTCTCTCAGCGCATTCTGGGAGGGGGAGGTATGCCGGGTGCTCCGCGATCGCGGCGGACACTCGCCCCTCGCCCATGGCCATGGGAGAGGGGTTGGGGTGAGGGGTCGTCGCGGCAACGCCGTTATGGGCGTACTCTTCACGCTCTGGACGGATTGTTATTCCGGGGACCGAAAATCCTCGACGCGAACCTGAACCCTCGCCGCTCCCTGCCACTCGTTGATTTCCAGTGAGCCGACCACGTCGACATGCCGCACGCCCACCAGTTCCCGCGAGCGAGCCGCGCCACTCCAGAGGATGGCCTCGGCCGCATTGCCGCCCTCGCCCAGGTGGAGCTTCAAATGCTGGCGCTCCCTTCCCATGATCGTGTAGTCCCGCAGCTGGCTGCCAGGGATGCGCAATCGAGGCGCCGCATTCCCCTCGCCAAACGGACCAAGCGTCTGAAGGAGCCGCGCGGTGTCCAATCGCAGGCGCTCCGGCGCCAGATCGGCGTCAATTTCCAGCCGCGGCGGGCCAGGCGGAAGTGCTTCCGATGACTCCATCGCCGCATGAAGATGGTCGGAGAGTGACTCGAGGTGCTCGACGGGCGCTGCCAGACCTGCCGCGCGCTCATGGCCGCCGTGACGCAAGAGGAGATTCGCGCAGCGAGTTAACGCACTCGTTATGTCGAATCCATGCACCGATCGCGCTGAGCCGTGGGCAACGCCATCGTCCACCGCCATGACAATGACCGGGCGATCGAGCTTGTCGACAAGCTTGCTGGCGGCAAGTCCGACGATTCCCGGCTCCCAGCCCTGGCCGGCAAAGATCAGCACGCGCCGCTCGAGTAGCGCTGGCTGGAGTGCGATCATCTCATCGATCTCGTGGAGAACCCGGCTCTGGAGAACCCGGCGTTGGTGATTCGCCCGTTCGGTTGCCTCCGCGTGTGGCCGTGCCGCGCGCGCCGTCTCTGCCACCAGAAGCTCGTATGCAGGTCGAGGATCGTACAGACGGCCTGGGGCATTGAGGCGGGGCGAGATCAGAAACGCGACATCGGTGCTGGTCGCCGTCCGCAGCGGGAGACCGGCGATCTCCGCAAGCGCGGCAAGCCCGGGCCTGGGGCGCGCGCGCAGGCGGCGTAAGCCGTCGCGCACCAGCGCGCGATTGACGCCCGTCAGCGTTGAGACGTCCCCGATCAGACCGATCATTGCCAGATCGAGAAGCGATGCCGGCTCGCGGCCCGGTCCATCCCCGGCATCGAACCCACGGTGGGCCAGGGCAGTCGCCAGCAAGTAGGCCAGCCCGGCCGCCGAAAGCGCGCGGTACGGCGCGTTCGGGCAGGTTTGCGCCGACGCCAGAATGGCGCCTTCTGGGGGAGCCTCGGTAATCCGGTGATGATCGACAATGACGACATCGATGCCGCGTTGCCGCGCCCGCGTCACGGCAGCATGATCCTTGCTGCCGCAATCAACGGCAATCAGGAGTTTCACACCGGCTGCCGCCAGATCGTCCACGCCCGCTTCGCTCAGGCCGTAGCCCTCGGAGCGGAGCGGCAATCGCACCTGCGCGGGTTGCACGCCACCACTCGCGGCCCGCAGCGCGAGCGCCAGGAGCGCCGAAGAGGTCACCCCATCGGTGTCGTAGTCACCGAAGATGCCAATGGGCTCATTGTGCCGGATCGCCGCAATCAGCCGCTCAACAGCCTCGCCCAAACCCGGCAGCAGGAACGGATCGGGCGCGGGCCGAGCCCTTGAATCGAGAAAATCAATCGCCGCGGCACGGTCATCCAATCGGCGCGCGAGGATCGCATGCAGCAGCCCATCGTCATGAAACCTGGGCAAACCAGGCTCAAGCGGCTCTGGCAAAATCCAGACCGGTCGGGTCAAAGTGGCATTCTCACGCGCCTGCATTGGCACACTTGCCGCGTACGTACGTTCTACCTGAACGGAGTATACTGCCCTTGGGAAAGGTAAACGGGGCCGCGCCTCCAGCGAACGGCGCACGGGTTTTGGGGGAATTCAGATATGGGGGCCGCGCCTTCGGTTTGCGCCGCGTGGAGGGGATCACGCGCGGTTCGGTCGCTGCTGGCGATCGTCATCATTCTCGCAATCGCGGGTCAACTCGCGACTGTGAACGCGGCAGCGGAGGCGTGGTCGGCGCCGCGGACGGTCTTCGTGCCGACAACCGGACATACGGCTGACGGGCTCTTTCTGGATCTCTGGCGGTCTGAGCGCGCCCTGCTCGGCGATCCCATCACGGAAGAGTTTCGGCCGCGGACTGGCTTTTCCGCATACGGCGGCGACGACATCATCCAGTTCTACGAGAACATGGCGCTCATTTACCTGCCAGAAGCCGCGCCAGGCGAACAGGTCCAGACGCTCGACCTCGGCCGGCAGGCGCTGGACGATGCCCGGGCCTCCGGAGTCTCGCTGGCGCTTGACCTGGCCCTGGAGCGGACCGTCTGTTCTCCCGCCCATGGCGATTCATGTCTCAACGTGGTTGAGGCCGGACATACCATTCGTGGCCCGTTCCTCGCTTTCTGGGGCGAAGGAAATGCCGCTCTCTGGCTCGGCAACCCCCTCTCCGAGTCGTTCCTGGCTCCTGACCGCACCCGGGTCCAGTATTTCGAGAATGGCATCCTGCGGCAAAATGCCGAGGGCGAGGTTGCCCCCTTGCCGGTCGGTGAAATCGCCGCCGATGAGGCGCAACTCGACACCACGCCGATCGAACAACCGACCGAGGTTCCCACCTACGATGAAGGCCTCTTCGTCGCTCCGCCCGAGGCCGAGTCGACGCCGACGGGGTCGACGGAAATGGACTGGGCGTTCGGCCCCGGCCCGCAACAGGGAACCTGGAAAGAGATCGTCGTCTCAGTGTCCGCGCAGTCGATGTGGGCCTACGAGGGTGGCGAGTTGATGATTTCCTCGCTCGTCAGCACTGGCACGGCGGACGTTCCGGAAACGACGACCCCAGTTGGATACCACTCCATCCTGACGAAGTTCGACGCGCAAACTATGGAAGGGACGATCAGCGGCGAGTACTACCGCGTTGAGGACGTTCCGTACGTCATGTACTTCGACAACTTCGGCAACGCCATCCATGGGACCTACTGGCACAACAACTTTGGAGTCCCCATGAGCCATGGCTGCGTGAACCTCCCCATGGATATTGCGGCCTGGATGTACGAATGGGCCCCGATCGGCACAGCAGTCACGGTCATCTCCTAAACGCAGATCCGGCTCCTGACATTCGCGAAGCCCGGCAGATTGGCCGGGCTTCGTCGTTTTCCGAGATGCGAACGCGCCGCCACAACGAACGGAAGCAGCGACACTCTCCACAACGGTTGGCAGAGCGGCAGGTGTGGAACCCGCGGGCCGGCAGCCTGCCGCGCGAGTGACCGTGATCCGGACGGATTCGTAGTTCTTGCGGATTGACACGACGCGCCGGCTCGGATAGGTTCCGTGATATTCCCAGGCGCCGCGCCACGGGAAAGCACGGATTTCGCGACAGGAGAGAAGCGATGCTCCGCATGTCTCGCGCATGGGTCAGGCTCGCGGCCCTCGTCGCCGCGTTTGCGCTGATCGTACCGGTCCTCATGACCGGCGCCGCGGCGCAGGAAGGCGGCAAGGTCCTTCGGGTACACCAGATCACCTACCCCGATGTCGTCGATCCCCAGAAAAGCTCATTTACGAGTGAAATCACCATTCTGGCTCTCGCCTATGAAGGCCTCACGCGCCTCGATGACACACAGGCCACCGTGCCGGCAGCGGCCGAGTCGTGGGAATACAACGAGGACGCGACCCAGATTACCTTCCACCTGC
>CAYSXO010000406.1:0-4071 GCA_964434995.1 uncultured Sphaerobacteraceae bacterium
TGAGGATCCTTTTCGAGACACGTTCCCCACCATGGAATCTGACCGCGAGGCCTGGACTGAACTGGCGCGCTCCTGGACCCGCTTCGGCGATTGGCTCCGCTGGCTCGAAAGTGAAGGCGTCTCGGTCAATGTTGGATCGTTCGTCGGGGACGGCGCCGTTCGCGAATGGGGAAAGGGCCTGGCTTTGGGGGAAGCCGCGCCCAGCGAGCTCGCCGCGATGAAGGAGATGGTCGCGGCGAGTATGGAAGACGGCGCATTCGGCCTGGCCACCGCGCTGATCTACCCGCCTGGTTGCTACGCGAGCACCGAGGAACTCGTGGCGCTTTGCGAGATTGTCGCCGCCTATCGTGGCCTTCACATCACCCACATGCGTTCGGAGGAAACACGATTGCTCGAGGGACTGGACGAAACACTGGAGATCGCGCGGCGGACGGGGGTTTCCACCGAGATCTACCATCTCAAGGCAGCTGGGAGAGCCAACTGGGCCAAGATGCCAGAGGTGATCCGCCGCATCACTGCTGCCCGAGCCGAGGGCATCGATATTACGGCCACCATGTATCCCTACGTGGCCGCCGGGACAGGTTTGGCGACGTGCCTCCCGCCGTCGGCCGAGGCCGACGGAATGCTCTGGGACAATCTTGCTGATCCCACGATTCGTGCACGCATCCGTGATGCGATGGTCACTCCAGCCGAGGACTGGGAGAACCTGGGCGCGAGCGCTGGTCCCGAGGGGGTCATCCTTGCAGGCGTCCGGCTTCCGGAACATCGGCACTATCGCGGACGAAGTCTCGCCGACGTGGCAGCCGAACGCCAGCAAGCTTGGCCTGACACTGCCCTCGACCTCCTGGCGGCCGAGCGGCAGAACATCTTCTGCTTCTACTTCGACATGAGTGAGGACAACCTGCGGCTTCAGATGCAGCAGCCGTGGATTACCTTTTCAACCGATGCCGGCGGCGTCGATCCAGCCCACCTCGGCGAACGCGGCCTGCTTCACCCGAGGGCATTCGGGACCTACACTCGAGTTCTCGGCCACTATGTACGCGAGGAACGAGCTATTACCCTGGAAGATGCCATCCGCAAGATGACCTCAGCCGTCGCCAATCGGCTCTCCATTCGCGACCGAGGCTTGCTCAAGCCTGGCATGAAGGCTGACGTGGTGATCTTTGATCCCCATGTCGTCACCGACCGGGCGACGTTCGACGCCCCGCATCAGCTCTCGACCGGCATTCGCGATGTCTGGGTCAACGGCACGCGAGTCATCGTAGACGGGGAGCATACCGGCGCGTTGCCCGGCTGTTGGCTTCGCGGGCCCGGCTCAAGCGCCATGTGACCGTGATTTCGTGTGGCTGAAGACATTCGGACGAGGGCGGCGCATGCGCCGCCCTCGTCCGTGGTTTGTACCTGCTACCAGCCCCTGGTGCTAGTAGTTGTAGTTTCGCGGGGGCATGGCCGACCGGCGCAACTGGAAGCACTCCCGGCAGTAGACCGGCTTGTCCGTGCGCGGCTGGAAGGGAACTTCAGTGTCCCGGCCACACTCGGAGCAAGTTGCCGGGTACATCTGGCGCGGGCCGCTCGAGTAGCTGCCGCCGCCACCGGAGGAGTAGCCCCCCCCGCTGTACCCGCCCGAGGAATAGGATCCGCCGCCACTATATCCGCCGGAGGAGTAGCCTCCCCCGCCGCCATATCCCGAATCGTATCCCTGCGAGGCGCGCTGCGCCTTGCGGGCCGATCTGCAGGACGGACAACGCTGGGGCTCGCTGAAGCCCCGCTCTGCATAAAACGCTTGCTCGCCGGCCGTAAACGTGAACGCCTGACCGCAATCGCGGCAGGTGAGCGTCCGATCGCTCATTCCGCCTGAACCCTCCGCCGCGTCAGCATTGCCGCGGCACCGAAACGAAAAAAGAAAAGAACCAGGAGACGTTTCCGGCGGAACGAGACACGTTTATGAGCCCACCGTGGGCCCGACGATCACGCGCGCTAGGAATCGTCCGATGACGCCAATTATAGCATAGCCACAGGTCTGTCAAGCGATTTGGACGAATCAGCGACTGCCGCCACTGTGCGTTGGGGCCAACTGCCGTCCCCAATGCTCTGTGCTAGGATGCCGAGGTTGCCGCGCCGGCGCCGGCGCGCGGACGAGGAACGGGGAACGATGAATCTGCACGAGTACCAGGCCGCCGCGCTGTTTGCCGCTCACGGCATTCCCACCAACGGCGGCCATGTTGCCACGTCGCCAGACGAAGCATCGGAGCTAGCCAGGACGGCAAACGAGCCCGTCGTCATCAAGGCGCAAGTCCACACCGGCGGCAGAGGCAAAGCGGGCGGCGTCAAACTGGCGAAAACTCCGGACGAGGCACGATCCGCGGCGGAGGCCATTCTTGGCCTCGACATTCGCGGTCACGTGGTTGGCAAGGTTCTGGTGGCGCCTGCTGCCGACATCGCGCGAGAGTTCTATCTCGGTGTGACGCTCGATCGGGCTCGGCGCCAGAATGTCGTGATGGCCAGTGCCGAAGGCGGCGTCGATATCGAAGAAGTAGCCCACAGTACACCGGAACGTATCCGGCGCGCGCTCGTCGATCCTCAGCTCGGGCTCCATGCCTGGCAGGCCCGCCAGCTTGGCTTCGAACTCGGCATTCCAGCGGACAAGGTGGCTGGATTTGCCGCCATCGCCCAGAAGCTTTACCAGGCGTATCTTTCGGAAGATGCGTCGCTTGCAGAGATCAATCCACTCGTGCTCACCAGCAGCGGCGACTGGCTGGCGCTCGATGCCAAGATGACGATCGACGACAACGCCCTCTTCCAGCATCCGGACATTGAAGCAATGCGCGATCTGTCCGCGGAGAACCTGACCGAGCTGGAAGCGCGCCAATCTGGCATCTCCTTTGTCAAGCTCGATGGAAATATTGGCTGCATCGTCAATGGCGCGGGTCTGGCCATGGCGACCATGGACGCGGTCAAGCTCCACGGCGGCGAGCCGGCCAACTTCCTGGACGTCGGCGGCGGCGCGAGCGCGGATCAGGTTGCCAAGGCGTTCAGTTTGGTGACCGCCGATCCGAATGTCCGCGCCATTCTCATCAACATCTTCGGCGGCATTACCCGCGGCGATGTGGTCGCACGGGGTATTGCCGAGGCACTCGACAGGGTAGCCGTGAGTGTGCCAGTTGTGGTCCGGCTCTCCGGGACAAATGCTGAAGAAGGCCAACGCATCATTTCGGAGATCGGCCTGACCGCAACCGAAAGCATGGACGAGGCGGCGGAGCGGGCCGTGCGCGCGGCAGTAGCCGCCTGAGTTTCGCATCAGGGAAAGTGGGGTCTTTTCGGTGAGCATCCTCGTCGATCGCGACAGCCGGGTCTTGGTGCAGGGGATTACCGGCCGTGAGGGCTCGTTTCACACCCAGCAAATGGTCGAGTACGGCACGAACGTCGCCGCCGGCGTGACGCCTGGCGGCGCCGGAAAATCGGTTGCGGGCGTGCCTGTCTTCAATACGGTTGCCGACGCCGTCGTCGAGGCGTCTCCGAATGTGGCGATCATTTTCGTTCCCGCTCGGTTTGCGCCGGATGCCATCTACGAGGCGGTCGACAACGGTATTCCCTTTGTCGTGTGTATCACCGAGGGGATTCCGGTCGCCGACATGATCCCCGTCTACGCGCATGTCCGCGCACGTGGCGCGCGCCTGCTCGGGCCAAACTGCCCCGGCCTGATCACCCCGGACCAGGCGAAGATCGGCATCATGCCTGGGTTCATCCACACTCCGGGGCCGGTTGGCCTTGTCTCCCGCTCGGGAACGCTGACCTATGAGGTGGTCGATGCATTGACTCGCTCCGGCCTGGGTCAGACGACTGCAGTCGGCATCGGCGGTGATCCGGTCATCGGCACGTCCTTTATCGACGTCCTGGGCTTGTTCGAAGCCGATCCGGAGACGGAAGCGATTGTCATGATCGGCGAGATCGGCGGCTCGGACGAAGAGATGGCAGCGCAGTTCATCAAGGACCACGTCTCCAAGCCCGTCGTTGGCTTCATTGCCGGGCAGACCGCTCCGCCAGGCAAACGAATGGGCCACGCCGGCGCGA
>CAYSXO010000407.1:0-4053 GCA_964434995.1 uncultured Sphaerobacteraceae bacterium
TCCGACGGGGTGGAACCACGTGCTGACATCGTCTGCCACGTAGCGCGCGATCTCTCCATTTGTATCGACAGAAGCTCCGGGGAAGTACTCTCCAGCGTTCCATTCTCCGAGTGCAGCCTGCTCGCCAATCTGCCGGCTGAGGCGCACAGCCTGGATCATCGCCCTCATGTCATCGGGATGACTGAAGTAGTTGGGATCGATGATCAGGTCAGCGTCCGGATCGCCAGAGGCAATCCGCACCGTGCCCCGGCTCTTCGGCCGCGTAATCCCCGGAATGATCGTGTAGCGCGGCAACCCGTCATTGGTCTCCGGGGCGAAGTGCGGCTCCTTGGCAAAGGAAATCTCGATGTCGCAATCGGCGCGGTCCGGCGTCGAACGGGCGAACGCACAGCCCTCGGTGGTGTAGGCATTGGTCTCCGGGATTGGCCGGCGCGACGTGTAGACGATGCCGATGAGCAGGTGGTCGATCAGGTTGTCGCCCACCTGCAGATTGGCAACAGGTTCGACGCCCACGCGCTCCAGGGCCGCCGCTGGTCCGATGCCCGAGAGCATCAACAGGCGCGGCGAATCGAATGCGCCCGCGCAGAGAACGACTTCCCCCGCGGCGATGGTTTCCACGGTTCCCTCACCGGAAAGAACGACAACGCCGGTCGCCCGGCTACCCTCCAGGTCAATCCGCAGCGCTCTCGTCCCGGTCAGCACCTGGAGGTTCGGGCGGTCCCGCACCGGCACGATGAACGCTCGGTGCGCGTTGTGGCGCTCGCCGTCGAGGATGGTTGAGCGGTTCCAGCCGGCGCCGTCGAGCACCCCGCTATCGAACGAGGGATTCCTTGACAGCCCGGCCTGAACCGATGCCTCACGCATGGCCTCGGAGAGTGGGTGGCGCGGCTCCAGAACCGACGGCTTGAGCCATGATTCCATCTCCACAAAGGCCGGCAGAACGTCATCCCAGCCCCAGCCCGTGCATCCCGAGGCTTCCCACGCATCGTAGTCCGTGCGCGACCCGCGCAGATAAACCATGCCGTTGAGGCTGCTCGTTCCCCCCAGCACGCGGCCGCGCGGCATCTGATGGCGTCGTTCGGACGTGCCGCGTTGTGGCGTCGAGACGTACTGCCAGTCGACGTCGGTTCCCCAAAGGGAAAAGTACTGGCGGGGAACGCGGATGGCCTCCCGATCATCAGGGCCGCCCGCCTCCAGGAGCGCGACGGATCTCATGGGATCGGCCGAGAGACGATTGGCTAGCGCGCAGCCCGCCGACCCGGCCCCGACGATTACGACATCAACCATCAACGCTTTCCCCACGACTGTGCTCCCCCGCGGCGCGTTCTATCCAGCAGACGGCATTTGCGAGATTCGCCGGGATCGTAATGGCCCAACTCGTGGCCGTCTACCGCGATGCTCGTCATGCGTGCATCACGCGCTCGCGGGCGCTTTCGTCTCTGCACCAGGCCTT
This sequence comes from uncultured Sphaerobacteraceae bacterium, assembly GCA_964434995.1. GTDB lineage: Bacteria > Chloroflexota > Chloroflexia > Thermomicrobiales > UBA6265 > JACCXM01. The sequence goes on from CAYSXO010000407.1 coordinate 1,454, forward strand.
TTTCCGGCGAGCGTGTAAAGGCCGGCCCAATGCCGCGGCGATCGACCGGGCTCGCGGCTCATGCCGGTCCCAATGCGATCCAATCGAAGATCATTGACCGGTCGCCGTCGTGACTCGGTTGCGCCTCGGCCGGCCTTGCCGCGCCAAGCGCGGCGGCCTCGGCCACCTGCAGCGGAGCGGAATCGATGATGAGGAGCGTCGTCGCCTCGACAGACCTCATGCCAAGCGTCAGCACGAGGCCATCGCACGTCTCGCCAACGCAATGGAACGCCTCGTGTCCTCGTTCGGCAGTGAAGTCCTCGATCGTCTGGTCTACCCCTTCGACGACGATGTGCTGCAAGTTCGCTCGCTCTGGGACATGGAGGGAGATCCTCTGGCTTCCGCGCGGTGTCTGCAGGCGAACGCGCACCGTGCGCACGCCCGCATCAACATCATCGTCGAGGACGTGCAATGATGGGGATGGTGAATTGGACGCCCGCGCCGGCGCAACCAGCACCCGAGCATCCGACCAGGGCAAGAACGACGTCAATTCGTCATCAAAGCGCCCAGCGGACAGGAGCGACTCTGGCACATCCAAGGCGCCGTTAAATCCTTGAACCGCTCCTTCGAGAACCCAGTACGCCTCGTCTGCTTCGCGATCCTCGAGATGAACGATGTTCAACCGTTGCGGACTGGACGAAGAATACGCCGGTTGCACTGCCGCGAGCCCTGCCATGAGCGGGATGGCAACGGCTGCTCCCGCCAGCGATCCTCGTGCAAATAACCGTTGCATGCGCGTCTCGGCCAGGATCGGGATAAACCCACTCGCGGCCAGCGCGGCCGCGAATCCGACTATTGCACCCATCTCTGGCCCAGGCGCAAACGACTCAGCGGTCACTGCAAATGGCAACCAGAACCAGGTGGCGACGAAAAGTCCGGTCAACGCCGCCAGGGTCATCCCAGACCATGTCCTGCGCCAGGGCATCCAGGCAATCAGCGCAATCGCCAACAGTGCCGGAACTGTTGGCACGAGGAAGACGACGCTGGCCCCGGGCATTTGCCAAGCCGCAAGGAAGGACAGGAGCGCCCACCAAAGCCAGACGCCGAGCGCCGTACCCCAGTAGCCCGCGCGCCGGCCGATCACCAGAGAGACGAGCACAAGCGCCAGAAAGGCGGCCGACCAGATTGCGGTCCGGGTCGGCAACGGGTTTGAGTACCACGGGGCCAGCGAACCGGTCATCCTGCTGAGCCCAAACGTCACCGCATAGCCGAAGATGGTGGCCAACAGGAGGGCCACTGGCAGGGCGCTGCAGCCGAGCGCCAGAGTTCTCCACCCCACCGCGCCCATCCGCATCGTTCGGTAAGCGATCGCCACCCAGACCAGCAGCGCCGCCAAGCCAATACCAATGGTCCACGGTTCCGGCCAGCGAAGGACGACGCCCGGCGGCAGATCGAGGAAGACGCTATTTCCCGGCGGCGGCGCGCGCAGATCGCGCGAAGCGAAGACACGAATCGCCGCCAGCGCGTTGTCCCCGTGATGTTGGACGCTTCCAGGCTCGAGGTTCGCCACGTTGTCGAGCGGGGTGTGATAAAGCGCGCCTCCTTCCGTTATCGCGAAGTTAAGTCCCGGCAACCCTGCTGCTCGGTAGATAGACAGGTCGGTGTTGTTTGGGAGAAGCTTGTAGATTTCATAGTAGAGCGAGCTGGCCACCGGCCTCGGGGCCGAGGCCGCAAAGGCATCGATCAGCCAGGCGTTGTTGTCCGATGTCTCGAAGAGAATGCTCTGTCCCCTTGTGCCGTTCGCCTCGAGATTGACGACGACGCCGATGTCTGCTGCCCATGGATGCTCGGCAACAAACGCCTCAGCCCCAAGCAAGCCAGGCTCTTCCGCATCGCTGAAAAGCAGGATCACCGGGTTTGGCAGGGGAGGCTCAGCCTTCAGGATGCGGGCGATCTCAATCATTGCCGCTACGCCAGCGATGTCGTCCGCCGCCCCAGGACCTGCCGGAACCGAATCGTAGTGCGCGGTGAGGAGAACCGCCGGGCTGTCAGCCTGTCCTGGCAGCCGGACCAGAAGGTTCTCCACGTCCCCGCATTGCGCCCAAATCGAGCTACAGGCGAACGTCCGCTGCGTCTCGACCTGATAGCCGAGATTGCTCATCTCCTCACGGATTCGCTCGGCAACGCGATGATTCGCCTCCGACCCTGCAGGGTGAGCGGCGCCGTCGGCAAGGAGCCTCGCCACGAGGTCCATCGCGCGAGCCCCGGAGAACTGATTCTCCGGGGCATCCACGGGTAGGGCCACGGGCGGCCGCGCGCCCAATAGTCCAATTGCCAGGGCAAGGGCCATCACGGCGATCGCGGCAGTTGCCGCCCACGGGCCAATGCTCCCGGCCTTATCCGGGCGCGAGGTCTGTTGTTCGATCAAACTGCTGCCTCCAGATCGCCTCAATGGAGGCGAAGAACCGTTTCCCAGGACCGCGGGCCGCCCATGGAGGAATCGATCGGTCGCGCACCGCGCGGTTTCCAGATGGTAGAGTTTCTGGCACGAAGGTTCGGACGGTTCAATCCAGGGATCGCCAGATGACGCTCCACATCCGCCCGCCCTGCTAGGCCTCATT
>CAYSXO010000408.1:0-4042 GCA_964434995.1 uncultured Sphaerobacteraceae bacterium
GGCGCAGGGTGTAGCTGCAACGGTGGCGTGCAGGGCGCCTGTGATCCGGGATTGGTCTGCTGCCAGCAGGGGCAGTCGATCCCGGGTGGACCGGGCGTCTGCGTGGCCGAGGCCTCGTGCCCGCCCGCGCCGTGTACGGGGCAAGGGTGCGACTGCAATGGCGGCGTCTTGGGCGCATGTGACGACGGCCTCGTTTGCTGCCAGGCGGATGGGACCATCGCTGGCGGCGCGGGCGCCTGCCAGCCTGCCGATTCCTGCGGCCCGCCGCCATGCAGCGACAATGGCGTTGGCTGCGATGCTGCCTGCAATTGGGGTGATACCTGTGGCGGTTGCTGCTCTGGCTATTGCAATGCGTCCGGCGTCTGTGATAACCCGCCGCCGGTGACCTGCACCGGCGCTGGCTGCGCCTGCGACACCGGGACCGAGGCGCCCTGCGACGACGGCCTCATCTGCTGTCCGAGCACTGATACGCCGGGTGGGCCAGGGGTCTGCCAGGCAGGCTGCTAGCGAGAACCTTGCGCGACCAGCGACGAACGGGCCGGAACGTGATCCGGCCCGTGCGAATCTGCCCATGGGCGGAGGTTTGCCAGTTCGCTCCAGGCGCGGAAGGGCGGCGGCCCTTTCGAGAGTTCGAACCCACGGCCCGTCGTTCGGTACCGCGCCGCGCCCATGCGCATCGCAGAAGTCGGCCGCCGGGGCTTTGACGCCGCCAGTGGCAACCGTGACCCGGGCCGAGGCGGCGATGAGCGATTTCGCCGCCAGCACCGTGGCGGTTCGGTTGCGGCTGCTCGCCATGAGTCTCCCCGCGCTGCCGCGTTATGCTGGCGCAAACGCGCGGTCCAATCCGGATCGGCGACTGGTGAAACCGGCGGAGACAAACGCGGATGACGACGACCGAATCCTATGACGCCATCGTCATTGGCCTGGGGGCGATGGGGAGCGCCACCGCCTGGCAGCTTGCCAGGCGCGGGCAGCGGGTGCTCGGCATCGAGATGTTCCAACCGGGGCACGACCAGGGGTCGTCGCACGGCTACCACCGCATGATCCGGCATTCGTCCTTCAAGGACGATGGCTACGTGCCGCTCGCCGCGCGCGCGTTCGAGCTCTGGCGCGAGATGGAGGAGGCATCCGGCAAGACGCTCCTGACGATGACTGGCGAGGTGCGCCTGCTCGACAGCGAGCGCTTTCCCGCGGACCGGCAGGCGGTCGAGATCATGGCCATGCGCGGCTTTCTGGAGGTGCTCGACGAGGCCGATCTGACGAAGCGCTTTCCGGGCTTCCAGGTGCACGACGGCCTGTGCGCCACCTACGAGGCGAACGCGGGCTACCTGCGCTCGGAAGAAGGGATCATCACGAACTGCGAGCTGGCGCGGCGGCATGGCGCGGAGCTTCTCTACGATGAAGAGGCGACCGGCTACACGAGCGATGGCGACGGGGTGCGCGTCGAGACGAGCAAAGGACGTTACCGCGCTGACCGCCTGGTGATCACCGCCGGCTGCTGGGCGGAAGAATTGCTAGCCGATCTGGCGCTCCCGATGCAGGTCGAGCGGCGGGTGAACGGCTATTTCCGGCCAGAACGACCCGATCTCTGGTCGCTCGAAGCGGGAGCGCCCGACTTTCTGCTCACCGTGGCCGAGGGGAGCTTCTACGGCATGCCCTCGGTGGGGAACGTCGGGCTCAAGATCGGGCTGAGCGCCGGGCCACCAACAACCGCGCGCACCATCCGCCGCACGGTTGACCCGGAGGAGATCGCCTTTCTGCGCGGCGTGCTCGACCGGTACATGCCCGGCGCCAGTGGGCCGGAGGTGCGCCACATTACCTGCATGTGCACCTACACGGCCGATATGGACTTTATCATCGACCGGCGCCCCGACAACGAGCGGGTGCTCTTCGGCTGCGGCTTTTCCGGTCGTGGTTACAAATTCGCCCCGGTCGTTGGCGAGATACTGGCCGACCTCGCGATCGATGGGCAGACAGCCCACGACATCGCCTTTCTTGCGGCGGGGAGGTTTGCGCGGGACACTGCATCACCACACTGATGCTGCCACCGGTCGGGGCGGTGTGACGTGGGCTTATGGATCTTGCTCCATGGACGCTGGATAGCGCCATCACATGGTGGTCTGGCGCACCGGCCGTTCGCCGTCGTCAAATAGCCGGGAACGTCGTTGACCGCTTCACCCCGTGCTGTCTTTCCGGGGATTCACCCGGAGCGAGCGCGGCCCCTGCCGACTCCCGAGCGCGCGGCCGCGCCGATGCCCAGCCCGCTGACTGCCTTGCTCGGGCGCGAGGAAGCGTCGGCAGTCGTGGCCGAACAGGTGCGCGATCCTGCCGTGCGCCTCCTGAGGCTCACGGGTCCGGGCGGCGTGGGCAAGACGCGACGGGAAATCTCTGCCGCTGCCAATGTGGCGCCCGCCTTTCGTGATGGCCTCGGTTCCGTCCCACCTACCGCTGTCGCCGATCCCAGCCTCTTCTGCGTGACCACGGCTCGCTTGCTCGGCCCGCATGCCATGCGTGCAACGTCTGCCTCGATCGGCTCATCAGTTCTTTAAAGACCAGCACCTGATTGCTGGTGATGGATATCTTCAAGCATGTGCTGGAGGCCAGCACGAGCCTGGCCCACGTCCTTGCGGCGGCGTCATTGGCAACGCCTCGCACGTGGCCGTGAACTCGCGGCCGCAAGCGGTCACGGATGTGATTCTGGCTGCCGTGGCAGGCGTGAGCGAGTGAAGGGTGGTAGGGTGTCGGGGTGTCGGGGTGTTCGGAAGAACGATGGATACTTCGTGCCAATAGCCAATAGCCAATAGCCAATAGCCAATAGCCGACAACCGTTGCGCTACGTCAGAAGGTCGAGGGCCATGCGCATCAGGACACGGGAGGTGGCGGCAATGCTCGGCACGTCGACCCACTCGTTGGCCTGGTGAAAATTGCCGCCCAGTGGGCCGACCATCACGGTTGGGATGCCCGCCTCGCTGGAGAAAAGGTTCATGTCCCCAAAGCCCCAGTAGCCCCAGGTCGGCTCCTGACCTGTTTCCCCTCGATAGGCCGTTGTCAGCGCGACGGCCAGCGGGTGATCGGCGCTCGTCTCCCAGGGCGGGTAGTAGGGCGGGTCGATGGTGAATGCGAACGTCGCGGGCGAATCAAGCGAATCGGCCAGGCCGCGCATCTCGCGGAGGACATCCTCTCGGCTTTCGCCGGGCACGATCATGCGGTTGACCAATGCGCGAGCCTTTTCCGGTACGGTGATGACGTACTGATCGTTGCCGCTCATCAGTGAGAGAACGCAGCGGCTGCCGCGCATGCGCGGGTGCGGCAGCAGCGGAGCATCGTCCAGGCGGGCGACAAACTTCGCGGCCTCGGTGGCGGCATTGATCCCCTCCCAGGGGAGGGTGCCGTGGGCCGCCTTGCCGGTGACGTCTACCCGGATCAGGATCTTGCCCACCGAGCCGAGACAAGGTGTCAGCCAGGATGCCTCGGTGACGATACAGTAGTCAGCGGATAGGCCACTTTCGATCAGCGCGTGCGCGCCGATTGAATATGCCTCTTCATCAACGACCGAGGTGAAGAGGACCGTGCCCCGCCAGCGGTCCCGGTACTGGTGGAGCGCCCGCGTCGCCAGCATCGCCGCCGCCACACCCGATTTCATGTCGCAGGCGCCGAGCCCATAGAGGTGGGCGCCGTCCCTGTGTGGCGTCCAGGGATCCGTTTCCCAGCCGTCGACGGCGAGAACGGTATCCACATGGCCGTTCAGCAGGAGCGTTGGGCCGTCGCCATTCTCGATGCGGGCAATGACATTCGGACGGTCGCCTTCCGTCGATTGCAGCTCTGGGCGAAGGTCGTGGGCCGCGAGCCAGTCGAGGAGATAGCGTTGTACGGGCCCCTCTTCACCTGGATAGCTCCGAAAACCGACGAGATCGGCGGTCAGGGCAGCAGCTTCTTCGGGATCAAAGAGGTCGTTCAGCCATGCGTCGCTCATTCGGCGATTGTCGCATGGTTTGAGACCTGGCTGAACTTCAGTTGGTCGATGCTGCGCGGAATGGAACGC
>CAYSXO010000409.1:0-2949 GCA_964434995.1 uncultured Sphaerobacteraceae bacterium
CCTGCCCATGTCTCGCAATGGCTGGCGCACGGTCGTCAACGGCGGGTTGGCGCTTACGATGCTCTTGGCGATCTTTTCCGGCGTGACGAGCTTCACCGCCTGCTCGACGTGCGCTGGCGTCGGGAGTTCCTGGCCAAGCTCGCCCGGTAGTCCGGCGTTCGGCCAGATCCCGTACGCGGTATCCAGTGCCTCTTGCTCGTCCTGACCCCAGCAGACCGTCATCTGACCGTAGCAGGGTCCCTTGCCGCCCGCTTTCTTGAATCCCTCAACGGCCTTCGGGTCCGGGGACGTCGCGATGAGCCCATCGCTGATCCGGCCGGCTAGCGCGGCGGATTTCGGACCCGCGGCTGCCACCATCACCTGCACGGGCTCTTCTGGCAACGTATAGAGACGAGCGTTTTCTACGGTGAAGTACGTCCCATGAGGGCTTTGATTGCCACCCTGCCAGAGAAGGCGCATGATGGCCACGGCCTCTTCGAGCATCGAGTGGCGAACTTCAGTTTCCGGCCAGCGCTGACCGGTGATGTGCTCATTGAGGGCTTCGCCGCTGCCAACGCCGAGGAAGAACAGGCCCGGCATCATCGCCGCCGACGTTCCCGCTGCCTGAGCGATGATCGCTGGATGGAGGCGGATGGTTGGGCAGGTTACGCCGGTGCCGAGCCGTAGCCGCCTGGTTGCCGTGGCGACGCCTCCGACGACCGACCACACAAATGGGCTATGTCCCTGGGCATCGACCCTCGGATGAAAATGATCCGAAATCAGGGAAAAGGCGAATCCGGCATCTTCCGCCATGGTCGCCTGCCGGACGAGGTCGCTGGGGGCGTGCTCTTCGCTTGAGAGCGTGTACCCAATCTCTGTCATGCTCTGTCTCCCTAAGCCGATCAAAACACGGCAATCGCCGCGGTTGGCTCAGGGAACACGCGGTGGATTTCGTGCCAGGAAGGGTGAGATGCGGTAGTGCGCACACGGAAGGCGGGCGCGAGCCTTTCCGAGCGGAGCCGGTACGGGGCAGCCCGCTGGATCGGAAACGGTGCATCGGAATTGGCCGCGCTGCCTCTGTTACGCCACCCGGTCAGCCACGGTGCGCAATTCGTGGCGATGCCCGCGGGAACGGTTTCATCCGGAAGCACGATTGAACGCTTCGGGCTCACCGCGCGACCGGAAAGGCCCGCGCGATGGCGGTGAGCACCTCCAGATCCTGCCGGAAACCCGGTCCGCTGGTGCGCGGCGTCCGGCCCGTGCGGACGCATTCGTCGAACTCCAGCAATTCGCGCTTGAACGCTTCCTCGAAGGAGACGGTCAGCCGGGTCTCTTCCAGTTCACCGCCCTTCATCCGCGCCAGATCGACATGGGTTGGGGCGTTGTTCAGATATGGCGAAGGGAAGGTGATACGCACAAACTCTTCCGAACCATGAAAGGCGAAGGTCTGTGAGTAGTTCTTCAGATAGGGGATGAGCGTCCAGGTGTAGTTGGCGCGCACGTCGCCAGCGTAAGCGAGGGTGGCCGTAAAGCTCGTACCGCCGGCCCAGAGGTTCGCCGAGAGCACCGCTTCTGGCTGGCCCAGGGCGCCGCGCAGCACATTGATGTCGTGGATCGAGCTGCTGATGAGCAGGGTGTAGGCCGCCTGCACGGCGGGATCGTCGCTCCTGGTGGCCTCGCGCAGCAGATTGCCCGGTTGGCGGCTGAGGATGGCCTGCTGGATGGTGGTGAACATCTCCGTGCCGTAGGTCCGCGGTTCGGGCTGCCGGAAGCCGCCGCTCCGCGCGATCGGATGGTGCGACATGTAGGCCGTGCCGTCTGCTTCGAGGGTGGTCGCGCTGACATACCGCAGGTCGCGCATCGCCTGAACCAGTTCCGCGCCGCGCTGGTAGCCGGGGTCGTACTGCTTCATCATGCCGACCATCAGCGTTTTGCCCGCGCGTTCGGCGGCAGCTATGACATCGTCGGTTTCGGACACGGAGTAGGCAAGCGGTTTTTCGACCAGAACGTGCAGCCCGCGCTCCAGCGCGGCGAGGGCAACAGGCGCGTGGTCGCCGCTGGTCAGGATCAGCGCGGCGTCGAGCGGCTCGGCAAGAAGGCCGTCGGCATCGGCGAAGAGGCGCGTAACGCCATAGTGCCGCCCACATTCCGCCAGCGCGACCGGATCGACGTCGCAGAGCGCGGCGATCTCAAAGCGCCCGTCGAGCTCGCGCAAGTAGGGGAGATGCATCATCTGCGCGATTGCCCCGCAACCGATGACCCCGACCCGCAACCGATCCATCTGTGCTTCTCTCCCGTTCAAGCTGCCAGCGAAACATCAGGGCAGCATCGCACGCGCCGCGGATTCATGCAGCGCGTGGCGCGCGTGCCGGGGAGGCTTTGTGAGCAGACATACCGTTGCCTACCGGACGGCACGGCGTCGGTTTCCGTCAGCAGGCGCTGAAACTTACTCAGCGGCTTGTCCAGCCTCAGGTGTCATGGTGCGCTGCCGCTCAGGAGTGGGTCCACCGTCGTGTGTCATGGTGCGTGCAGCGAACCATCTCGGCATCACCGCGCGATCGTGCCGTGAAGCCGAGATCCTTCGCTGCGCTCAGGAAGACCCATCTGGGTGGACTCATAACTCAGGATGCCACTTCACACGGGACAGACTCCTCAGGCGGCGGCGCGGATCCCCTCGAACTGGAACACGGGCCGGATGTCGCCGACCAGGCGGCCATTGTGGTTGAGCAGCTCCGGCGAATGCCGGGCCAGGATGACCTCGCGGGCGCTGAGGTCGAGGATGCCAAGCTGCTCCAGGACGGAGACGGTAATGACCGGGTGCGCGCGGAACGTGCCGTCGGCCACGCGGATCGCAATACCCAATTCGCGCTCGGGCACGGCCAGACAGAGGAGACCCTCGGCGCCGCTCTTGGCGGCGATGCGGCCGTCGCTGACCTCCATCAAAGTGGCGACCAGATGCCCCTGGCCGGA
>CAYSXO010000409.1:2959-4022 GCA_964434995.1 uncultured Sphaerobacteraceae bacterium
CCTCGTCCACCGCCGCGCGCTCCTGCGACGGCACGCGGTCATCGCCGCGCGGAGGCGGTTGAGCGCCGCGGCGTGTTCGCGGCCCGCGCCCTCCGGCACGCGCTCCGGCGCGGCGAGCGCGGCGTAGGCGGCAGCGAAGGTGCGAAGCGGCGCGCCGAAGGTGGGGAGGCTACAGCCGTCCGTGCCGAGGACGATCTCTTCCTCGGGCGTTCGCATCACCTCGGCCATGGTGGCGAGAATTCGCCGCTGCAAGGGATGCGCGGGATCGAGATAGTTATCTCGCGGAAGCCCCTCGTGGACGATGGTGGCCAGCATGCCGCTGTGCTTGCCGGAGCAATCGCACTGGAGCGGCGTCCGCTCGGCCAGACCCAGGGTGATGCGCGCCCATTCCTCCGGGTTGCTATAGGGCGGGCAGCCGCATTGCAGATCGTCCGCGCAAAGCCCGATCTTTTCGAGCATCGCCGCGACTTGCCGCTGGTGCTCGGGCGAGGCCTCGTGGGAGGCGCAGCAGAGGGCCAGCTCAGCGGGAGTGAAGCCGAAGGCGTCGGCGGCTCCGCTTTCGATGACCTGAATCGCCTGAAACGGCTTCGCGGAGGAGCGAAAGAAGACGACCTGCTCGGGGTCGCCCGACGAAGCAATGACTTCGCCTGCCGCATCGACGGCGACCACAACGCCATGATGGACGCTTTCGGTGATCCCGCCCCGTGTCGTCTCCGCGAGTACCGCCGGCATCGTTGCTTGCTCCTCCTGTCCTCTCACATGCTCCACCCGCGTGGATCGGGGAAAGGTACTCTGTCCATGATGAAGCTTCTTGGGTGATCGTCTCCGCTGCCCACAAAGGAGGCGCATTCTGAGGATGGGTCAGTGTGCCATCGGGTTGAGCGTTAGTCCTTCATGACCGGCGGGGAAGGATCACGCGGACGGCCATCTGGTTCTGGTTTACCGTGGTTCTCTGCGCCGGTCTGATCGTGCTGGGCCTGGTTGGCGGGCGCACAATACGGGTCCACCACGATGGCTCCTCGATCAGGGACGCGGCCGGCTATGACTGGGTGGCGTCAGGGGC
>CAYSXO010000410.1:0-4021 GCA_964434995.1 uncultured Sphaerobacteraceae bacterium
CCTGGTGTTGGCCATCGTGCCGCTTGCGGCCGCGGCTGGTCTTCAATCGAACGTCCTCTGGGACATCCTGCTCTTCTTCACCAAGGCCGGGTCCTTTGTCTTTGGGAGCGGCCTGGCCATTGTGCCCTTCCTCTATGAGGGCGTGGTTGGCCAGTTTGGATGGCTCACCGAGCAGCAGTTCCTCGACGCCGTGGCCGTGGCCATGATCACCCCTGGCCCAGTGGTGATCACGGTCGCCTTCATCGGGTTTCTGGTCGCTGGCTTGCCAGGAGCGACTCTGGCCTCCATCGGCATTTTCCTGCCGGTCTGGGTGTTCACGGTCATTCCGGCGCCCTGGTTTGTCCGGCACCGGAATAACCCGCGGTTGCGCGCGTTCTCCGATGGAGCGACCGCGGCGGCGAGTGGCGCCATTGCTGGCGCGGTCGTTGTGCTGGCGCAGCGAGCGATCGTCGATATCCCGACGCTGCTCATCGGCCTTTTCAGTCTGGCTCTGCTCTGGCGATTCAAGATTGCCGAGCCGCTGCTGATCGTCGTGGCCGCCGCCGTTGGGTTCGTGGCGTGGTCACTGCCGCGCTAACCTGGAACGTTCACCGACTTGGCGGCATGCGTTGCTAAGCGCCAGCTTCCTCGTCGCGAATGGCGGACTTCACCGCCGCGACCAACGCTTCATCGACGGATAGGCCATGATCCTCAACCGCGTGCTTCGCGGCGATCCGCAGGATTTCCTCCTCCGTCTCCGCTTTCACAACCGCCGCGCAACCCGGCACCAGATCGCCACAGGCCAGCGTCTTCATCGTGCTCACCTCCGTGCTGTTTGACACGCGAACTTCCAACTCCAGACGTCCAAACCGGCGGCCTGCAGCCGTTCCGTGAACGGGTGAAACGGCCAGGAGGACGGCGCGTGCCTGACCCGTGAGCAGTATCATCGGGCGACATTGCATCGGCCTTGCAGAAAGGTTGCGAAGGTGAACCGACCCTCGCACGATGCCGGTGCGCGGCCGGCGCCCGCGCCACCACGAATCTCTATCCGCGGCCAGCTGGCGATCGAATCGGGGCCGGTCATCATCCGCGAGACGCGGTTCCCAGGCCGCCAGGTCCGATGGCTCTGGGTCTATCTGGTCCTCAGCCGGCGCGGCCCGGTCGGGCGCGGCGATCTGGCCGAGGCGATCTGGGGCGATGAAGTCCCCGATGCCTGGGATGTCGCCCTCAATGCGCTGGTCAGCCGCCTGCGCCGCTGCCTCGCGCCGATCGCGCCGGCGGCGGAGATTGCCATCCTCGGCGAGCAGGGGTGATACCGGCTCCGCTTGCCCAGGGACACATTCATCGACTGGGAGCGGGCGCGCGACGCCATCCATGAGGCCGACCGGCATGTGTTTCAGGGAGAACCGGGCGGAGCGCTGGCGGAAGCCCGGGTGGCCATGGAGATTGCCGCGCATGGGTTCCTGCCTGGTGAAGAGGCGTCCTGAATCGAGGGCCAGCGCCGGTTGGTTCGGGACATCCGGATTCGCGCCTGCGAGCGGACGGTCGAGGCCGAACTGGCGCGCGGCCGGCATGAGCTGGCGGAACAGGAGGCGCGGCTCCTCCTCGCGCTCGACCCTCTACGGGAAGGGAGCTATCGGTGGCTGATGCGCGCCCTGGCGGCCGGAGGCAACCCGGCGATGGCCGCCCACGTCTTCGCGGAGTGCCAGCGCGAGTTGCGGGAGCGAGCGGGAATGCGGCCATCGGCTGAAACCGAGCGGCTCTTTCATGAGATCTCCGGTGTCGAATGAAGCCGCGAGGCGCCGGGGCTGTCGCCCTGGCGCCTCGCGATGCATGATGAGCGACGATCCTAGCGGGTGGCCCGCTCGACGTCGTCGCCCGCGTCCTGGACCTTGTCCTTGATGTCGCCCAGGAACTGCTGGGCCTTGCCTTTCGCCTCGTCCCACATCCCTTCGGCCTTGGCCTTTTCATCGTCCGTGAGATCGCCCCACGCCTGCTCCAGCTTGCCCTTGGCCTCTTCTATCGTGCCTTCCATGCGATCGCGGTCGCCACTCTCTGCGGTCATGCTGCCTTCTCTCCCTGTCAGCTCTTCATCACGGGGCGCGGCCGCCACCGCGTGTCAGGAAGCAGCGCACGATGCGTGCCATGCAGGGCGGGTAGTCCGGCTGAACCATGCCGACGGCTGGCCAGACGCGCGCGCGGGATGACTACACTCTCACGAGAGAAGCACGCGGGCGTTCAACGAGGGAGAGTTGCTGCCCGAAGGGACAGTACCGCGCGTCCGCCGTGGAGACCAGCATCCAGTTGGGCAGGGCCATCGTGACGGATGACACGTCGCCGAATCATCGGTTGCTCTATGTCAGTGCGGCCGCCCCGGCAGTGGCCGGGAGTGGTCAGGCCATGCGGGCCGGGGCCATCGTGCGCGCGCTCTCGCAGCAGTTCCGGGTCACGCTGCTGGTCACGGCAGGGCGGGGCGAGCAGGCTCTGCCGATTCCGGAGGCGGTGCGCGCCTGCTGCGAGCGAGTTTTACGCCAGGGGCGAGGGGAGCCGCTGTCCCGGCGCGAGCGGTTCGACATCGTGCATGTCTTTCGCCGCGATGCATTGGCCGATGCCGAGCCGTGGCTGCGCTGGAGCACCGAGCGGCAGATCGACCTCGACGACCCGGAATCGGTCAGCGAGCAGCGGCTCGCCACCTTCGCGCGGGTGCAGGGACGGAGCGAACAGGCGCGCCAGTCAGCGGAGGCCGCCGAAAGGGCACGCGTGGAGGAGGATGCTGCCCTTACCCGGTTCGACCGGGTCTTTGTCAGCTCGGAGGGGAGCCGGCAGGCGCTTCTGCGCCGGAACGTGGAGAAGGCTGAGGTGGTGGTTCTGCCGAACAGCCTGCCTTTACCGAAGACAACCCCCTTTCCTCCCCTCCGTCGCGGCACTTTCACGCTCCTCTTCGTGGGCAGGCTCGGCCACGGGCCGAACGACGACGCCCTGCAGCACTTCTGCGCCAACATTCTGCCGCGCATTCAGGCCGGGGCCGACCGGCCAGTGACCTTGCGCATCGTGGGAACCGGCGATCCCGCGGCGGTGCGTCGGCTTGATGGTCAGGCCGGGGTCGAGTTGGTCGGCGCCGTGCCCGATGTGGAGCCCTGGTATCGCGATGCGCACGTCGCCATCGCCCCGATGCGCGCCGGCGGCGGATCGCGCATCAAGGTGCTGGAGGCGTTCGCGCTGCGGCGGCCCGTGGTGGCCACGACAACAGGCATGGAAGGGATCGCCGCCGAGGATGGCCGCGAGGCATACATCTCCGACGATCCCGCGCGCTTTGCCGACGACTGCCTGCGCCTGCTGCACGATCCGGAGCTGGCGGCGGGCATGGCCGAGGAGGCGTTCGGGCTGTTCCGCCACAAGTACACCGACGAGAGGATCAACGGAATCGTGGTCGGGATCATCGCACATTCGGATCAAGGAGCGGCCTTGGCCGGAGACGAGTGATCGGGCCACATCCCGCCAGGGGCACTCGCGTGTCGCTCTTCGAGGGCGCTATTCGGGAGCCGGAGGTCTTGAAGGAGTTCTCTTTTTCTTGGGTCTGGGTTGGGGAGCTTCCGTTGCTGGGGTGGGTTGCACGACATTCGTTCCGGCCTTCAAGGTCGGAAGTGTGATGGGCGACCACCCGAGGCGACTTACCGTAGCGGATGCATATTCACGGAGATAAGGCCAAGTATTCAAAGATAAATTGACATCGCCGAAGGTTGCGAAGAGTTCGTCAGTCATAGGAAACTCTGACGAGTAGTCTGCGCCAAAGGTAGTCTTGATTTCCGCAAGCAACGCATCGTCCTGCTTACTTATCCGTATCCTGTAATGTTGGAAGGCACGGAACCCATCAGGTCGCTGCTCCCATTCATTCACTCCATCAACGGTGATCGAAAGATCTTCAGGCAAGGCCGGCCCGTGAAAATTCTCCACGCTAGCCGACTTTAGCCATATGCTGAGAAGCTCAAGCTGACTGATGAACGCCGCATAGGCATTCCGGTCAATAGGATTCTTGGTGGAA
>CAYSXO010000411.1:0-3984 GCA_964434995.1 uncultured Sphaerobacteraceae bacterium
CGCGAATTGTGGAGCGAGTGCATGCCGACGTATCTCTATGCCTGCCCCGAGTGCGAGGCCCAACACGAGCGGGAGCGGCCCATGGTGGAGTCGTCCGACCCCTCCCCATGTCCGGTCTGCGGCCTCGATGCCACCCGGATCTACACCGTTCCCAAATTCCTCTTCAAAGCCGACCCTCGCGATGTTCGCCCCGTATGGCACAACCACGACGGCTACTCGCACGCGCATGCGCCGAGAAGAGGGCGGCATCGAACGCCGAGCGAAGATCATTGATCTCATCCTGCCCAGTATCAGAAACCATCGGGTGTTGGTCGTCTGACGATTGGTTCGAGCGACTTGGCCAGACGCGACCCTCGGTTCCATGCCCTTCAAGGGCGAGATGCCGGCCAGGAAAGTTGGTCAACGTTCGGCCACCGAAAGACCGGGAGGTGGCGATGGTCTTCCAGAACGTTGTTGCGCGTTCACACCCGCGCCGAATTGATCGAGCTTCACCGGCGTCCTTGCGCAACGATCGCTGAGGTCACGCACGATCAAAGCGAGGCGATGACGATGGCGACACGGGTGGCAATCTTGCGCGACGGGGTCCTCCAACAGGACGACACATCGCTGGCCATTTATCGTCATCCCATGAACAAGCACGTCGCGGGCTTCATGGGCAACCCCGAGATGAATTCCCTTCTTGCCACCGTGACCAGGGAAGGGGACGCCTGGCTCCTGGCTTGACCGTCCTTCCGCATCAAGGTTGCGCCGGAGCGGAGCAGCGCGCTTGCACCATATGCCGGGAAAGCGATCTGATTGGGAGTGCGTCCTGAGGCGGTTGCCATCAAACCAGCGGGGAGCGGCGGGTTCGGGATCCCGGCAGTCGTCGACGTCGTCTCGCCTGTGGGAGCGACCACGCTCATCTACGCGCTCGTCGATGGAGAAACGGTCGTCGCGGACGTTTCATCGGACCTGGAGCCGGCAGTGGGCGAGCGCATTGTGCTCACTATCGATCCGGCGCGAGCGCACGCCTTCGACCGAGAGAGCGAGCGGCCGCTCTGGTAGACATCTGTGCGCGGTTGACCGCGCTTCGGACCCTGGTCCCGCGAGACAGTGATCGTGGTTGAAGGCCTTATCCGCTGGGCCATCGTATCCGGGGCTGTCTGAACGAGGGCTCACGCATCGAGAGGGAGAAACCTGGCAACCGGCCTGGAGCCTCGGATTCCATCGGCATCGTCGCTTGGCCCATTGACGAACTGAACGGTGCCGGCGCATTCGTTGATGCGACTGCAATTGTGCACCACGACGAACGCCAGTAATCCGCCCGCGGCGGACTGCATCGCCAGTCGAGCGAAGACTATTGAGCCAGGGACGCACGGCGCACCCGTTCACTTTGCGCTCATCGTGTCATGTTCAACGATGGGCTGAGCGATAGCGCGAGCCGTAACGCCAATCGCAGCAAACGCACTCCCATTGCCAACGGGGAGGCCAGGCATGCGCCGGGGACAACGTGGGTTCCCGCTGTTGGATTTCCAGCGGACCCCGCCACATCGTGATCGGCTCGCTCACATGGGAATCAGGCCATCGCCTCAGTGTCGTTCAGCACCCTCCGCGCTATGCGGAAGGCCTCTACGCCTGCAGGCACACCCACGTAGACCGCAATCTGCAAAAGCGTTTCGCGGATCTCGTCCAGGGAACAGCCGTTCCGGAGGGCGCCCCGAAAATGCGCCTCAAACTCATGCGGCCGGTTGAGCGCCGCAAGAAGACAGAGGTTGTTCAAGCTGCGCTGCTTGCGGCTCAACCCTTCCCGCCCCCAGGTCGCGCCCCAGCAGTACTCCGTCAGGAGTTTCTGGAAATCCTGGTTGAAGTCATCGACGTTTGCCAGCGCTCGATCGACATAGTCGTCCCCGAGCACTTCCCGCCGAATCCGCATTCCTGTTTCGAACAGTTCTTCCGGCACACTTTGCTCCTTGCTACGGTCCACGTATCAGTCCAGCCCTGCCCGGTTCATGACGGCCCCGGCTTCCGCCGCCATCCGCCGATCGAAAACGCGCAGCGTTCTTACATCTTCGACACCGTCGATGTCCCTCAAAGACTCCAGGACCTCCATCGCCCAGCGAGCTCCGCGCGCGGCGCCCACATAGGCAAGAAACTTCTCCTCGAGCCTGGAGTCAGACAGCAGGGTTTCCGCGCTCCAGGGATCACCGCTCGCGACCTCAGTCCTTGCCTCAATCGTCCGGCCGCGCGCGCGAACGGACAAACTGGTTGGGCATCGCCGATAGAAGGGCTCGCCGTTCTCCGCCATGATCTGCTCGTTGATGGCCTCTGCCGATCCTGGTTCGACGGTGACCGTCACCTTCGTCCTGAAGCGCGCCAGGTCCGCCCGGTTGAGCGCATCGGCGCTATGCCACTCTGGCCCAACCGGCACTCCATGCGCCAGGCAGGCAAAACAGTGCGGCACGCTGAACGTTCCCTCGACGACGTCGGCCGGCTCGTGATTCCTGAAATAGGGCCGCGTCGCCGCTGGCGGCAGGCGAACCTCGATGGCATCGATGGCGTCTGGTTCGAGGCGCTCGTCGGCCAGTATTCGGGCAAAGAGATCGAGGGGGCCATGGAAAAAGCGGCAGGCCGGATACCATTTGTACGATACGTCGTTCACTCGCCAACGCGCGCCAAGTTCGGCGGTCAGCGCCGCCCAGTCGCACGCCACCGAGCCCGCCATCCGCCAGAAGCCCCGGTCGCCATCGAGGATGTCGTGGTCGCCCGTAAAGCCGCGCGCGGCAAGCAGCGCGCTGGCGACGCCTGCATGGGCTAGTGGTCCGAGAAAGACGTACTTGGTATTAGGGAGCCGGGTGCAATCGACCCATCTGCCGATGGACGGAATTGGCGTCGAGTAGCCCGCGATCCCGAACGCTGACGCCATCTCGCCCGCATTCAGTCCAATCAGGCGCCCAGCCGACGCCGCCACGCCGAACACGACCCAACTATATCCCGTGACTGGTGACCAGTCGGGGCGGCCATCGACAACCTGCCAATTCCCATAGGACATCCCGATGCGGCCCGCGACCTCGAAACCAATCGCCACCGCGTCGAGCAGATCGCGCCCACTGGAGCCGCATCGCTCCGCAACCGCCAACGCGCCGGCCACAATGGCGTTTGCCACGTGGGCCTGATTGAGCAGCGTCTCATCCGCGTCGAGCAGGTTTGCCAGGTACGCATTCGCGTACGCGGCCTGAACCGCGGACGTCTGGAGGCCTGTCGTCAGGATCGACGACTCTCGTTGTCCGCCCCAACTCAGAACTTCGGCCACGAGGGCTCGCGCCGGCGGCATATCCGCCGCGGCGCATGCAACGCCGATGGTGTCGAGCGTGAGCCGGTAGGCCTCGTGGCGAGCGTCTGCCGGTATCGCCATTCCCTCGGTTTCGGCGGCAAACCCCGCGAGTGTCGCTGTCACTCCCACGTGGGCGCATTTCCTATCAAAGAGATCATCCTCGCGAGTCATCGCACGACGGCTGGCTGCCGATGTTCACGTAATCTGGGCCACGATGCCCTGGTGCGTTCCGGTGCGGGCAGCGCAACGCACCTCCCTGTATCCGGAACGCCGCTCATCGCGAACTCCGCTCTATGGCTCAAGCAGGTAAAAGAGATTGATTGCCAGACTGCCATGCGTCGGCACGCCGGTCCATGGGTTGTCGGCACGGGCTCCGAACGTTTCGGATTGCGCGTAGACGAAGAGCCATTCCGCCTGCTCCGCCATCCGCGCGTGCACCTGCCGGTAGATCTCTTCCCGCTTCGCCGGGTCGACCTCTTCCCGTCCCTGCTGAATGAGCGACTTGGTCTCGTCGTCGTTGTTCTGTTCGACGGAGAAGACGATCGACTGGAGCATTGGATCCGGGTCGCTCCGTGTCCCCCAGGCGACGGACGTCAGTTCGTAGTTGCCTGACCGGTGATCTTCCTGGATCTTGGCCCGCTCCGTCACCTGCAGGTTCATCGTCACGCCGATCT
>CAYSXO010000412.1:0-2964 GCA_964434995.1 uncultured Sphaerobacteraceae bacterium
TTCTCTATTGGGCTGAACATCGACTGACGGCTTATCTCGAGCGAGGGGAACTCCAAGCTCTCCGTCCAAACATCCGTCTTTGCTGGGACTTGGAGCAGGCGCAGGCTACGAATGGTCCTGACGCAGATGCACCGGGAGTGACAGACGAAATTTTCCGTAACGCGGGACGCATTCCTCCTGAGTGGATCACCAAATATGAGATCGCTGAACTCGCCCCTGTTGCGGAACAGAAATGGCTTGACCTCCGAGATCCCTATGTCATTGAGCAATTGCGACGGACAATGTCCGAGTGGCTGCTACGTAACAGGTACGAGGACTTCCAGCTTCGCGACTTGTTTCATGATATTGACCTCGATGATCCAGATTCCCTGCCCATTACACAGGAAATATCCGCACGAGCCTTTGCATCTGGGTTTGCCGGAATCATTGCGCCCAGTCGAACTCACGCTTCCGGCGTGTGCTGGGCGCTTTTCGAAGGAACCCATTTGGACCCAGACGCGACCGTCATTCCAATTACGCCTTCGGACCGAGATCTGCAAGAGGCCCTTCGAATCTACGGACTTCGATTGCCAACTGCTGATCATTCCGAGACTCAACTAGGGACTCGTGGGCAACACGTGCATCATGCGCGCGCAGTCTCGACAGGACGAATTGTCCGGGGCATTGAATCAGAGCTCGTTGGAATTTGATCCTCATCTTCGACATGATCCTGCAATTGAGGGAAAACCGTTGCCACCGGCCATTGCGATTATTGGGGCGGGGAGCGCGGTCTTCTCGCTGGGGCTGATCCGCGATCTCTGCCTGACTGAACGGTTGCACGGCTGCACCGTGCGCCTGATGGACGTCGATGCGGCGCGTTTGCGCGCCATCTCCCGGCTCTGCCAGCGGTACTCCGACGAACTGGGCGCGGGGATCGAAACCGTCGCCACCACCGACCGGCGCGAGGCGCTGGCCGGCGCGGATTTCGTGATCAATACCGCGCTGGTGACCGGCTACCAGGGGATGCGAGACGGCTGGGAGGCCGCGCGGCGGCATGGCTACCGCTTTGGCGGCAGCCTGCACGTGATGCACGACGAGCCCTTCTGGGTCAACGCGTACCAACTCCGCTTCTTTGACGAGGTGGTGCGCGAGGTGCGGGAGCTTTGCCCCGACGCATGGTACTTGCAGGTGGCCAATCCGGTTCTGGCCGGAATCACCTGGCTCGGGCGGCGCTACCCGGACGTCAAGATGGTCGGCCTCTGCCATGGCTTCGCCGGAGTCTACAAGCTGGCGGACCGTCTGGGGCTGGACCGCGAGGGATTGACCTTCGAGATTCCCGGCGTCAATCACACTGTTTTCCTGACCCATTGCTATCACCATGGGCAGGATGTCTTTCCCCTGCTCGACGACTGGATCGAGCGCGAAGCGCCAGCGTATTGGGAGACCTGCCCGCCGAGCGACGCCATGGGACCGGTGGCGGTCGACCTCTACCGGCGTTTCGGCGTCTTTCCGATTGGCGATACCTGCAATCCCGGTGGGGGATCGTGGCCGTGGTGGTATCACACTGATGCCGAGACCGAGCGGCGCTGGCACGAGGACCCGGCGGGGTGGTGGGAGCGCTACTTCACCCGATCGGCGCACCGGGTGGCGGAGATTGAGCGGGCGGCGCTGGATGAGACGCGGCCAGTGAGCGAGGCTTTCCCGCCCGAGCACTCCGGCGAGGTGATGGCGCCGCTGATCGAGGCGGTCGCGTGCGATGTGCCGCGGGTGCTGATTGGCAACATCCTCAACAGCGGGGATTTCGTGCCGGGCGTGCCGCGCGACGTCGCGGCCGAAATCCCGACCCTGGTGAGCAAGCGCGGCGTCGAAGGCATCCAGACGCACCGCTTGCCCGAGGCCGTACTGGCGCAGATCTGGCGGGACCGTATTGGGCCGGTGACGATCGAGCTGGCCGCCCTCGAGGAGGGCAGCCGGGAGCGGCTCCTGGAACTGGTGCTGGCCGATCCATGGACGCTATCACTTTCGCAAGCCGAGGCCCTGCTGGATGAAATTCTGGCGATGCCCGCTCACGGGGCGTTGCGGGAATGGTATGCGTAGGGTGACGGGGTGTTGGGGTGTTGGGGAAAATGACGGATCATCCGCGCCGATAGCCGATAGCCGATAGCCGATAGCCGATAGCCGATAGCCTATCACCCGAGGGGGACCATGAAACTACGGGACACGGTGGCGATTATCACGGGCGCGGCGTCGGGGATCGGCGCTGGGACAGCGGAAGTCTTTGCCGAGCAGGGCGCGCGGCTGGTGCTGGTTGACCGGGATGGCGCGGGGTTGGCTCGCGTCGCGCGGGGATTGCCAGTGGCCGCGGGAGACGTTGCCACCGTTCAGGGCGATGTCGCCGAGGCGGAGACGGCGCGCCGCGCGGTGAGCCTGGCGCAGGAGACGTTCGGGCGGGTCGACATCCTCTTCAACAACGCAGGCGTGATGCCACACGGCGACTTCGGCGCGTTCGATGAGGCCGCGTGGGACGGCGTCCTTGACATCAACCTGCGCGGCATCTACCTGATGTGCCACGCGGCGATCCCGGTGATGCTGGAGCAGGGGAGCGGCGCGATCGTCAACACCTCCTCGGTGATGGCCTTTCTGACCGAGCCGGGGTACGAGGCATACACGACCTCGAAGGCGGGGATCGTCGGGCTGACCAAGGCGCTGGCCGTCTCCTACGCGACGCGCGGCATTCGCGTGAACTGCATCTGCCCCGGCTGGGTCGATACCCCGATGAACCAGCAGTTGGCGGAGGAGCTGGGTGGAATCGAGAACCTCACCCCGATCATCCTGCGCCAGCAGCCGAACGGGCGGATGCTCTCCACCCGCGAAGTGGGGAACGCGGTCGCCTTCCTGGCCTCGGACGAGGCGAGCGGGATCACCGGGGTGGCGTTGTATGTGGATGGCGGGGCCTCGGCGGCGATTTGACACGACGCGCTCGAC
>CAYSXO010000412.1:2990-3738 GCA_964434995.1 uncultured Sphaerobacteraceae bacterium
GCTCTCGGTGGTCATCAGCGTTGCGGTGACGAAGCAGGAGCCTGTCCGAGCGGACTGGGCCAGTGTCCCAACGGCTAAGGATCCAGGGAGGATTGACAAGCGCTGGGCGATGGCCTACGATGCGAATGATCATTCATTCGAATGCGGGGTTTGGTGTTGTGGCTCGGATTGACTTGGCGGCAGAGCGCAGGCGGCAAATTCTGGAGGCAGCCGCGAGCTGCTTTGCGCGGCGCGGATTCCACGGGGCCACCATGCCTGACATTTGCGCCGCGGCGGGCCTCAGTCCGGGTACCGTCTACCGCTACTTCCGCTCCAAGGAGGACCTGATCGAAGCGTTGGTCGAGGCCGATCTCTCTGAAACCCTGGCATTGATCTCCGCCAGTTCGCGGGCGTCAGACACGGCGAGCGCGATCGAGCTGATTGCCGATGCATGGCTGGCGCCGATGGCCGACCCGGTTGCCGCCGCCGTCTATCTCGAGGTCGGCGCCGAGGGCGCGCGCAATGCCCGGGTGGCAGCCATCGTGCGGCGGCACGACAAAAGCGTCATCGGCGCGCTGGCCGATTTGCTGCGCCGCGGGCAGGAACGGGGAGAACTCTCCCCGGATCTTGATTCACGACTGGCGGCCGAGATGCTCTCGGCCCTCCTCGACGGGGTTGCCAGCCGGAAGGCGCTCTTTCCTGAGACCGATCTGGGTCGATTTGCCCCAGTGCTCGATCAGATGATCGCCAGGCTCCTCTCGTCCAAGGC
>CAYSXO010000412.1:3748-3966 GCA_964434995.1 uncultured Sphaerobacteraceae bacterium
CGCCGCAATAGGGCGCCAACGATGAGCGAGCTGGCTTTGGCCTACGCCGCGAAGCGAATGAATATTCCTTCACTCACGCTCTCTCGCGTCGCCGTGGTGACGCGCGGGTGCGAAGCGAGAGCAATTGCCAACCTGACTCCTCACGCTATTCGCGTGGACTTCATTCCAGCGCGCGTCGTTTCGTCGCCTCCAGCCTGGGGCGACGGTTCGCCGCTCGG
>CAYSXO010000413.1:0-3961 GCA_964434995.1 uncultured Sphaerobacteraceae bacterium
AGAGGTTGGACGTCACCCAGCAGTCGATGACGAACTCCTCGATTCGATCGGGCGTCAGCAGCGCGGCAGATCCCCGGCCCTTGCGGTAGCGCCCGCGAATGATGCCGTCGCAGAGGTTCCAGGCCGTCCCGTCGGGAAAGACATCGATCAGCTTGGCGGTGAAGTCGGTGTCGAGGCCATCGGTCGCGGCGAAGAGATGCATCAGAATCGGCCCCGTCACCTCCAGGTCGCGCTCCAGCGGCGCGCTGGTGAAGACCAGCACGTCATCGCGCATCTCGACCGGGCGCTGGTCGAACACGCCCCAGGGCACGATCTCCGGGTTGCAGCAGTTGCAGCCGCCCATTGTCGGCACGGGGTTATCCGGATCGTAGCGATAGGTATCTTCCGGCTCATCCCCAGGCGGAACCGGACTGAGCTGGCCATCCCCATTGAGCGAATTGGCGTGACCGCCGGAGTGGAGATACCAGGGCGTCCACTCGGTCCGCGCCAGCGGCCATTCCTGCTCGTCCCGCCAGGCGTTCTCCCCCATCACGAAGAGCGTGACCGGCGCCTCACGGTCAGCGCCGTTGTCGATCCCCTTCAGCCAGCGGTCGAACCAGGCCAACTCGATCTGTAGTGTATCGAGGAGCGAAACCAGCCCGAAATCGCGGTCGCCCGCGTTGGTCGTTCCTGGAGGCGTGTTCCCCGCCTGGCTATGCGTCCACGGCCCCATGATGATCCGCTGGTTTTCGCGCGCCAGCTCCGAGCCAGCGCCGCTCCGCAGCCCGGCGAAGTTCGCCATCATCCCGCCGGCATAAAGGTCGTACCAGCCGCAGACCTGCAGGACCGGAATGGTGAACCGATCGAAATGCTCGTCGACCGCCGTCCCGCGCCAGTAGTCGTCGTAGTCGTGATGATCGAGCCAGGTCGAAAAGGCCGGATGCCGCTTCCCCGACACCGCGTCCATCTCGCGCAGCGGCAGCGTACGCAGGACCGCCGGCCAATCAAAGCGGTCGATCCGCTGCATGGTCCGCCCCATCGTGCGCCATCCCCAGACGGCGTTCACGCCGAGGCCGAACGCGCCGCCCTGATAGTGCGGGCTATCCCAGAGGTTGCTGCCCATCACGCGCGGCGCAATCGCCTTGAGCAGCGGGTGGCCGGTAAAGGCTGCCTGCCACTGCACCTGGCCCAGGTAGGATGCCCCTGTCATACCGGCGTTGCCATCGCACCACGGCTGCTGCCCGATCCATTCGAGGGTGTCGTAGCCGTCGGCCGTCTCGTGGTCCCAGGGGACGAAATCCCCCTCCGAGTCGTACCGCCCACGCACATCTTGCGCGACATGGACGTAGCCGTTCTGCGCCCAGAAGAAGCCAATATCCATAAGCAGATTGTTATCGTATGGCGTGCGCGACAGCAGCACCGGCCACGGCCCGCCTTCCTCATCCGGCAGATAGACATCCGCGGAAAGCCGAACGCCGTCACGCATTGGCACCGGCTGGTCGTTCAGAACACGCACGCTGGACGGACGATAGACGGACACGAACGCTCCTCTCGCATCTATTGTTTGACTGCCCTGGCCCGTAAGGATATCAACCCGGATGCCTTGGCAGAACGGGGCCATCATCGGTCCCCGATAGCCTCGCTCTCCGTTTGCTCAACTGAACGGAGCAACCTCGCGGCCTCGCGACGAGGAGGACGGGGGTCGATGACGATCCGGCGCCGCCACCCAGCACCCCACGCCACGCCAGCGGATCCCGATGCGGTTCCCCTCGCCTCGGCCCAGCAGAATCCACAGGAATTCACCGCCCTCCACGACCGCTTCTTCGCGTCCGTCTACGGCTACTGCCAAAGCCATCTGGGGAACCCGGACGCCGCCGAGGACGCGACGAGCCAGATCTTTCTGAAGGCCCTCTCGGCCCTGCCCGCCTATCGAGAAACGGGTCGCTTCCGCTCGTGGCTCTTCGCCATTGCGCACAACGTCGAGCTCGATGTGCTGCGCGGCCAGCGGCAGGCCCTGGAGCTTCATTGCGCTGGTCTGAGCGGCCGGGAGATCGCCACGGTGCCCGGCATCAGTCACACGGCGTCCAATACGCGAGATGGCGGCCGCTGCATTCTTGGCCGGGTAAGATTTGTGACCAGGCCGCGTTTACTCTAATGACGATTGGCAACGCCGCTCTTCCGGTTGGAGCCCGGCCCCATGCCCGACCTGCTGCTTCTTTCTCCCGGGCAATCGGCAGTCCCCTTGCCTTCGGCGGACCAGCCCTCCGATGCGGACCTGGCCGCCCGCGCGCGGCATGATCCGCATGCCTTCGCCCTTCTCTATGCGCGCTATGTCGAGTCGGTCCATCGCTACTGCTACCGGCGACTGGGGAACCGGGAGGCGGCGGAGGATGCCACCAGCACCGTCTTCATGAAGGCGCTGGCGGGTCTGCCGGGCTACCGCGACGAATCGTTTCGCGGCTGGCTCTTCACCATTGCCCATCATGTGGTCGCCGACCGGCGCCGCGCGCACCGGCCGCTGCACTCTCTCGACGCGGCCGGCGAGCTTCACGACAACGCACCCTCCCCGGAGGATCTGGCGCTGGCCAATGAAGACTGGCTGACCGTGCGACAGCTTCTCGCCCAGTTGCCCGAGCACCAGCGCCAGGTCATCGAGTTGCGTCTGGCAGGCCTGACCGGAACCGAGATCGCGCGCATCCTGGGACGGAGCGCGGCGAACATCCACGTCACCCAGTTCCGCGCGGTCGCCCGGCTGCGGGCACTCCTCGGCCACGCGGCCTCATCGCCCGCATCACCCGGGGGCAATCATGATTTCTGAGCAAAGCCCGGATCCGGATGTCATTGCCCTGGCAGACTATTGGGATACGCTCGTCCTGGGTCAACCGGCATTGCCTGGCGCGCGCCATCCCGATCCCGACCCCGGCCTCGTCGCGGTTATCGATCATCTCCACACCCGTGATGGCGGCCTTTCTGCTGATGCCGCATTTGTCGCCCGGCTTCGCGACGAGCTCACGGAGGCCTGGTCAGCGGAGCCAAACGCGCTTCACACCATCGCGCTTCTGTCCAACTCGCCGATTCGCCTGGCGCCGCCGCCGCATCTACCAGCTTCCGCGCATCGGCCAGCAGCGCCAGCCCATCACCCCATGGGCGCCTTCGCCGCCGCCGCGTTGATCCTGGTCACGCTCGCGGCGGCCATCGTCGCGTTCGGCCTCGGGGGGCGAGACACCCTGAAACTCCTCTCCCGGCCGCCGGCGGATTCCGGCCCCATCCCCGCGTTCAGCGATCCGCAATCCGATCTGGGGCTGCTCACCACGGCAACCATGGACGAGTTGCCGCCCATCGCGGGGTACGTGGCCATCGAACGCTGGACCTATCCGCCCCATTCTGATCCGGTGACGACTCACGCACTCTCTGGGCCCATGCTCATATTCGTTACGTCGGGGGAGGTGACCATATCACTCGATGGGCTTCCCGCATCGCTGCAAGGGCGGCCGCTGGGTGGAGCACAGAATAGCGTCGACGCACTCTTCGCGATCTCCCGAGGCAAGGTGGCCGCTGGCCAGACCCTTCTCCTCCCGCCGAACACGCGCATGACAACCAGTAACGCCAGGACGACCGAGGCGACCGTCATCGTCGTTCCGCTCAACGCCGAGCGCGAGGACGACTGGTCCCTTCCTTACGATCAGACCGCCGTCCGGCTAGAACTGCTTGCACGGTCACGCACGGTCTTCTCGTCCGATCGGGCCAGCATCGGCCTGCGCCGAGCAGTGATTGCCCCGGAGGAGACGATTCCCCCTCCGCCAGCGGACACGTTCCAACTCGTCGGCTCCGAGTCGAAATACCTCGGGTATCTCGGCCGCCGACCCGACGGATCAGTCGTCAATCTCGAAAAGGAACCGCTCGTCGTTCTGATCGTGACCGTCACCCAGGTTGTTACGGAAGCCGGATGATCAATCCCTCGTTCGCCCGCATGCCTCGGACG
>CAYSXO010000414.1:0-3935 GCA_964434995.1 uncultured Sphaerobacteraceae bacterium
GGCTCCTCCATGCGGCGCGACATCTCGCGGCTCACGCGCCAGAGTCGGGCTGCCGTCCGATCCGCCGCGGAGAGATCGATCCGGTCAGCCGGACCAGCCAGGCCGAGGGCCGCGACCGGATGGCCGCGCGTGTCGAGGACAGGAACGCCAATGCCGCGTTCGCCAATGGCATTCTCCTCGTTGTCGAGGGCGTAGCCCCGCTCGCGGGTGCGGGCCAACTCGGCTTCGAGGGTGGCGGCATCGACAATCGTGCTCGGCGTCACTGGGGCCAGCGGCTGAAGCGCGGCCATGGTTGGCTGTCTTTTCTCTTCTGGCAAGAAGGCCAGGATTGCCTTGCCGATGGAGGTGGCATGCGGGGCATCGCGGCCATTGAAGCGGATCGACATGTCGGGGCCGTGGTCGCCATAGAGCATGCTCAGGTAGACGATCTGATTCCCGGTCAGGACGCCCAGGGTCACCGTCTCGCGCGTCTCCTCGCGCACCGCGTCAAGGAATGGCCAGGCGATCTCCGCCAGATTCATCCGCCGCGCCGCGGCGGCGCTCAGACCGAGTAACCGGTAGCCGATCTCGTAGTGATGGCGGACCGGATCGTGATCGACATAGCCAAGCTCACCCAGCACGCGCAGCAAGCGATAGCTCATCGTGCGGTTGAGCCCGGAGATGCGCTCGACCTGAGCCAGCGTCAATGGCCCCCGTTCGGCAAGCAACTCGAGCAGGGCAATGCCCTTGCGCAGGGCGGGCACAAACCGCGAGTTTCCCGCTTCAGCTACCAATTGCCCCTCCGTGCGGCATGCTCTCTCGCGGCCGCATTCGTGGAGAGCGAGTGCCGGACCGTGAAATCCGCGCTGCTCCCGCTGGCGTCGAATGTGACGATTCTACTTTAAATGATAGGTAATTTATAGAATACAAGCGAGTGGTAAATTTATGAAAGGATTCCGTGAATGGGGAATGCGCCGCGCGGTCCCTGCTCCGGTCCGTGCCCAACTTTCCCGCGCCCCGTGTCATCTCTGCTTCCGCCGGGGTGGCGAGCGGATCAGTCTCGCTACCAGTCGTGCCAGCGATCTCGCTGTCGGATACTTCCCGGCAGAGAGCGTGCGGCACGCGACCGGCAGGGAGGTTCATCACCTTGGTTCACAACAGAGGAGAGGGGCGAGGGAGCGGGAGAGGGCACGGCGGCCTCTCCACCGATCAACTCGCCCGCGGATTCACTTTACTGGCGATCACCACCTTTCTGGCCATGATCGTCATCAACATTCCCCAGACGATCTCGCCGAACTTTTTCCGGGACGAGATCGGCATGGACGGCGCGTTGAATGGCTACCTGATCGCCATCCGCGAGGTTCCGGGATTTCTGCTCATCTTCGTTGCCGCCATCCTGCTCCGGCGCGGGCTGGCGCAGGCAACGGCCATCGCTCTGGTCATCGCCGGTATCGGCTACATCCTCATGGCCGGAACGACAACGTTCGTCAGCCTCATTATCCCGACGCTCATCGCCAGCATCGGCTACCACTCCTGGCTGCAGCTTCAGGATGCGCTTGGCCTCTCGCTGGCGAAGCCGGGCGAGGAGGGAAGCGTTCTCGGCCGTTTTCGCTCCATCGGGTTCGCCGGCACTATCGTCGCCCTGCTGGTGACGCTGGTCATCCTCTTTGGCGTCGAGCGCGTTTCGGGCGATCTGCGCGCCGCCCAGGGGCCCTGGTTGCGGGGTCTCTATGTGGCCACCGGCATCTGCGCGTTCATTGGCGCGGTGGTCATCTCCCGGTTTCCCGTCTCTGCCGACGACCGCGCAGCCGCGCGCGTGGCGCCCCGCATCACCTGGCGTAAGGAGTACAGCCTCTACTACTGGCTGAGCTTCCTCGACGGCTCGCGGATGCAGATCTACTTCGCCTTCGCCCCATTCGTGCTGGTCGAAGAGTTTGGCGTCGATGCCCTGACCCTGACCGCGCTCTTGATCGTCTCTGCCGTCATCAACTGGCGTACCGGCGGTCTCGTCGGCCGTCTGGTCGACCGCTATGGCGAGAAGCGGATGCTGACGGCCGGCTACAGCATGCACCTGCTCGTCTTTCTCGGCTTCGCCCTCTCGCAGAACATCTGGCTTCTCTACCTCACCTACCTGGGCTACAACTTTCTCTTCCTCTTTTCGATCGGCACCACGACCTATCTGCGCAAGATTTGCCGGCCAGAGGATCTGGCCCCCAGTTTGGCCATGGGCGTCTCCCTGGCCCACCTGACCGCCATCATCGTGCCGATCGTCGGCGCCGCCCTCTGGGAGCGCCTCGGCTACCAGTTCCCCTTCCTCTTCGGCACCGTCTTCATCTTCATCTCACTCTGGCTGACCCAGAAGATCGACGTGGCCAAACAGCGCATCCCGGGCGCTCCAGCACCGGCCGACCTGCGCCACGAGGCGGAGGAGGAGATCGCCGCGGACGCACCCCTGCTGCCAACAGACAGCGTCTCCGTGGTCTCGCCGCTGGCCACGGTCGGACTGGCGGATGAAGAGTCGCGCAGAGCGGCAAGCGACTAGCGCGAGGATGAAGGAGCGGGCGACGGGTATGTCCGAGGAGCGCGGCGTGGAGATTCGCGACGCCACCGCCGATGATGCGGGGGACGTTGCCCGCATCTACAACCAGGGGATCGAAGACCGCCTGGCCACCCTGGAGACGCAGACGCGCACGCCGGAGGAGCGCGCCGCGTGGCTGGCCGCGCGCGGCGAGCGCCACCCGGTCATCGTGGCCGTCGATGGCGACGCGCTCCTGGGCTGGGGGTCGCTCAATCCATTCAACCCGCGCCCGGCCTACGACCATGTCGCCGATTTCTCGGTCTACGTGACCCGAGAAAGCCGCGGCCGGGGAATCGGCAGCCTGCTGCTGGCCGCCCTGGAGGCGCGAGCCCGCGCGGTGGGCTACCACAAGCTGGTGCT
Organism: uncultured Sphaerobacteraceae bacterium; assembly: GCA_964434995.1. Lineage (GTDB taxonomy): Bacteria > Chloroflexota > Chloroflexia > Thermomicrobiales > UBA6265 > JACCXM01. The sequence goes on from CAYSXO010000414.1 coordinate 2,918, forward strand.
GGCCGCATTTCCCCACAATGCGGCGGGCATGAAGCTCTACGAGCGCCACGGCTTCCGCACGGTCGGCGTCTATCAGGAGCAGGGGCTGCTCGATGGCCGCTGGGTCGATGTGATCGTGATGGAAAAGCTGCTGGGGTGACGCAGAGGCAATCTTTGGAACATGGTCCGGCATTTTGCCGTACAATGCAAGTAGGCCCGGTGATGGTGCCTGGTCCGTCAGGAGCGTTCCTTGGTCACGGCGAAGACCCCCGCGAAATCACCTTCCAGGACTGAGCGGCTGGAAGCCCGCCTCCCAGCCGAAATCAAGGCGGTCATCCAGCGAGCGGCCGATCTCTCGGGCCGCTCACTCAGCGACTTTGTGGTCAGCAGCGCGCGCGAAGCTGCCGAAGCGACGATTCGCCAGCACGAGGTCATCACGTTATCCGCGCGCGACAGCGTCATCTTCTTTGAAGCGCTGCTTGATCCACCGGAGCCGAACGAAGCCTTGCGAAAGGCCTTTCAACGTCACCGCGACATTGTCGGCGAATAGCGCGTGGGCGAGCGCGACATGCGGGTCGAGCCGCTCAACGACCGGCACGACCGCTCGTCCTTCTCCTGTGGCGTCGAGGCACTCGACCGATACTTGCGGGAGCAAGCCCGGCAAGACCAGCGCCGCAGGCTCGGCGCCGTCTTCGTTCTTGTCGACGAAGCATCTTCGGTTGTTGCTGGCTTCTACACCCTCTCGGCCTGTCAGGTCGACCCACAAAGTCTTCCGTCCGATCTCGCTCGGCGCCTGCCGCGCCGTCCTGCTCCGGCGACGCTTCTTGGACGTCTCGCCGTCGACCGGCGATATCGGAACCGGGGTATCGGCAGCGCTCTCCTCTCCGACGCACTATCCCGCGCTCTCCTGGCAAGTGCCTCGGTTGGGTCGATGGCGGTGATCGTCGACGCCAAGGATGATGCCGCTCGCGCCTTCTCCGAGCATTTCGGATTTCAGTCCCTGGAAGACGATCGTTATCGCCTCTTCCTACCCATGGCG
>CAYSXO010000415.1:0-1096 GCA_964434995.1 uncultured Sphaerobacteraceae bacterium
GAAACGGAAATTGGCGAGGCCGTGAATGCCGCCCGAATTTCGTCTGCCGGCAGCGCGAGCGTTGCCCCGTGCAGCTCGACCGCATCGAGCCCGACGGATTCGAGCCAGGCCAGCTTTTCGGCGAGCGTTTCCCCGCGCACCATCCCTTCCCGAATTGAAACCTTCACGTAACCTCCTGTTGCAGCAGATGGGCCTTTGGCATTCGCCTATCACCTCGGAGCACGAACCGTCCGTCGTTCTCCTTGACACCCTATCACCCCATGGACCCGCCCCCCGCTCTTCCCCTCATTACCCGTCATTCATGATAGGATGACCGCTCCGATTGAACGGCAACGTTCATCGGCAACGCGCCCCCACAGGGTGCGCCGGGCGCGAACAGCAGAGAGTGGAGGAGATTCATGTCCCATCGACGTCCATGGTTCGTTGCGCTCACGGCACTGATATTCCTCTTTGGGCTCACGATTGGCCCACTGCTCAGCAATGCCCGGGCCCAGGAGCCTGTCGAGCTCCGGGTGTGGGACCAATTCATCGTTCCTGAGGAGTCCGCGGTGGCGGACGCGCTCTATGCCGCGTTCATGGAGGCGAATCCCAACGTCACGATTACCCGCGAGGCGATCGAGAACGACCAGTTGCGAGACGTGCTGAACACGGCGATTTCCTCCGGGACAGGTCCGGACATCTTCTTCTACGATTCTGGCCCAGGCTACGCGGGCGTTCTGGCGGAAGCTGGCTTCCTGCAATCGCTCGATGACTATGCCGCGCAATTTGGCTGGAATGAGCGTGTCTCAACGCCGGCGCTGGAGGCGACGACCATCGACGGCGTCCTCTACGGCATGCCACTGCAAACCGACCTGATCGGCATGTACTACAACAAGACCCTTCTCGATCAGGAAGGGCTGACCGTGCCCACGACGCTCGATGAACTGGTGGCCTTCTGTGGCGCGGCCGCGGAGAAGGGGTATGTTCCGATTGCCTTTGCCGACAACCCTGGCTGGCAAGGCTTTCACCAGTTCTCGATGACGGCCAATCAACTGCTCGGACCAGAGGCCGTGCGGGCGCTGCTCCTGGAGAATGAAGGGCGCTGGGACACCCCGGA
>CAYSXO010000415.1:1106-3932 GCA_964434995.1 uncultured Sphaerobacteraceae bacterium
AAATCACCAAGGCTATCGAGACGTATTTCGTCACCCTGCGGGATGCCGGCTGCTTGCCGGAGGATTCGGTCGCCATCACCTATGACGATGGCAATTCGCTCTTCTTCGCCGGGCAGGCATTGCTGCACACGACCGGCTCCTGGCTGGTCGGCGATATCGAAACCAACATGCCCGATCAGGAAATCGGGTTCGTGCCGTTCCCGATCATCGAAGAGGGGAAGGAGCCGACCTGGGTCTCCGGCGTCGGCTCGGCCTACTACATCAACGCCGGCACTCAGCACCCAGATGAGGCTGCCGCGCTGATTGACTTCCTCTTCTCTCCGGACGCGGTGACCCAGTGGGTCAGTGGGGCGCGCTATTTCGTCCCGGTCGACTTTGATTTGAGCACCGTCGAGATCGGGCCCGCCAGCGCGGCCATCTTCGAGGTGTTGCAGAACGCTGGCACGGAAGGCGCTCCGGCCTTTGGGTACAACATTGACGTGATGGCCCCGCCCGCCTTCAACGAAGCGATGTCGAATGGCTTTCAGGCGATCCTCACTGGCGGCAAGACCCCCGAAGAACTGGCAGCTGAATTGCAGGCGGCCTGGGAAGAGGGCATAGCCGCGGATGACGAAGCCCCTGCAGCGTAGCGTCAGCGCGGGGACGGGCGCACGCCCGTCCCCGCGCTGACGAAGGTCCGTTAGTCATGGGTGTTCAGGGATTGAGCATCGCCCCACCAGTCGCGAGGGCGTCATCGGCGCGCCGGTGGTGGAATCGCTACCGCGCCGGCATCTTCTTCGTGTTGCCGGCGCTCGCGCTGTACCTCGTTTTCATGGTCTACCCGTTCCTGCGCTCGATCTATTTCTCCTTCACCGACTGGAACGGCGTCCGCCCACAGAAAAACTGGATCGGCCTCGACAACTATCGCGAGATGTTGACCGATCCACTCCTCTGGCTCTCTCTGCAGCATAACGTCATCTGGGTCATCGTCGGCACCATCGCTCCCCTGGTCATCGGGTTGCTGCTGGCCGTGCTGCTCTGGCGCAGGCCGCCCGGGTTTACGCTCTACCGCACCATCTATTTCATGCCTCAGGTCCTCTCCTCCGTGGTCATTGGCATTATCTGGAACTGGATCTACAACCCGATGTTCGGCAACCTGAACAAGCTGCTGGACGCGGTCGGGCTGGAGGATGTTTCGCGCGGCTGGTTGGGCGATCCCAATGTGGCGCTGTATGCCGTGCTGGCGGCAGCCATCTGGTCGACAATCGGGTTCGTGTTTGTCGTCTTTCTGGCTGGGTTGCAGAACGTCAGCAAAGATCTGCTGGAAGCGGCCACCATCGATGGCGCCAATAGCTGGCAGCGGTTCAAGGACGTGACGGTGCCGCAGTTGGGGAACGTGATCAATGTGGTGACGGCGCTTCTCCTGATCGGCGGCTTCAATGTCTTCGATATCGTCTTCGTCATGACGGGAGGCGGACCAGCCAACGCGACCGAGGTGATCGCCACGCTGACCTACAAGGAAGCGTTCACGCAGAACCGCGTTGGGTATGCCTCAACCCTCTCACTGGTCATGACGCTGTTCTCACTGGTGGCCTCCGTGGCCTTCATCCAGCTTCGCGAGCGCCGGGAGGACTAAGACCGATGGCAAGCTCCAATCCGGCCATCGGCGCGGGACCGGTGTCGGCCAAACGCCCATGGCTGTCGCGCATTGGCGGCAACATCGTGCTGCACGCCATTCTGATCGTCTTTTTCCTCATCTTTCTGATGCCATTTGTCTGGATCTGGTTCTCGGCGTTCAAGACCTCTCGCGAGATCGCGGCCGATCCGTTCAGCCCGCCGTCGAGCCTCGATCCTGCCAATCTGATCAAGGCCTGGACAGTCGGGCACTTCTCCACGTACATCCTGAACAGCGTCATCTACAGCGTCGCCATCGTGATCGGCGTGTGCGCCCTCTCCTGCCTGGCCGGCTATGCGCTGGCGATGCTGCCGCTTCCCGGCCGGGACGGCCTCTTCATCCTCTTCCTGCTTGGTCTGATGGTGCCGTTTCAATCGGTCATGATCCCGCTCTACTATCTGCTGCGGGATGCGCGGCTGCTGGAAACGTATTGGGCGTTCATTTTCCCGGCCGTGGCGATGCGGATTCCCTTCGGCATCTTCCTGATGCGCGGGTTCTTTCGCGGACTGCCGGCGGAGCTGGGGGATGCCGCGCGCACGGATGGCGCCAACGAATGGCAGGTCTTTCGGCAGGTGATGCTGCCGCTCTCCTGGCCGGGGCTGGCCACGCTGGTAGTCTTCCAGTTCATGTGGACCTGGAACGAGTTCGCCATGCCGCTGATCTTCGTGCAACGGGACGAGCTACGCCCGGTTTCGCTCGGGACGATGTTCTTTTTTGGCCGTTTCACCGCCGACCGCGGGCTGATTGCAGCGGGCGTCACGATCGCCATGATCCCGATCGTCGCCCTCTACCTGGTCCTGCAACGCCGCTTCATCGAGGGGATCACCGCCGGGGCGCTGAAGTCCTGATGGAAAGCGATGCCGAACGCTCCACCGGCGATCCAGTAGCGTTCGGATGGGAAGCGTTGGCGCGCGGCGATTGGGATGCGGCGATGGCCAGCTTTCAGGAGGCCATCGCTCAGGAAGAGACGCCGGAGGCGCTGGAGGGCCTGGGGTTTGCCGCCTGGTGGCTGAACGATGCCGCCACCGCCGTTTGGGCCCGGGAACAGGCGTATCGACAGTTTCACGCGGTGGGCGATCCGCGCGGAGCGGCGCGGGTGGCGATCTGGCTCTCAATGGACCACGTCATCCGGCGTGGTGAGCAGGCCATTGGCAACGGCTGGTTGCAGCGCG
>CAYSXO010000416.1:0-3926 GCA_964434995.1 uncultured Sphaerobacteraceae bacterium
GCTGTCCGAGTACGCCGGGAAGCTGATCGATGGCCGCGTCCGAGAGTGTCACGTTGCCGGCGGTCATGAGCGGGAGCCGATCCGCGGATCGAGCAGCGGGTAAAGGAGATCGACGATCAGGTTCATCACCGAGACGACCAGCCCCAGCAACAACACGGTGCCAAGGATGACCGGGTAGTCGCGCCCGGAGATGCTCTGCACGAAGTAGCGGCCGACTCCCGGCACCTGATAGATCGTTTCAACGAAGAAGGAGCCGGTGGCGATATCGGCCAGGACGATGCCGGCGATGGTGATGACCGGCAGGAGGGCGTTGCGGATGCCATGGCGGATGAGGACCGCCCGCTCTGCCAGCCCTTTGGAGCGCGCCGTCCGCATGTAGTCGGTACGGAGCACTTCCAGCAGGCTGGAGCGGGTGTAGCGGGCCAGGACCGCCATTGGATAGAGCGCGAGCGAGACGGCCGGAATGATCACCTTTGGACTGAAGACGCCGTCCCAGCCGCCGGTCGGGACCAGGCGCAGCTTGCTCGCCAGGAGCAGGATGAGCAATGAGGTGACGACATAGGCCGGGGTGGAGATGCCGATAACAGAGATGAAGGTCGAGAGATAGTCGAGCGGGCGATTGTGCCGTACCGCCCCCAGGATGCCAAGTGGAATGCCGACCAGTGCCGCGATGAGGATGGCGACCGCCGCCAGTTGCAGGGAAACGGGGACCGTGTCGCCAAGGATGTCCATCACCGTGCGGGAGCCCTGGGTATAGGAGGGGCCGAGATCGCCGCGCACGGCCTTGGCGAGGAAGCTGGTGTACTGCTCCCAGAGCGGCTTGTCCAGCCCGTAGGCCGCTTTCAGCCGCTCCTGCACGTCCTTCGGAATTGGCTTCTCGCTCGTGTCCCACGGTCCGCCCGGCGTGGAGTGCATCAAGACGAAGGTCAGGGTGTAGATCAGCAGCAGCGTCGGGATAAGGGCCAGGACGCGGCGAATCATGTAGGCAGTGCGCACGATCCCATCCGTCTCAGCTTCAGGACGACTGTCTCGTGGATGACGCGCGCGAGCGCCGGGTCAACCCGGGGAGGACGACACGACGCTCGCGCTGGGCTTCAATGCTCCAGGATCGAGATGTAGCGCAGCCAGGTGCGGCCGAGGATCGGGTAGTGGACGATCCCTTCCACCCACGGCTTGATGACATAAATCCGATTCAGGTTGAAGAGCGGGATCAGTGCCGCCGACTGATTGAGCAGCATCTCGGCTTCTTCATACTTGGCGATGCGGGCCTCGGCGTCGCCCATGACGACAGCATCCCGGACCAGCGTATCGAATGCGTCGTCCTGCCAGTGCGAGTGGTAGAAGTCGGCTTGGGAGTCGAAGAGCTGGTTGTGCCAGTTCGCCGGGTCGCCCCAGTCCGATCCCCACCAGTTGAGCATGAGATTGAACGGCTGCTCGTCGCGCGAGTTGAACCAGTCGTCGAACGCCTTGTCCTCCATCGGATCGAGCTTGACATTGATGCCGAGCGTTTGCTTCCAGATCCCCTGCAGGTACTCGGCCGACTTCTTCTCCTGCGTCGAGGTCGAGGTGTAGGCCAGCAGGAGCTCCGGGAAACCCTCGCCATTCGGGAAGCCGGCATCGGCCAGGAGTTGCTTCGCCTTCTCCGGATCCTCGCCCAGCGCGGCGGCGGGATTGTAACCGGGAATGTCCGGCGGCAGAATCGTCTTCGCGGCCGAGAACTCGCCCTTCAGGACGCCCTCCGCCAGCACGTCGTGCTGGATAGCCAGTGCCAGCGCCTGCCGCACGCGCACGTCATCGGTCGGTGGATTGGTCGTGTCGCAGACGATGAACTGCGTGCCGGAGCGCGGGAAGATCTTCACCAGCGGGCCGAGGTTCGGATCGTTCGTCACCCGGTCGAGGTCGGCCCCGGCAACCTGCGCCTGGTCGAGCTCGTCCGCCTCGAAGGCGACCAGCGCCTGGGCGACCGGGTCGGCGAAGAGGGTGAACTCGCCGCGCGTGATCGTCGGTTTTTCGCCGTAATAGGCCTCGTTCCGATCCAGCACCATCTTCTGGTCGTGGACCCATTCGGTCAGCACGTATGGGCCGTTCGAGACCATGTTGCCGGCCTCGACCCAGGCCTCGCCATGCTCCTCGATGGTGTGCCTTGGCACCGGGTAATAGGTCCAGGTGGCGGCCAGGAGCGGGAAGAAGGGGGTCGGCCCCTCAAGGGTGACGACAAGCGTTTTCTCGTCGGTCGCCTTCACGCCGAGGTCGTCCACCGGCATCTCCCCGGCGTCTATTGCCGCGGCATTCTTGATCGGGTAGAGCGCGGTCGTGTACTCCGACTTCGTCTCCGGCACGAGGACGCGCTTCCAGCTCCACTCGAAGTCATTCGCGTTCAGCGGCGTCCCGTCCGACCAGGTGACGCCATCGCGGAGGGTGAAGGTGAACTCGGTCTGCTCCTCATTGACATCCATCGCCTCGGCGACGCCCATCACCAGCGAGCCGTCGCGCTGGTCGATGAAGACGAGCCCCTCGAAGAGGTTCTGGATCATTTCCAGGCCCTTGCCGCCGGAGGTCACGCCCGGATCGAAATCGGTTGGCTCACCTTCTGGCAGGCGGACGACCTGATCGGCGGCGAGGGGCGCATCCTGGAAGCGCAGATTCGCCGCGCGAAGCTGGTTCGTTGTTGTGGCGAGGGCGTTTCGTTCGATGGCGGCGACGGCGAAGAGGCCGGCGCCGAACGCGGCTCCCTGTTGGAACAATCTACGGCGAGAGAGATGTCCAGGAGAAAACTGGGCACTCACGGGACGATCGGGGACCAGAGTAACGGGGTCACGGTGAGACACGGGCCCTCCTATTCCGTATTCCGTTCGCGCCGGCTTGGTGTCGGCGGTGCCGATTCTACGGCGGCTCTTGCCTTGCCGCCACATGCGGCCGGTCCCCGATGAGGCTGGAGGCCACTTCGTCTTGGCCAATGGTGGTTTGGTGGCAGCGGGCGGTGGAGGAGGGCGCCCGCTGCCCCATGGTTACGTCATCGAGCGCAGGGACGCCTGGTAGTAGGAGTCCTGAGCGGCTGCCGCGAACGCCTTGCGCGCCGCTTTCGAACTGGTGATGGGCCAATCGACCTTCGCCGTCGGTTCGACGACGCCGGGACTGGTCGTGTCGAGCCCCGTGGCCGCGCTGTTGAACCAGGAGAAGGCGCGAATGCGGGGGTAGCTGTTCGGGAGCTGATCCAGCAGAGTCGAGGTGATCCACCGCGCCTTGTTGCCGCCCTTTTCGGACGAGGCCGTCTCGCCAATCATGATTGGCTTGTTCGCCAGGGCGACGAGTTGATGATAGGTCTCATCGAAGATTTCGGGGAAGGACTGCCAGGTGGAGCGGCAGGGGCAACTCTCCCAGTAGACGGAGGTTCCCCAGTTGTAGCCGTTCATGCCGAACCAGTCGACATAGGCGTCACCGGGGTAGACGTCGCGCAGCGTGGCAGGCACGCCGTTGTAGACGACGTTTGGCGTCCATACCCAGCGCACATTGCTGGCGCCCCGTGCCGCGAACCGGCCGTGGACGTGCCGCCAGGCGGCGATGAAATCGCCCGGCTGGTTGCCGTTGACGCCCGCGCCCCAGGGAAACCAGCCGCCGTTCATCTCGTGTGCGAAGTTGAGCATGACGGGCTTGCCGTACGTGGCGAGGCCCTCGGCCCAGCCGTCGATGTAGGCATCGAAGGCGCCGCGCGTGATGTTGGCCAGCCGGTATGCCGGTTGGTCGATGGTTGGGCCGTTCAGATCCATCGGTTCCCAGACGATCACTGGGGTGAGCCCGGACGCGTCGATCGTATTGAGGGTGACGCGGTGGTTTCTGCCGAACGCGCCCTGCGACCACCCCTCGTACCAGACGAGATAGTCGGGCTGGCGACCAATTGCCGAACTGAAGGCGGACAGCGTAGCCGG
>CAYSXO010000417.1:0-2433 GCA_964434995.1 uncultured Sphaerobacteraceae bacterium
AGCGGTGTCGTGATCGGCGAACTCATTGTCGGTCTGCCAGCCGGCGACCGCTGGATGCTCGCCGTAGCGCCCGGCGATGGCTGCCGTGATGCGGCGCGACTCCGCGCGATAGACCTCCGAGGCCGGCTCGTAGTGCCGCCGCGAGCCATGGCCTCGCACACGGCCTTCGCGGTCGACCGGCAGGATCTCCGGGTGCGCGCTGGTCAGCCAGGCAGGTGGAGTCGCGGTTGGCGTGCAAAGGACGACTTTCAGGCCCTCACCAGGCAAACTCGGCGAGCCGGACATAGGCGATACCCAATTCGCGCATTTGCCGCGCATACGGCTGCCAGCGCTCGCGCGGCCAGTGCTCCGGGTAGAAGCAGACCCCGAGGGCGAAGGTTGCGCGTTGATCGATAAGTGTCGTCACGGTTTCTTCGCTCCGCCCACGTCCACGACGCTACTCGCCCGCTCCAACGATCTCGATCGTCTTCGTCCAGCGTGACTGGTCATCGGTTGGCTCGACGACGACCATGCCGGTCACGCCGAGGTAGGCGCCGGACCCGCCGACGATGGTGCGCGTCGACGGCGCATCGGCCAGTTCGACGCCCTGAATCTGCAGCGTGCTGCCATCCACAAAGCGAATGGTCTCGTTGACGACACACTCGTCGCCATCGTTGAGCATGATGCAGGTTCCTTGCGTCGTCGCGCCGGTGTCTTCGCTGTCACGCTCATCGTAGAGGGGGTTTGGCCCCCAGATCTGCATGTCGCCGGCAGATGGGCCCGGCTCGCCCAGATCGATGTCGTGCAGATTGTCGGCGTGCTCGATAAGGACGACCATCGTCGCTTTCGCCGATCCTTCCGAGGCGGCAGGCGCGGCGCGAACGGCCAGGGCGGCGACGCCGGTGACGATCCCGGCCAGCGCAAGGAGCGCGCACATGACGAGTGAACGGCGCATTCAATTCTCCTGTCAGCAGCATGCGGCCGCCGAACGCGGCCTGGTGGATCATCCTACCCCAGCATGAGTCGGCCGGCCGGCAAGACGGCAAGACGGCAAGACGGCAAGACGGCAAGACGGCCAGGATCGCTCCCAACCGTCTTGCCGTCTAATTGACTCGACGACTTCCCTCTTGCCGTCTTGCCGTCTATCCGCCGATGCGGCTGCCATCCTCGGCCTGGATGACCACCAGGGATGGGCGGGGCGTTCCCTCCTCACCCGGCCAACTCGTAATTGGCTGCTCGAAAGTGCCCCCCTCCCCCGGATGTTGAATCGAGAGGAAAAGGCTGGTGTTGTCCGGTGTGAAGATTGGCCCCGAAACCTCTGAGCCGGGAACCGCGCTGAAGAACTGGCGCAGGTACCCCCGCTCCGGTCCATCGACCGGGACCGCGTAAAGCCCGTCGTTCACCTCCATGGTGTTGGGCTGGCCATCGGTCGAAATCCAGAGATTGCCGTTCATGTCGAAGGTGATGTTGTCCGGCGAGGAGATGGCGCTGACCTGATCCTTCGGGAACCCGGCGAAGTAGGTCGACTCGTCGGCCGGGTCGCCGCAGAGGAGGAAGATGTCCCAGGTGAAGGTGATAGCGGCGCTATCGCCATCCTCCGTCACTTCGATGATGTGGCCATGCTGGTTCTCCGGGCGCGGGTTGGCGGGGGTGGCCTCTTCCTTGCCATCGGGCGTGCCGCGCAGCGTGTTGTTGGTCATCACCATGTAGACCTTGCCATTGACCGGGTTGTGCTCGATGTCCTCCGGCCGGTCCATCTTGGTCGCCCCAATCAGGTCGCCCGCGCCGCGCGTGTTGATCAAGATGTCGGCCTGCGAAGCGAAGCCATGCTCGCCGGTGAGCGGACCCTCGCCATGGATCAGGGGTAGCCACTCGCCCGTGCCATCCTCATTGAACCTGGCGGCGTAAAGGATGCCGTCGTCGAGCAGGTCCATGTTGGCGGCGCGGTCGGCCGGATCGAAAACGCCGCTGCTGACGAACTTATAGACATACTCGAAACGCTCATCGTCGCCGGAGTACACGACGACCTGACCCGAAGGGGTCACGACCAGGTTGACCGCCTCGTGCTTGAAGCGTCCCAGAGCGGTCCGCTTCTTCGGCATCGACGTGGCGTCGTACGGGTCGATCTCGACCGCCCAGCCAAAGCGGAAGGCCTCGTTCGGCTCCTTGGTGACGTCGAAGCGGTCGACGAAGCGTTCCCACTGCCGGTCGGAGGCCTCCTCCGGCATGCCGACCCGGGCATGAAGCGCCAGCAGCGGATCATCCTCAGCAAGCAGGGCGCGGTTGCCGAAGTACTGGTGGAAGTTCTCCTCGCAGGAGACGAAGGCGCCCCAGGGGGTCAGGCCGCCCGCGCAGTTGTTGAGGGTGCCGATCACCCGCGTGCCGCTGTCGTCGGCGCTCGTCTTCAGCAGATCGTGGCCTGCCGCCGGGCCAGTCACCAGCGTCTCGGTGGTG
>CAYSXO010000417.1:2443-3925 GCA_964434995.1 uncultured Sphaerobacteraceae bacterium
CGGCAGTCACGCGCCGGTTGTATGGCGAGTCGAGCACCACTCTCCACGCGCCATCCTCGGCGCGCTGGACCTCGACGACGGCGATGCCGTGCGCCTCAAGTTCGACAGCGACATGCTGGGCAGTCGGCGCGGGCAGGAATGGCGCAACCTCCTCGCCCGCGGCAACCGGCGTCGCCGCGGCGGGATTCGGCGCCATGTAGCCGGGGAACATCAACTCCGGGTTGGTGTACTCGTGGTTGATGACCAGCAGCCCGTGATCGGACGTTTCGGTGCCGAGGGGAAGCGGCAAAAAGCCGACGAAATCATGGTTGTAGCCGATTCGCCGCGCCTGCTCCTCCGGCGTCAGGGTGGCCGGGTCGAAGGGGGCGGCGTCGCTGGTGAGGGGATCGCCCCAGCTCAGGAAGGGGGTGGCCACGTAGCCGGGGGCGATGGCAAGATCACCCAGCCGCGGCTCGATCGGCTCGAAAGTCAGCGGGGAGGCATCCGCCAGGGGATTGGCCGCCGCGGCCTCTGGGGTGGACTGCGCGGAGGTCAGGCTGCTGGTGAGTGGACCGGCGAGGACGAGCCCCGAGGCCACCGCGCCGCCCCGGAGGAGTCCTCGCCGGCTCAGGCGGCGGGCCATGATCGCGGCGAACGTCTCGCCCCGGCCAACGGTGGAAAGAATCGCCGGTCCATCCTGTTCATAGCGGCTCGTGGCCAAGGCACGATCTCCTGACTTCTGTCTGACGACACCAGACGCAAACATCTCCGGGGCGTGCCCGGTTGCCGGATGCGCGTTCCCGCAACGATCCTGCCCTGTCAGTCCGCCGAGCATGTCAAATGGATGTCAAATCACGAGGTCATGGGTGATGGGTGACGGGTGATGCGCACGTATCTCGTGGCTCTCGGATTCTGGACATTGGCGATCCGAAAGGGTGCTCGTCGTTCTCCCCATCGCCAATCACCCATCACCCGTCTCTCCCGCATGCCAATAATCAACCGGAAGGTTGAATGATTGTGCGGCCGCAACAACACGCACCCGCCCAAACGCTCATGTCCCTCCCCGACCAGACGCGACGGGCGATCGTGCAGCGCCTGGTGCAGGGCGAGGCGCGTGTGACCGACCTGCCCGCGCTCTTTCCGATGTCGCTCAACGCGGTCTCCAAGCACTTTCGGGGGCTGGAACGCGCCGATCTTGTGCGCCAGCGGCGCGCCGGCCGGGAGCACTATCTCTCGCTCAACTCAGCGCCGATGCAGGCGGCTGCCGCCTGGATTGCCGATCAGGAGGCGGCATGGATGCGCGGCTTGATGCGTTCGAAGAGCCGTGGGGTGATGGTTGATGAATTCGAGAGTAGCAGGAGGCCGCATGGTTTCGGAACACTCGATTGTGGTCACGCGCGAATTGCATGCACGGCCAGAAGAGGTCTATGCCGCCTGGACTGAGACGGCGAGGCTGCGGCTCTGGATGGCCCAGAGAATTGAGGCCGATGTGCGTTGGCGGGC
>CAYSXO010000418.1:0-3923 GCA_964434995.1 uncultured Sphaerobacteraceae bacterium
GATCACGCCGCTTCACGCGCGCCACCCTGGAGATCCATCGCGGCATGGCGCTCGCTCCGGCCGTGGGATACTTGGTCGCCATGAAGACGTCTTCAGGAAGAGAACGCACGCGTGGCCCAGCCACCGACAGCGACGTCGCGGCCACTGCACCGGAACTTCCCGCCGAACATGCTCTCCTTGGCCTGCTCAAGCTGGCTGGCGGCACGGCGCACGGGTACGAGCTGGCCCGCCAGTTTCGCCGGGGCCTGCCGCTCGGAGACATCATTCACCTCGAACAAGCCATGCTATACAAGCACCTGAAGAAACTGGCGCGGCTGGGCTGGATCACCACCTCGCTGAAAGATCAGCCACCACGCCCTCCGCGCCATCTTTGCCATCTGACTCCCGCGGGCGAGGCAGAGCTGCGGCGCTGGCTTGCAGCGCCCGTTGCCCGAACGCGAGAAATTCGCCTTGAGTTTCTTGTCAAGCTCTATTTTGCCTGGCAGCTCGATCCGGCACAGGCTCTCCACCTCGCAAGCGAACAGCGCGACGTCGTTCACAAGTTGGCTGAGTCCATCGCGAGTCAACTCGAACAGACGTCGAGGGAACCGGGCCACGAGGACTTCGGCGGCATGGTGCTTCGGTTGCGCCTGGCGCAGACCCGCTCTGCCGCTCACTGGCTGGAGCAGGTCGCACAGGCGGCCCAACGTGCCGCGGATCAGCCGGCGAGATCGACGTAAACGTTCTTGACTTCGGTGTACAGTTCCAGGCCGTGCATGGCAAGCTCGCGGCCCAGCCCGCTCCGCTTGTAGCCCCCGAACGGGCCAAAGACGCCCGGCGAGCCGTTCGAATTGATCGCTACCTGGCCAGCGCGCAGCCCCTTCGCCACCCGGAGCGCCCTCCCGATATCCCGCGTCCACACCGAGCTGGCAAGACCATAGTGGTTCGCGTTCGCCTGTCGCACTACGTCGGCTTCATCGTCAAACGGGATGACCGAAACGACCGGACCAAAAATCTCTTCGCGCGCGATGCGCATGTCGTTGCCAACCTGGGCAAAGATCGTCGGCTCGATGAAATTGCCCCGGTCGAGGCCTGCGGGCCGCCGCCCGCCGAATACCAGCTCCGCGCCCTCGCCACCACCAATATCGATATAGCGGCTGACGCGCTCGAGTTGCCCGGTGGAGATCAGCGGCCCCATGCGGGTCTCCGCCGCCAGGGGGTCGCCCACCGTAAACGCCGCCGCCTGATCGATCAGATCGCTCATGAAGGCGTCATACGATGCCTTGCCAACGAAGATCCGGGTTCGCGCGGTACACGTCTGGCCAGTGTTGCTGAACGCCGCCGGAACCGCGGCCGCCGCGGCCTTCTCCAGATCAGCATCAGCGAAGATGATGTTCGGGCTCTTGCCGCCCAGCTCGAGCGAGACCTTCTTGATCGTCTCCGCCGCCGCGCGGAGGATCATCGCTCCGGTCGCCGTTTCACCCGTGAAGGCTACTTTGTCGACATCAGGATGCGCGGCCAGCGCCTCGCCAATCTCACTGCCCGGGCCAGGGAGGACACTCACGACCCCATCGGGAACCCCTGCCTCGGCACAGATTTCACCGAGCAGCAGCGCGGTCAGCGGCGTCAGCGATGCCGGCTTCAGGATCAGCGTACAGCCAGCGACGAGGGCGGGCGCCACCTTCCACGCCGCCATTGAAAATGGAAAGTTCCAGGGCACGATCTGGGCGCAGACGCCGACCGGCTCGCGGAGGGTGAAATCGAGCAGGCGCTCCTGAGTCGGGATCGTCTCCCCATAGAACTTGTCGCCCGCGCCAGCGTAGTAATCGAAAACGATGGCGGCGCTGGCCACTTCGTTGCGGGCGTTGGCGAGCGGTTTTCCGGTGTTGCGGCTCTCGAGCAGCGCGATCTCCTCGGCTCGCTCGCGGATGCGGTCCGCGATGCGCTGCACAACCCTGCCCCGCTCGTACGGGCTCAAACGTGGCCATGGACCATCATCGAAGGCGACGCGCGCTGTGGCCACCGCGCGCTCTACGTCGATCTGGCTACCCTTCGCCACTTCGGCAATCGGCTGGCCCGTGGCAGGGTTGAGCACCGGGAAGGTCTCGCCTGTTGCAGCAGGCGCAAATTGGGATCCGACAAAAAGGCCTCGCCGAAGCACCTCGGACTCGACAACCATCTTGACCTCCAAAGTCAGCGCCTACGCGGTAGTTGTTGAGGACCTCATGGCCCTTCTCACGGCCCCAGCCAGACCCCTTGTATTCCCAAAGGGAAGCGCCGCATCGAACACGTTGTAGCAGTTGACCCAGGCGGTCCCGGCGAGCAGAATCGGGCCAGAGAGTGTCGATACCGTAGCGGCCACGGAAGACCTCCTTGTCACTGTCCCAAGCGTCTGGTGTCTGTCGGCGCGATACCACGCGGACTCCCTCTCTACATGGCCTGGGCAACCTCCTGCATCAGCTCCGTGAAGCCGGATGGACCAAGAAACTCCCGAAGCGCGGCGGCTTTCCGCTGCCGCCCAACAACGAATGCGCCCATGTCCGCCTCTTCGTGGAAGAGCCCGCGGTAGGGGCGTGAGTGGACGCGGCCATCCGCGGTGAAGCCGTAGAGCAGGGCCCAGCTGCTGAGATCGCCGGTAAGGGCGCAATTCGCAACGCAGCCGGCCAGCCAGGAGAGGAGTTCGTCGGCATCCGGAGGAAAGGGGTGCGCCGGCATCACCTGGAAGGAGGCCTCGAACCGGCGCTCCCCCTGTGGATTGTCGCGCCGCGGGATGCAGCGATACCGAATCACGCCGCCATTGCCGACGACAAGCGGAACCGTGGTCAGCGATACGCCGAGCCTCTCGGTTAGGGTGAGCCCGTCAATCGCGGGCGACCACTCCCGGGCGTGAAAGCGATCACGCAGCCTTGAGAGCCGGACAATTTCGATCTCACTGAACCCGCACACGACGTCTTCCCCTCCCAATCACCGTCGCGATGCGCGACCTACAGGGCCACCAGAACCGACTTGGTTTCCGTGTAGAGATCAAGCGCGGCATGACCCATTTCGCGACCCCAGCCAGACTGCTTGTAGCCACCGAAGGGAAGCGCCGGGTCGGTGGCGCCATAGGTGTTCACCCAGACGGTCCCCGCCTTGATCCGAGCCGCAAGGGCGTGCGCCTTGCTGATGTCACGCGTCCAGATTCCGGCGCCGAGGCCGTAGGTCGTCTGGTTGGCGAGACGGACCAACTCGTCCATGTCGTCAAAGGGAAGGCAGACAACGACCGGACCAAAGATCTCCTCACGGAAGATGCGCATCGCCGGGTCGATATCGACGAACACGGTTGGTCGAACGAAGTAGCCCACGCCGCCTTTTGGCTCGCCGCCAGAGATCGCCCGCGCGCCAGCTGCCTGGCCATCGGTCAGATAGCCGGAAACGCGCGCGAGCTGTTCGTTGGAGACAACTGGCCCCATCTCCGTCTTCGGATCGAGGCCAGGTCCAAGCCGAATTTGCTTCGCCCGCTCGGCCACCGCGGAGACGACCTCGTCGAAGATTGGCCGCTGCACGAAGAGGCGCGAACCGGCGGTGCAATCCTGACCGTGGTTGTAGAAGATGGCCTCCGCCACGCCAGGGATCGCCTGATCGAGCCTGGCATCGCCGAAGACAATGTCGGGGCTCTTGCCGCCGAGTTCCAGCGAGACCTTCTTGAGATTGCCGGCGGCCGCCTGCACGATCAGCTTGCCGACCTCGGTCGAACCGGTAAAGGCCACCTTGTCCACATCCGGATGGGCAGAAAGCGCTGCCCCGGCAGTTTCGCCAAACCCGGTAACAATGTTGACCACTCCAGCCGGGAAACCAGCCTCCTGAATCAGCCTGCCGAGATAGAGCGCCGACAGCGGGGTTTGCTCGGCGGGCTTGAGCACAACCGTGCAACCACAAGCCAGCGCGGGCGCCAGCTTCCAGGC
>CAYSXO010000419.1:0-3900 GCA_964434995.1 uncultured Sphaerobacteraceae bacterium
CTGTCCGGATTCAGCACATCGACATGCCATTCCCGGGCGGACAGAGCTATCGGCATTTGGCGACCGCTGGAACGTCGCGAATCTGTACGTCGATTACAGGAAGATGCTGGCCGAACACGCGCCCGAAATCGTCAGCGTCCGCGTGCCAACCCGAGCGCATGCGGAGGTGATGAATGCCGTCACCGCCAGCGGCGTCTTCATGGGGAACCCCATCTGCCGCACCTTGCGCGAAGCGGACGCGATGATCGCCGCCACCGATGCCGGGGGTATCAAGGTCGTGGTCAACCACGTCTGCAACTCTGATCGTTAATTTCGCCACATGCGCCACGTGATCGAATCAGGCGCCGTCGAACTAGTGCGCGGCATCATGGCCCGCTGGCACGAAGGAATGTCCTTCGGGGGACCGCTTTTCTTCGATCCTGTATGCTTTCTGCTCGTCGAGGAGGCTACCTGGGCCTTCGGTCACCTGGACCACGGGGGACGGCCTCTTCGATTCTCGAGGCAGTGGCATCATCGGTTTCCCGATGAGATCGAGGTCTTCCTCGACACATGCGTCAGCCACGCCGCTCCCCGTGAACTCGACATCGCCGGCACGGCCGGCCGCATCAGGATTGGCGGTCATCATTCCCCAGAGCAGTACACGAAAGACGAATCAAGCTCGTTTGGCGAGCTTGTGCAGCGCCGCTTTCCCGGCTCGTTCCTGGGACCGAGTCCGATGGCCGTGGCGGTCGATGAACTCGCGCAAGCCATCGAGACCGGCAGCAAACCGGCCTCGTACTTGCGTGATGGCGGCGCCAACCTGGGAATCGCCGTCGCTTTTCACCTTTCGTCGTGCGAGCGGCGAGTAGTTGATATTCCTGTGCTCGATGACGCGCTCGATGTCGCCGTTGACGATCCCTGGTGGCGTTCCTAGCCACTTGGAATGCAGACACAACCGATTTCAGCCCGAGCGGGCGCATGGAGGGCGCCTACCCGGTGACACTGACCTGATTGGCCGTTTCGCCTAACGATTGCAAACGGCTTGAAAGGAGCTGGAGATCATGGACCGCACGCTCAACCGCCTACTACACCGCCGTTCGTTTTTGACTCGCGCTGGCGCGCTTGCGGGCGGAGCCGCTCTTACCACGGTAGTGCCCGGCCTGACCGCGCGCGATGTCGTTCAGGCCGCCCTCCGCCAGGATGGCGGAAAGGTCACCATCGGCCAGGTAGGAGATATCCAGAACCTCGACCCCTTCGCCCTCCTCTTCCTGAATTACCCGTTCATCGAGAACGTCTACGACCAACTCTTCCGCCTCGATCACGAGGTCACGTTGGCGCCGGCCCTTGCAGAATCGTATGAGATCAGTGAGGACGGCCTGACCTTCACCCTCAAGATCCGGCAAGGCGTGACCTATCACTCTGGCAACCCGATGACCGTGGAACACGTCGTCGCCAACCTGGAGCGCGCTCGAGACGAGGCGACGGCCGGGAACCTGCTGCAGAACATGGCGGCGGTTTCGGGCATCGAGGCGGTGGACGACTCGACGATCGAGATCAGCTTCAGCGAGCCAGCCGCCTATTTCGAGAGCGCCATGGGCCTGCAGCCAGTGGTTGAGCCGGCATTCTTTGACAAGCTGCAGAGTGAGACATCCGGCACTGGCGCGTTTTCGGTCAAGGAATGGATTCCCGGCGACCACCTGACGTTGATCAAGAACCCGAGCTACTGGAACAGGGGCCGCCCTCTGGTCGATGAGGCGGAGGTCCGCATTTTTGCCGCTCGTCTCCGCGTTGGAAGGTGGCGCAATCGATATCGCCCTCTCCTTCCCCCCGCGCGAGTTCGAGCGGCTGCAGGACACCTTCGGCTTCCTGCAGGGTCAGCCCGGCGCCAATTTCTACTACCTCGGCCTCAACGCCAAGGCGCCGCCCTTCGACAACAAGACCGTGCGGCAGGCGATCGCCCACGCGATGGACCGTGAGACGATGGTGCAGAACGTCCTCTTCGGGGTCGGCTCACCGATCAACACGCCGTTCCCCGATTACTCACTGGCCTACTACCCGGAGCACAACGAGCGCTATCCCTACGACCTCGACCAGGCCAGGGCGCTGCTGGACGAGGCGGGCCAGGGTGAGTTCTCGTTTACTATCCCCGCCCCGAGCGGCTTCCCCGAGTTCAGCCGCTTTGCCGAGATCCTGCAGGCCGACCTTGCCAAGATTGGGGTGTCGGTCGCGATCGAGCCGATGGATTCGGCGCAGTGGTATCCGATCCTGATCGACGGCGCCTACGAGGCGACCTTCTCCTTCGCTGGTGGCACCCAGCTGTATCCCACGCGCGTTTCGCTCAGCTCGAACTTCCCAGGCACTGACAATGTCGCCTGGCCGGACGGGAACGCCCCGGAGGCGTACGCCATCGGCCTGGCCGATGCCGACGCCACCTTCGATCCGGAGATGCAAAAGAGTGCGCTCAAGACCATGGCCGACTCCTTCATGGACGAGGCATGGAATCTGCCAATCTCCTTCCGAACCACGCTCTTCGCGTTCTCGCCCGCGATCGCCGGGATCGATGGCGGGGTCTATGATCAGTTGCGGCTCGATCAGGTCAGCAAGGGCGAGTAACGCCCGAACATCGTGGGATGGCGCGGCTCGCCGCGCCATCCCACGCAGGAGAGTTCCCGCGCATGGGGTCGTACGTCCTCAATCGCATGGTGCAGTTCGTGCCGACCCTGTTCGTGGTTTCGATCGTGGTCTTCCTGATGGTTCGCGCCATCCCCGGCGACGCCGCTCTGGTGCTGCTCGGTCCGACCGCCAAGCCAGAGCAGGTCGAAATCCTGCGCCAGAAGATGGGGCTGGAGGAACCGATCTGGCAGCAATACCTGATCTGGATTGGCGGCGTTTTCCGCGGCGATCTGGGGGCATCCGCCATCAACGGGTTCCCCGTCGCCGAGCTTATCCGCCAGAAACTCCCCGCCACGGTCGCGCTGGCCATTGGCTCCATGTTCGTCGCCCTGCTGATTGCCATCCCGATGGGCGCCATTCCCGCCCTACGACCCGGAAGCTGGACCGCGCGCGTGGCGACATTCGCCAGCGGGCTGCTCATAGCCATTCCCACCTTCTGGCTGGGCGTGCTCCTGGTGCTTGTCGTCTCGCTGCGCCTGAAGTGGCTGCCACCCTCGGGCTACGTCGCCTTTACGGAGAACCCCCTGCAATCAGCAAAGCAGTTAATCCTTCCCTCGCTTACCCTTGGCGCCTACCTGTCGGCCATTTTCGCCCGCTTCCTTTCCTCGTCAATCTCCGAAGTGCTGGGCGAAGATTACGTGCGAACTGCCACCGCCAAGGGGCTGCGAGAGCGGCTGGTGATCGGGCGGCACGTGATGCGCAATGCGCTCATCCCCGTGGTGACCATGCTCGGCATCCAGTTTGGCGGCTTGCTCGGCGGTGCCGTCATCGTCGAGGCGATCTTCGACTGGCCGGGGCTGGGGCGACTGCTTGTTACCTCCATTTCCAGCCGGGACTATGCGGTGGTGCAAGGCACGATCCTCCTGGCGGCCAGCGCCTTTCTGGTCGTCAATCTCCTGACTGACCTCACCTATGGCTTGCTCGATCCGCGCATCCGGACCGACGAGTAATGGCCAGCAGCGCACCACTCGCCAACAGAATCTGGAACCAGGATGCTGCCGGGGCAGCTTCGCCGGCCTCGAGTGTCTGGGGCAAGCGCCTACGCAAGAATTGGGCGGCCGTGTCGGCGCTCCTGTTTCTCCTGATTGTCGCGTTCATCGCGATCATTCCCTCATTCTTCGGGATTGCCGATCCGCTCGCCACAACCCCCCGCGACGCCTTTCTGCCTCCGTCGCGGGCGTATCCCTTCGGCACCGATGACTTGGGACGCGATCTGCTCAGCCGCACGATCTATGGGGCGCGCGTCTC
>CAYSXO010000420.1:0-3878 GCA_964434995.1 uncultured Sphaerobacteraceae bacterium
ATTCGCCAACGCGAATTCCCTTGATCGCATCTTCTACCGTCTGGAGGAGCCCGCTTTCACCGAGTACAAAGACGGCATCCTGCACCGGCTCTTCCGCGCTCTCCCCATCCTCATCAACGGTGTAGTCAATGGTGACCTGGTCGCCCTCGCGAGGATGACGCGACTTCGGGGTCAGTTCAAGGCCAGCCCCAACTGACAGCCCCTCCCCTTCGGGATCGACCCACGGGCTGTGCGCTCGCCGCAGGGCATCGACGACGGTGTCGACTGCCTCGTCGTCCACGGCGGCATCGATCGGATCGATGCGCACCGACCGATAATCGCCGAGCTCAATCTTTGGATAGACGGGAACGATCACCACATAGGAAAGGGGCGAGGTCGAGGTGATGTCGACCTCGGGGTCGCCGACCGGCGTCAGATCTTCCTTCTCCAGCGCTTGCCGGTAAAGGTCGGTCATCAGGAAGCGATTCGCCTCTTCCTCGAAGACCTCCGGCCCGTAAGCCTTCTCGATCATCGCCCGTGGCGCCCTGCCCTTGCGAAACCCGGGCAGCGTAATCTGGTTCCCCACCTTGCGGACAGCGCGTTGCATGGCGCTCGCCGTTTCAGCTTCCTCGGCCGTGATCTCGAGCTGAACGCGGCTTTCGGGCAGCCGCTCAATAGTCACCTTCACGCTTGCGCGTCCCCTCACATATGCGGCGGTTCGTCGGGCCAGCTGAACGTCAGCCTGAGCCAGGCCGGGAGAACGGCTTGGCGGTGAATCCAGCGTCTTCGCACCCCGCCTGGCCCATGGCGAATTGCCAACGGGCGATTATAGCAGAGGGTACCTCAGTCCCAAATCTGGCGTGGCGCTCCAGTCGAAGGGTGCAACTCGCGGTTGGGAAAAATGGGCCAGACCGGGACGGCATGTCACGGCGCGTCGATTCGCGCTTCAGCGACGCGACCTCCGGCCGGCCAGCGGGTATCCGATTGGGGCCGAATTCGTCACCGGCAACTCGAAGCAGCGACCGCAAGCGATCTCCCGCAATGCCTCGCTGACACCATGTGCTTCATTTTGTGACTCAATGTCACAGGTTTTGCATTAGTTGCGAAGGCCTTCTCATCGTTGTATCGTGCGCTCGAAGCAACGTGTGTGGACCGTCCAGTGTCCCCACTCCCCCCGTATTGCTCCCGCTCGGAGATCAAGAGGCGTGACCAACGGCGAGAGCCGTGGAGGCCACGACCAGGCGGACACGCTCGCGGTGCGGGCATGCCGCCATGGCGGAAGCGCCGCGCGGCAATGGCTGGGCCATTCGCCAGGAGGGAAGGGACATGAAACGCGGTCGTGCAGCCGCGCGCGCAAGACGGCGGATCACCGCAATCGCGCTGGCGTTCTCCGTACTGAGCGCGGCAATTGCTCCGGTTTCGCCAGGATCTGTTGGCATGGCCAGGGCCGAAGGTGGTGGTTGGGGCACGATCGTCCACAGCTCGGATGGCGTTCTCCTGCGCTCCGAGCCAGGGTTCGGCGCCGAGGTGCTGACGACCGTCGCCGAGGGAACGACGGTCGATCTGAGGACATACGAGGCCGATACGGTCTATGATCCGGATGGCGTTACCCAGTGGTGGCCGATCAGCGACGCGGGCGTCGAAGGCTGGGTCGCCGGGTTCTATCTCGAAATCGGCGGCTACGGATCGTTCCCGCAAGCCGAGAGCGCTCAGGCGATCGCGCCCCCGGCGCCGGCAGAGCCTGCCCTGGGAGGCGAAGGCGCGACCGCGCCGGCGGAAGAGCAGTACCTGGCGACATGGGATCTGACGAACGCGGTTGCGAGCGTTTCCGAGCCCGAGGGTGTAAACATGCGCCAGGATCCCGGATCCGGCAGCCCAACCGTGCGCGCCCTCTCCTATCAAACCATGGTTGAGTTGCGGGTCGATGAACTCGACACGGTTTATACCGAAGGGAGCCGCTGGTGGCCCGTGCAGGTCGACGGGCTGGTCGGCTGGGTCTCAGGCGCCTATCTCGCCCCGGCTGAGGCATGGAGCGAACCGGCCGCAAGCAACGAATGGGTTGACACGGCAACATCGGAAATCGCCAGTAAGGTTGCGGAATTCTTCCAGGCGGGTTCCTATGTCGCCGCGAACACCGACGACGGCGTTGGCGTCAACATTCGCGCGGACGGCGCACCAGATGCCGAGCGCATCGGCATTGTGCCCGAGGACGACGTCGTTCAGGTGATGGACGGCCCCACGTACGATCCCATCGGCAACCCGTGGTACCTCATCACTGACGGCGAGGTGACGGGATTCGTCGTCGGCAACTACCTGACCTACGCGGATCAGCCCGGCGCTGCCGCCGCCCAGGAAGTGATCCCGCCGAAAGTCTCGGTGCCGGGCGTGGCCACCGGGTCGATGCAGTACCCGCTCGACAGTTGGACCTTCACGCAGGCATTCGGTTGTAGCCCTTACTGGTTCGAGCCGTGGGATTCGGCGGTTGGCTGCAACTTCCACAATGGCGCCGACCTGGCCGCTCCCGCGTACACGCCGCTCCTTGCCGCGGATGGCGGCACGGTTGAGTACTCCGGCTGGTGCGACTGCGGGCTCGGCTACTACGTCAAGATCGACCACGGCAACGGGTTCAAGACGTTGTACGGACATATGGCGGAGCTGCCGTGGGTTTCGGCCGGCCAGGCAGTGTCCAAAGGTGACGTTATTGGGCCGGTTGGCAGCACCGGTATCTCCACCGGGCCACACGTGCACTTCATCGTCCAGGTCGATGGTGTAGCGCAGGATCCGCTGCTCTACCTTCCGTAGCGCGGGAGTCCGAATAGAGGGGCGGGGCAGTTGCCCTGCCCCTTACACTGTTTGCACTCCCCGCCGCTGGCAGCGCCAATGCGCTATGATGGCCGGGCCTTCCATCGAGCGTCCGTCATGCGTGGCCGGACTGGCGGCCCACGCGGGCCGCGGGTAGAACGCTGCTGCATTGGCCGCTGCCAGCGGCACTCCCCGCACTATCGCACTGGAGTAGTTCTTTGAACGATGGCATCGTCCTCACCGCGCCTGTCGATCCCGCGCTCGAGGCAATCGTCAGCCCGGACGCTCTGGCCTTTGTGGCATCCCTGCACCGGCAGTTCAACGCGCGCCGCCTCGAACTGTTGGCAGAGCGCGAGGCGCGGCAGGCTGCCATCGACACCGGCGCGGACCTCGGGTTTCTCGACGAAACGGCCAGCGTGCGCGAAGGCGACTGGAGCGTCGCCGCCGCGCCAGACGATCTGCTCGACCGCCGTGTCGAGATTACCGGCCCCTGCGACCGCAAGATGGTCATCAACGCACTCAATTCCGGGGCAAAGGTCTTCATGGCCGACCTGGAGGATGCGTCCTCCCCGACATGGCACAACGTGGTCGATGGACAGCAAAACCTGTACGACGCCGTGCGCCGCACGATCGCGTTCCAGAACCCTGACGGGCGGGAATACCATCTCAATCCGGAAACCGCCACTCTGTTGGTCCGCCCACGCGGATGGCATCTCAACGAGCGGCATATGGCCGTCGATGGCGAGCCGGTATCGGGAAGCCTTTTCGACTTTGGCTTCTATATGTTCCACAACGCCCGTGAGCTGATCGATCGCGGGTCCGGACCGTACTGCTACCTCCCGAAATTGCAGAGCCACCGCGAGGCCCGGCTCTGGAACGATGTTTTCAACGCGGCGCAGGATGCCCTCGGCATTCCGCGCGGCACGATTCGCGCCACCGTCCTGGTCGAAACGCTTCCTGCCGCCTTCGAGATGGAAGAAATCCTCTACGAGCTGCGTGACCACGCGGCTGGGCTGAACGCCGGGCGCTGGGACTACATCTTCAGCGCCATCAAGACATTGCGAAACCGGGAGGGCGCCCCATTGCCCGACCGCGCC
>CAYSXO010000421.1:0-3870 GCA_964434995.1 uncultured Sphaerobacteraceae bacterium
GCGGAGTCCATAGGGGGGTGGGGGGAAAGGGGGGTAGGGGGAGAGAACACGGACAGCTCAGCCCCGGGATCGGCCGCCGGGAACGCCCGACTGGGCAGTCCCCCTCTCCCCCGACTCCCCCATCCCCCTCCGTCCGTCCTCGACGGCATCGTCGTCCTGATCGAGCAGAGCCTGCTTCGTCAGGCGCCGGGCGACGACGACGTTCATTACCAGATGCTCGAGACGGTCCGGGAGTTCGGGCTCGAGCGGCTCCAGGCGGCAGGCGAGGATGAAGCAACCGCCCGGCGTCACCTCGATTTTTTCCTGCACCTCGCCGAGGAGGCGGAGACCCACCTCATCAGCGCCGTCGATGCGGGCTGGATCGACCGGGTCGAGCAGGAGCATGACAACATTCGGGCGGGGTTGACCTGGGCGTTTCGTGCAGAGCGTGACGCGGTGGATCAATTGCGGGGGGTGCGGCTGGCCGGCGCACTCTGGCTCTTCTGGTACTACCACAGTCATCTCCACGAGGGGCGGCACTGGCTGGAACGGGCGCTCGCCATCGGGAAGGGCATCCCGGAGGCGATCCACGCGCGGGCGAAGGCGCTTGTCGGGTTGGGAGCCCTGGCGCATTTTCAGGGGGACGACGACAGCGCCCGGCCTTACCTGGAGGATGGCATCAGCCTCTGGAGAGCGATTGGCGACCCGGTCGGTCTGGCTTATGCGCTGACCGTGCTGGGCAATGTTGCCGAGGACACGGGAGCGTATATGGAGGCCGAGCGCCTGTTCACCGAGGCGGGAGACCTCTTTGACCAGGTGCATGACCCGGTCAATACGGCGGTGACCCTTTACCACCTTGGGGTTGTGCGCTACGGCCGGGGCGATTTCGCGAGTGCAGACCGGCTGTGTCACGAAGCCCTCGCCCTGGGCCGGGAGGCCGGAGATCCCTGGAGCACCGCGGCAGCTCAGTCGTATCTCGGGCTGATTCATACGGAGATGGGCGCTCACCCGCGCGCGGCGGAGGCGCTTGCCGAGGCATTGACGCTGTATCAACGGATCGGATCGTCGGAGCGGCTAGCCGAAGTCGTTCGCCGTACGGCGGTTCTGGCGGCGGACGTTGGCGCTCAGGAAGTGGCGCTCACCCTTCTGGCAGGAGCAGACGTCATTGCCGAGCGCATTGGCGCGGCGCAGGCTCTGCCAGAGCGGGCAGCCTACGAGCGCGCACGGCGCATTGCCGGAGAAGCCCTGGGTGATGATGGCGCGCGGGCGGCGATTGCGGCCGGGCGGGCAATGAGGGCCGAGGAGGTGGCCGCCATCACGCGGCGCGTGCTGACCGCGCACGCTGGAGCTTCGGGGCCGGTTGATCCACCATAGCGTCACGACTCGGGTGCAAGGCTTGGTGCTCGGCGGCGTCACCTCGTCGTGGCGTGCTCGATCTCCTGGCGCGGCGAGAACGACGAAGGCGCCCGAGCGCGCGTGCGCCTCGTGTGGGCGCCTCATCGCGGGGCGACGCCGGGACCATGGGTGCGCACCTCCCCCGTCAAGCCGAACCCTCGCGGGACCGCGTCACGGCTTCGCGAGGGTTCGGGCATTCCTTTCTGCACATCTTGACAGGATTCCATCTCGGCAGTACGTTGATCGGGAAATCTAACACTGTTCGTTAAAACTATCATCCGTAAATTCGTCGCAAAAGGACCGATCAGCGAGGCCAGCATGCGCTCGACCGCCCAGTCATCCCCATCGCCATCTCCGTTGCCGTCGCCAGCAGAACGCCGGCAGCGCAACCGGGAGGAGGTGCGCGGCGCAATTCTGGAGGCGGCCCTTGCCGTGATGCGCGAACAGGGCGTCGCCGCGCTCAGCCTGCGCGAAGTGGCCCGCCGGGTGAGCATGCAGGCCCCGTCGCTGTATGCCTATTTCCCGAGCAAGATGGCCCTGTACGACGCGCTCTTCCTGATGGCGGTCCGGCTACGTGCCGAGTACAGCGATCGCGGCGAAGCCGGCATGGAAGACTTCTGGGACCGGCTCCAATCTCGCTTCGAGACCTACATGCGGTTTGCTCAGGAGAACCCGCAACTCTACCAACTCGCCTATGAACGCCCCGTCCCCGGCTTCGTCCCTTCCGCTGAAAGCCTGGAGGAGAGCTTTCGGGCTCCAGCAGCGTTCGAGCAATTTCTGGCGGACGCCGTCGCCAGTGAGCAGATCGTGCTGGACATGCCAGTTGTCCAAGCGCGCGATCTGCTCATTGGCATGATTCATGGCCTCACGGCCCAGCACATGGCCAACGCGCCCGACCTGCCGATCGGGTCGGGGAGATTCGGAAGCCAGATTCCGGCAGCAGTGGCGCTCTTCCGCACGAAGTGGGCGCCGCCCGAAGCCGATGCGAGTTTTCTGGAGGAAGGAGGGCAACGGCCGAAAGCGTCCAGAAATCGGAAGAACCGCCCGTAACGAGCGCCGAACCCATGGGGGTTGCCATGCCGAGCCCAGCACAACCACGTCTGCATCACATCGCGATCACGGTAACCGATCTCGACGCGAGTATTGCCTGGTACGAGCGCGTTTTCGGAGTCAGTTTCCAGATGGAGGTGCCACACCCAGGGGGCACAGGCAAGATTCTCGCTGATGGGGAGTGGCAACTCGTCTTTGCCCTCCACCGGCACGACGCCAACGATAGCGAGGTCTTCGCCGAGACGCGGACTGGTCTGGACCACGTCGGGCTGCTGGTCCCCAGCCGCGCTGATCTGGATGAGTGGCAGGCTCACCTGGAAGCGCTGGGGGTGCGCCAGGCGGCCATGGCCAATACCCCTTGCACCCAGTCGCCGATCGAGGACCGGCCGTTCGGCTCGATCCTGGTCTTTCGCGACCCCGACAACGTCCAATTGGAGATGTTCGCGCCGCCGAGCGCATAGCTGTCGTGAGCCGGAACGTCCGAAGGGACTGCTCCGGGCGGGACAGGCGGCGCTCACTCCAGCGATGGTGCCGAACGGCGCGCGCAACCCCGGCGCCGAAACGGCAAAGTGCGTCGGTTTCTTTTCGGCGGCAGAGGTGGAGTCGACATTCAACCAACCAATGATGCCGTTCCGGCGAATGGTGGCCGGCACTTCACCCGTTGGCGATTCTTGAGACGAGCGACGGCAGTCGTCGTTTGTCGGGTGATGGGGTGTTCAGCGGCCGGCGCCAACCGTCCGCCGATTTTCCTATCACCCCATGATCCATCACCCATCACTTCTGGATTCCTGCGAGTGCGCCGTGCAGGGAAGGTGCTGGGCCTCGTGGGCGCTCCACGGATCCCGGCCGATTGCCTGCGAATCCTGTCCGTGGTGGCAGCGGACAAGAACCGCGCGCCCTCCGAGCAGCAATCCCATGGCGGTGTCGAGACCGGAAAGCTCGCCGATCGCCAACAGCCGCGCGATCGCCGCATCAAATTCGGAGGGTCCGGGATTGGCGAGGGCGACGAGAACGTGGCCAAACTCCGCGCTGAAGTCACCACGAGCGGCGTGTTCGAGCCAGGTCTCGCTCAACAGGGTCGTTCGGCCCGTCGCGGCAGCGGCGATTGCGGCAACTTGGTCCTGGTGACTATCGGCGCCTCGGATTCCGCCCGCGCTGGCTGGCAGGGCCGCTCCGGCCAGAGCCAGCGCGCCACAGACGCCGATCAGGACATCGTCGCCCGAGGGCGTCAGGCCGTGGCCAAGTCCCGCCAGATGCTGGGCCGCGGACGAGATCCGATCGCTATCCCCCATTTCGATTCCCGCGAGCAAGGCCGCGGCCGCGCGCTGGACCTTGCGAGCCAGGAGGTCGCGTAGCCAGGCCTCGTCCGATCCTTCTTCGCGGCGGTCAAAGGGGTGGAGCAGCGATGCGAAGCTCAATGGCTTCGCGCGTGCGCTGTCGCCTATG
>CAYSXO010000422.1:0-3835 GCA_964434995.1 uncultured Sphaerobacteraceae bacterium
GCCAGGAGAAACGCCAACACCAGCATCAACCCGCGCCATCGCTCACTGAGCAGTTCGTCGTTGTCTCGCATCACGACGCTTCGTCCCCTACTTCTGCACACTGCCGAGGTAGGGCGCGGGCTGCGCCCGTCGCTGAACTGGTTGTGGGGCCGTCCACTCCCGGGAAGGTGCTCTGGATCGTCCAGAGGTCCGGCCCACACCTCGGCTCTCGCTGCAAGCGCGAATGCTAGCAGCAAGCACAGGCGACAATGCGGCGATCCGTCGCGCTCCCCCTGAACTCGCCGTGGTCGACGACCTGGCGACGCTGGCCGATCCACGGCCGGCAATAGGGAATTCTGCAAAGCAGCAGAATGGAGCGGCTACCTGCTGGCGGGCATCGCCTCCGGGGCGAGCTCGTTGCCGATCGCCTCGAAGATGGCCTGCCAGCCGCTCGTGTAGGCGCCCTGCTCGTCGAAGCTCCCCTCGCCGAAGGTCGTGGCCACGGCCACCGCGAGCTTTGCGGGCGGGTAATAGGCGCCGATCGCGGCGTAGCCGCTGAAGAGCGGGTTCTGCAGGATCCACTGGCCATGCAGCACCACGCCCAGCCCGTAGTTGTAGACCTCGGTCATGGTGCGGCAGCCCGCGCAGCCCGCGATGGGCGTGCCGAAGCCCAGCAGCTCGGGGTTGATCTGCGCCTGGTGCGACGCCGGCGAGAGGATCGTCCCCTCCCCGACCGCCGCCATCGTCGTGGCCACGTCGACGATGTCGGTCGTCTGCACCATCCCCGCGGCCACCGTCCAGGAGGGATTCCAGTAGGTGCACTCCTCGTAGAAGCGAATGCCGGGGGCGATGCCGAAGTGCTGGCGGCGCTCCGCGCTGAAGGCATGCAGGGCCGGCTCCGGGATGGCCGGGGTCGCGGAAGCGACCGTATTGCGCAGCCCCATGGGTCCCAGCACCTGCTCCTGCATCAGCACATCGAGCGGTTTGCCGCCGATCGTTTCCAGCGCCTCGGCCAGGATCACGAAGTTGGTGTGCGAATAGTCCCAGTTCGTCCCCGGCGCGAAGAGCCGCGGCGTGGAGAGACCGATCTCGATCAACTCCTGATTCGTCCACTGCCGGAAGGGACGCTCGGCCAACTCCAGCAGCAGGGTCGTGTTCTGCACATAATCGGGGTAGCCCGCCGTGTTGTTGGTGACCATGCGCAGGGTGACCTTGTCGGAGTCAGGAAGATCGGGCAGCCAGGCATCGATGGTGTCGTCGAGGTTGACCAGCCCCTGGTCGACAAAACGCAGGAGCAGTGTGGAGAGGTAAGCGAAGGCAACGGCCCCGTTGCGAAAGCGCATCTCCGGCGTGGCCGGCACGCCGGTCATCGACTCGCCCAGGGCAGTGGTCACCACGTCCTCGCCAGCGATGGTCACGCGCAGGATGACCGCTTTGAGGTCGTGTTTCGCCATCGTCTCGCGGGCGATGGCGACAATGGCCTCGGCCTGGTCCTCTGGCGCACTTGCCGCCGGGGTCGCCTGGCGCAGCGGCGCGGCCGCGGTTTGGCCGATTCGCCCAGCGCCCAGGGTTCCGGCGGCGGCGAGCCCCATCTTTACCGCATCCCGGCGCGTCAGGACTGCGCCCAAGTTTCGATCGTTAGCCTGACCACGCATGACGTTCTCCTGATGTTCAGCTCGCGGCGCCGGGACATGGCGGAGACACTCCCGGACGTTCGAATTCTGTGATCTGGACAGATGCCGTCGCGCGGCGTACCGCCATCTGGAACCTGGCCGCGCGGCGAGCAAAGGGCGTCGCCAGCGGAAGTCGACGCATCACTTCCTCGCCCTTCCCTATTGCCTGCTCCCTCCGACACGAGCACTGGCATCCATCACGATCCGCGCGATCAGGCCGGCGACTGGCTCAATCGAGGTGATGAGCCCGGCATCCTGCCCGAAGAGAATCGGCATGTTCTGCACGTCGACGGCAGCACGGGCAGCGGCAACTTCGGCCGCCACCTCCGGTTGCCGCTTGCGCAGCTCCCACTCTCGCCCGGCCCACTCGCGCAGAAACGCGTTGCGCCAGGTGCGGGCAAGCGCGCCCGGCCAGACCCGGCCGCTCGCGATGTCGGGAATCTCCGTGAGATCGGTGTCGTAGCCGTCGCTCTCCACGATGACCTGCTTCACGGCGTCGGGTATCGGCGATTCGACCGTGGCCAGGAAACGGGTGCCCAGCAGCGCCCCTTCCGCGCCCAGCATCAACGCGGCGGCCACGCCGCGGCCATCAGCGATGCCCCCCGCGGCCAGCACCGGAATGGGCGCCACCGCGTCGACCACCTGCGGCACGAGCGGCATCGTCCCCATCACACCGACATGCCCGCCGCCCTCGGTTCCCTGCGCCACGATCACGTCCGCGCCGGCTTCGGCGACGCGCCGGGCCTCCGCGACATCGGAAACCATGTGCACGACCAGGCTGCCGGCGGCTTTGGCCCGCGCGAAGATGGCATCGAGCGGCTGATCGGCGCGCGCCCAGGCAAACGAGGCCACCGGAGGCCGCTGCGCCAGCAACGTCTCGATCTGTGCGTCGCTGCTCATGAAGAGCAGCAGATTGAGTCCGAACGGCGCATCGGTCAATTCGCGGATACGGGCCGCGTGCCGGGTCACATCGTCGGCGCTCAGGCCACTACAGCCCATGATGCCCAGTCCGCCCGCATTGCCGACCGCCGCCACCAGTTCCGGCGACGTCGATGGCGGCCCCATACCCCCGAGCACGATGGGGTAGCGCACGCCGGCTATCGCGGTGAACCGGGTGGTCAGTTCGGGAACAGATGCGGATGACTCGGGCATCTTTGCGTCGCCTTTCGTTGGTGAAGGTGAGTATCGCTCGGGAATACTCCCGGTCAACTGGCCGGGAGGTGTTTCGCCATGAACCGCAGCCAGTTGCCGTGCATGATGGCCGCGATGTCCTCATCACAGTAGCCGCGCTTCCGCAACAGATCGGGAATCTTCTGCACGTCGGCGATGGTATCGAGATCGCGCGGCGTCTGCTCGATGCCGTAGCCGCCGTCGAGATCGGTGCCGATGGCCGCGTGGCGGCTGTTCCCCGCGAGCTGGCAAACGTGGTCGATCTGGTCGACGACATTCTCCAGGGAGACGTTCTCGTTGGTGGTGACCCCGCGCTCCCAGTTCGGTTGCAGCATCCAGGCGTCCATCACCGCGCCGATCACGCCGCCGCGCTCGATCATGCGGCGAATCATGGCATCGTCGAGTTGGCGGTCGCCTGGCGCCAGGGACCGGCAGTTGGAATGACTGGCGAGCACCGGCCCGTTGAAGCGGTCGAGCGCCTCATGGAAGCTCTGGTCCGTCAGGTGCGAGACATCGAGGATCATCCCCAGCTCGCCCATCACCCGCAGCAGATCACGCCCCTTCGCGCTGAATGGCCCGGCGCTGCCGGTGCCAAAGGCGTAGGCGCTCGGGCCATAGTGGACCGGCCCGACGATGCGCAGCCCGTCCTCCCACCAGAGCCGCGCCTGCTCCGGCTCCACGATCGGGTCAGCGCCCTCCATGAGCAGGACGAAGCCGAACGGGGCGTTCGCCGGATCGGCGTTCCAGGCCGCTCGCCAAGCCGCCAGATTGGCCGCCGAGCGCACCAGGCGGATGATTCCCTGCCGCTCCAGCTCCCGATAGAAGGCAAGCTGCCCCTGCGCGTGCGCGTAGGCGATCTCATGGGTGCGGAAATCGATTCCGCTATTGAGACCCTGATTCTTGCGGGCAATGACCGTTGCGAAGACGAGGCCAATCTCCCCCGCCCGCAGATCGGGAAAGCCGACAGTCCCGGCGCACCTCCCCTTTTCGATCATGCCCTCCGCGCGTTCGAT
>CAYSXO010000423.1:0-3819 GCA_964434995.1 uncultured Sphaerobacteraceae bacterium
CACTGCTCCCCGTTCAGCGTCACGCCCGACCCGCGTTTCGTGCATGTCCCCATCGACTTCATCGACGAGTCGGCGTTCCGTACAGCAGAAGTCAACGACGAACGGTATCCGCGAGTGTCTGCCGCGAGCGCAACTCCCTCGTGCTGGGACGGTTGAAGCGATGGCCTTCGTCGAGCCGTTTCATGAACGGAGCATCGCCGGGCGGGAGCGTGCCTGAGTGGCGAGCATTCTCCGCTGCCCCTGACCCAGAAGGCCCCCTCGCACTGCCGTCCGCGGCAGCCAGCGGTCCCCTCTCTCAGCGCACTTGCTGAGAGGGGGAGGCATGCCGGGGTCTTCGCCATCGCGGCGGGCACACGCCCCGCTCCCATCGCCATGGGAGAGGGGTTGGGGTGAGGGGTCGTCGCGGCAACGGCCTTGCCTGAGTCAATACCTCTCCTTGTCAGCCAGCGCACTGGGAGAGGGGCCGGGGTGAGGGCTTTCCCGGAGCCTATCTCTCCATCCGCTCCAGCTTCGGATCCTGAACCCCGCGCTGGTGCTCTGGAATCTTCGCCCAGAGGTGGAGCGGGCTTTCGGGGGTGCAGGGCAGAACCTCGCCGTCGACCAGGGTCATGGTGTTGATCAGGCGCTGGTTGCCGCGCCGGGGGTTCATGTGCACGTCGCGGAAGAGGTAATCCCCTTCCTCCAATCGGAAGATCGCCGCATCGGCCGCGCTGCCCGGCCTGAGCGAGCCCAATTCCGGTTTGCGCATCGCCGCCGCTGGCCGGGATGTGGCGCGTTCGATCACGTCCGGCAGGCTGAGGCCAAGGTTGAGGAACTTGGAGAGCGTGGTCGGCATGTCGAACATCGGGCCTTGAATGGCCATCTGGTGAATATCGGAGGAGATGACGTCCGGCATGACGCCCGCGGCAAGCATCGCCTCGGCGGTCTTGTATGAGAACGACCCCGTGCCATGCCCGATGTCGAGGATCAGGCCGCGGTCGCGCAACTCCAGGATCGCCGGGTCGGGCACGCCCGCGTCATCGACAATGCGCATGTCGCCGCCAGTGAAACAGTGAGTCAGGATGTCGCCGGGCCGCAGCAGATGCGTGACCTCGGCCAGGGTCGGTGGGCCGTTGCCGATATGGACCATCAACGGCAGCTCTACCCGATCGGCCAGCTCGCGCGCCATCTCCAGCGGGCGAATGCCGGTGCCGCGCGTGGTATTGCCGTCGATGCGCGCCTTGATGCCGAGGATGAGGTCGCGGTTCTCGTTGACCATCGTCTCGGCCAGGTCGACATCGCAATAGTCGAGGTTGGCGAACTCCCACGTCGGCGCGATCAACCCGATCGCCGAAAGGTTGAGCAGCGCATAAACCCGCGTCCGGCTCGGCTCGGCGATGTAGCGGCGAAACCCCGGCCAGGAGTACGAGCCGGCCGAGCCGACGTCGAGCCAGGTGGTCACCCCCGAGCGCGCGGCGACCGGATCGGCTTCGATGCCCCAGTACGTCGCTCCCCAGTAGATGTGCGTGTGCAGGTCGATCAGCCCAGGCGTCACGATCTGGCCGGTGGCGTCGATCACCTCGCGCGCGGACGCGCGGTCCAGGTTGGGCGCGACCTCGACGATCTGGCCATCGCGAATGGCGATATCGAGCTTGCCCAGCAGATCCGCCGCCGGATCGACCACGTCTCCGCCAATGATCAGGGTATCGTACATTCCCGGCTCTCCAGCCTCACCCAAAGCCACGTTCCTACTCCCACGTTCGCGATGCCGCGCAATTCCGTTGCCGAATCGTATCAGTGCCGGTAGCCGCGTGCCGGGCATTGCCGCGCCGTTGCATGCGCTTGCCTCGCATGTTCATTGCACCCATAATCGCGAACACGATTGGCGCGGCAAGTTCAGGGCCTGGCGGCGTCGCGGCCACGCCAGGAGAGGAGTCGGGCGGCCGCTCCCTCCTTGTGGCGCTCGCGGCTCGCATGGCGAGAGGATCGACGTGAGCCGATATCGGGTATCCATGGACATCGGTGGAACGTTCACCGATGTTGTCGCCTATGACGAGGCAACCGGCGAGTATGTGGCCGGCAAAGCGTCGACAACGCCGCGCGACCTGACCCAGGGAGTTTTCGCCGCGCTCGATCAGGTGGTCGCATCGCCAGCGGACATCGCGTTCACGGTCCACGGCACAACGCAGGGGCTCAACGCCTTCCTGCAGCGCCGTGGCGAGAGGGTGCTCCTGCTTGCGACCGAGGGCGCGGGGGACGTCTATCACATCGCGCGCGGCAATCGCACGCGCCTTTACGACATTCACTATCGCAAGCCGACGCCGCTCGTGCCGCGCGGTGACATTGTCGAGATCGCGGGGCGGCTCAACTACGCGGGCGAGGAGCTGCAGCCGCTCGACGAGGCGGCCATCCGCGCGGCCGCCCGGCGGGCGCGCGACGAGGGCTTCGGCGCGGTCGCCGTGGCCTTCCTCTTCAGCTATCTCAATCCGGCGCACGAGTTGCGCGCGGGCGAGATTCTGGCTGACGAGCTGGACGGCATCTCCGTCTCCCTCTCCCATCAGGTCGCTCGCGAATGGCGCGAGTACGAGCGCACCTCGTCGACGGTCATCGACGCCTATATCGCGCCAGTCGTCCGCCGCTATCTGGAACGGCTCGAGGTGGAAATGCAGGAGCGCGGCCTGACCGTGCCACTGCACGTCATGCAATCGAGCGGCGGCATCGTTACGTCGCGCTCGGCGCGTGACCTCTCCTTGCAGACGATCCTCTCCGGCCCGGTCGGCGGGGCTATGGGTGGAGCCGCGCTGGCGCGCATTCTCGACCGTCCGAACCTGATCTGCGTCGATATGGGCGGCACCAGCTTCGATGTCAGCCTGATTGTCGATGGCAAGCCGGATGTCTCGTCGGAGACGACGTTCGAGGGCTTCCCGCTCCTGATGTCGGTGGTCAATATTCACACCATCGGCGCGGGCGGCGGCTCGCTGGCCTACAGCGAGGCCGGCGGGTTGCGCGTCGGCCCACAAAGCGCCGGCGCGGACCCCGGCCCAGCGGCCTATGGCCGTGGCGGAGACCGTCCCACCGTCACCGACGCCAATCTCGTCCTTGGCCGGGTCGATCCCACGGCCTTCGCTGGCGGGCAGATGACGCTCGATCGCGAGGCCGCCGAGCGTGCCGTCAGAACGCTCGCTACCGAGCTTGGCCTCGATGTCGTGGAGCTGGCCGAGGGGATATGCGACGTCATCAACGCCAAGATGGCGCAGGCCATCCGCACCCTGACCGTCGAAAAGGGGATCGAGCCGCGCGACTTTGCTCTGGTTGCCTTCGGTGGCGCGGGCGCCATGCACGCGGTCTTCCTGGCGCGGGAGCTGGGCATCCGCGAGGTGATCGTCCCTCCCTTCCCCGGCGCGTTCTCCGCCTGGGGCATGCTGGAGACGGAGATTCGCAAGGATTTCAGCCGGACCTACTACACGCCGCTGGCCGTGCTCGATCACGATCATCTCGCCGAAACGCTGGCCGAGCTGGAGGAAGAGGGCTTCGTCTCCCTCGAGGATGAAGCGATCACGCGGGAGACGGGCCGCGTCGCGCACGCCGTCGACATTCGGTACGTCGGCCAGGAGTACACCCTGACCATCCCGCTCCTTGGCGCGGGCGAGCCTCTGGAGGCCGATTTCAACCGGGCGGTGTCGGATCGCTTCCACGCCGCGCATCTGCAGCGCTTCGGCCATGCCAATCCGGGCGCGCCGGTGGAGTTCGTGGTCGTCCGCTCGATGGCCTTGGGCGATCTGGGCCGCATCGATCCTGGCTTGCGCGATGGGGCAACGGCTCCAGCGTATCCCTCTCGGA
>CAYSXO010000424.1:0-3800 GCA_964434995.1 uncultured Sphaerobacteraceae bacterium
TCCGCGGCCCAAAACTACGTGCCGCGGCCGGGTTCGAGTCGCGATCGACAGTATCTCGCAACCAGCGTCTGAGCCAGCGACGAAGGCCTTCAGGAGGAGCGATTCGCGGGAAACACTGCCATCAGAAACGACAGCCGCCCAGAGCATCTGACCTCCCCCTATCGTCATCTTCCCGCCATTGCATCGTGACGATGGAGACCAGCCATGGATGCCGAACGCTTCGATGCGCTTTCCCGCGCGTTATCCTCCGCCCCAACTCGGCGAAGCATCGCGAGGTCCACCGTCGCACTGGTGGTGGGCGCGCTTACGGGCGGTGGCCGAGTGGCAGCCCAGGCGTCGTGCGCGAGCGGGACGGCCCGCTGTGGCGGTCCTGGAGGGCTTCCCACTGCCGAGTGATGTCCTCGTGGCGAAAAGTGCTGCGTGTCGACCGGTGTCTGTTGCGGCCCGAATGGCGCCTGCTTTCGGCTTCCCGACGGGGATGTCTGCAAGCCGGAATGCGAGACCACTGCGTTTCGCTGCGCGAGCGGCGCGGGCGAGTGCTGTCCGGCGGGTCAGAAGTGTTGCGGGGCTGGCTTTCGCATCTGCCGCGGGCCGAACGAAGAGTGCGAGCGCCCTGGTGGCGGGGGTGACCCATTCTGCCGCGTGTCGTGTCCCTTCGGGCAGAGCCAATGCAATGGAGTCGGCGACTGCTGTACGCCGCTTCTCCAGCACTGCTGTGGGCCGCGCTGTTGCAGCGGCGTAGAGGTGTGGTGGTGGTCAACGGTGAGGACCGCTGTGCGCCGCCATGTCAGCCTGGCGAACGACGCTGTGGCGCAAGCTGCTGTCCACCGAGTCAAATCTGCGTCGGGTCTACGTGCGCT
Organism: uncultured Sphaerobacteraceae bacterium; assembly: GCA_964434995.1. GTDB lineage: Bacteria > Chloroflexota > Chloroflexia > Thermomicrobiales > UBA6265 > JACCXM01. The sequence continues at coordinate 861 of CAYSXO010000424.1, forward strand.
CGCAAGCGGAGGCGCCGTCGCCGCCGTCACGAGGTGGCGCTATGGCCGCGCCTCCTCGCGGCGCGCGGCGACCGTTTGGCGCAGTGCAGTCAGCTCATCACGGATCGCCATTGCAGAGCCGAGCGTGGTGGGCGCCGATCCGCGGACTCACGGCGTTGCGGAGAGCGTGCTCCCAGTCTCGGCCATGGTTGGCGCTGCCGGCAGGACCAGCGTAAATGTCGACCCCTCACCAGGCGTGCTGCGGGCGGAGATGGCGCCACCGTGCAGGTCGACCAGATGCCGGACTATGGCCAGACCGAGCCCGGTTCCGCCCCGGCGCCGCGCCTCGGCGCTCCCCTGACTGAATTCCTCGAACACCTGGGGCAATTGATCGGAAGGAATGCCGATGCCGGTGTCGATCACGTCGACAATGACTGAGCCATTGTCCGCGCGCGCGGCGATGGTGATCGTTCCCTGGTCCGTGAACTTGACCGCGTTGCCCACCAGGTTGAGCAGAATCTGGTGCAGGCGATCGGGATCGGCATTGACCGCAAGCGTGCCGTCAGGGACATTGCCGCAGAGTTCCAGTCCCTTTTCGGCGGCGAGCGGCGCAACGGTCTCCAAAACGCGGTCGATTGCCGCGCCGATGGGCGTCGGCTGCAACCACAGCGGCAGCCGGCCGGCGTCGATCCGGGACAGATCGAGGAGATCGTTGACAAGGGCCGTAAGCTGGAGCGCGTTGCGATGGGCAATCCCGAGCAGCTCGCGCTGATCTTCCGTGGTCTCGCCCGCGCCGCCGGAAACGACGACCTCGATGTATCCCTGAATGGCGGTGAGCGGCGTCCGCAGATCGTGGGAGGCCATCGAAAGGAGCTGCGAGCGGACGCGAGCGGCGTCCTCTGCCGCAATGGCGGCCTTGCGCATCGCTTCTTCGGCCCGAACTCGGTCGGTGATGTCCTGCATGGTGCCAAGAAAGGTGAGTGCATCGCTTGAGTCCTCCCGGGGCTCGCCGCGTTGTTGAACGTGGCGCGTTGACCCGTTAGGGCGGACAATCCGGTGCTCGATAACGAAAGGCTTCCTGGTCGCCAGGGCTTGGCGAAAGACCTCCGAAACCCGTTCGCGGTCGGCAGGTTCGACAATGTCGAGCAGATCCTGGTACATGGGAAAGCTGGCCTTGGGGTCAAGGCCAGCGATACGGTAGACCTCGTCACTCCAGATCCACTGACTCGATTCAGGATGCCATTCCCAACTGCCGATCCGCGCCAGGCGCTGCGCTTCGACCAGATTGGCATCGCTCATGACCCGCGCCCGTTCCGCTTCCTGGCGCAGCCGAGTCTGATGGCGCAACGTGACGTACGTTGCCGCGACTGGAATGACGAGCAGGAGCAGCGCCCCGGGTACGTGCATGGCCACGACGGCGGCCAGAATCCCGGTGGTGACCAGAGACGCGTAGGAAAATGCCTCGACACGGAAATCCTCGCGGAGGGAATTGCGGAGGGTCTGCAAGCCAGGCGCTCTCGTCTCCGAGGCAACAACCGTTGAATGCAGGATGGCGCTGAGGACGAAGCTGACGACGGCCACCACCGGAAGAGCGATGAGCGGACGCAAGTTGGCAAAGGTCGATTCACCCGCGTCCCAGCCCGCGAGGGCGAGAATGAGCGCCGCGATGAGCGCGACGATCATCGCCTGAGCGGTGCTGAAAAGCGCGCCGGCCCAATCGCGCGCTCCTGGCCGGACAGCATGGGCGACAAGGGTTCCCGAGCCGATGGCTGCCGCGGCAAAGGCGGGAGGAAGCAGCAGGACAGCGGCGATCATCACGGCAGTATCGAAGTAGTCCTTCTTTTCGGGTGATACCTGAATGGGCAGAAGCAGGGCGAGCGTCATACACATGGTGGCGACAACGGCAACGAGGACATCGGTGGAATCGAAGCCGGAATCTCGCATGGCAACGATGCCGGTGATGGCCAGGGCCAACCCAAGCAGAAGGGCAATGAGTGCCGCCGTGGCTGGCCGGAGTGCGTTCACCTGGTTCCACCCTGCATCGGGAACGCCGTAGCCCCCGAAGGGGGGAGATGACGGCGCCGGGCAAATCGATGGCGCCCATGGTACGCGCCGTTTCTCAACAGTTCCGAAAAACTGGCTAAGCCGCATCGCGCGGCACGAGTACGGCTCGCGTCGCGACGATGTCGATCCGCAATGGACTGGAACGACGAACGAGGGCGGCTCCATGGCCGCCCTCGTCTGGCTCTGTGTTAGGCGAGTCAGATCAACTATCCCTGGCCGCCGACCTCGCGGAACTCGGCGTCGACCGTCTCGTCTTCGTCACTGGCGCCTGCTCCCGGGCCAGCGCCGTCCGCGCCCATGCCGGCGCCAGAGGCAGCTTCAGCCTGTTCGTACATGGCGGAGCCGGCCTGCGTCAGCGTTTGCACCATGGCTTCGTAAGCCGGGCGCAGGCGATCGGCATTTTGCGGATCGTTCTCCAGAATCTCTTTGACCGCGGCGACCTTGTTGTCCAGGTCGAGCTTCGTCTCCGAGGGGATGCGGTCGCCATGATCCCGAAGCAGATTCTCGGCCTGCAGTGTCATCGATTCAGCGTCATTCCGGAGCGAAATCGCCTCGCGGCGCCTGCGGTCCTCCTCGGCGTTGGCCTCCGCCTCCTGCACCATGCGCTGCACCTCCGCCTCGGAGAGGCCAGACGAGCCGGTGATGGTGATCTTCTGCTCCTTGCCAGTCGCCTGATCCTTGGCCGTGACATTGAGGATGCCATTGGCATCGATGTCGAAGGTCACGTCGATCTTCGGCGTGCCGCGCGGGGCCGGTGGGATGCCGTCGAGGATGAACTTGCCAAGGCTCTTGTTGTCGGTTGCCATTGGGCGCTCGCCCTGCAGCACGTTGATCTCGACCTGCGGCTGGCTGTCGGACGCGGTGGTGAAGGTTTGGCTCTTGCGGGTCGGGATGGTG
>CAYSXO010000425.1:0-3797 GCA_964434995.1 uncultured Sphaerobacteraceae bacterium
TCGCCGATGACGAAGAGCATTGGCGCCTCGATCGCGCGAATCTCTTCCTCTGGTAAGGAATAGGGCTGCCTGTCGAGGTCAACCAGTTTCTCGATCAGGACCGGCCAGTCTTCCGGATTCGGCGCATTTCGCAAGTACGCTTCTTCGAAGATCGATCCGGCAAACATCTCGGGGGTGATCTGATCGATCCCGGCCCAGACCTCCGGGTAGACACCATCGGTGTTGTACGACACCGACATCGGCGCCACCTTGCGCACCAACTCGGGGTAGCGCATGGCAAGCTGGAGGGCGACGCCGCCGCCCATGCTGAAGCCGACGACATCAGCCTGCTCGATGTCGAGGTGCTTCAGCAAGGCGGCAGCATCGTCCGTCATCGTCTCGTAGCGGATCGGGCGGTCGATATCAGCAGTGTGGCCGTGGCCCTGGGGCTCGATGGCGATCACCTGATGGTTCTGCGCCAGGGTTTCCAGAATCGGCCCCCACAGGTCGATCGTGCCGTAGGCGCCATGCATGAGCAGCAATGGCTCGCCCACGCCGTGAATCTCGTAGTACATCTCGAGGCCGTTTACCGGCGCGTAGCCAGAGATCGGGACCATGTCGGTCATCAGGTCTCCCTCCGCTCGCGGCGTGGCCGTCTCGGGGCCATTCTGGGCGAAACCGGTTGATGCCGCGGCCAGCGCCGCGCTGGCCGCCATAGCTCCGGAAATAAACGAACGTCGCTTCATGGTCGATGTTTCCTCGTACTGTTCGTTCGGGTGGCGCTCCGCCACCCGAAATCGTGCGCTGCCGGCTACCGGCTGTCTGGCTGGTAGGTCAAATGGAGGACACCCGTAGGGAAGGTTTGGGAATCGACGAGCTTCAGCGGCGCCTGTGCGCTTTCGGCCGGGAAGAGCCGCTTCATGCCGCTGCCGACGATGATCGGATGCACCAGGAGCTGCAACTCATCGAGAAGGCCATTCTCCAGCAGCGAGCGGACGAGCGTCCCACTGCCGACAACGGAGATGTTCTTGCCTGGCTGCTCTTTCAGCCTGGCGATCTCCGCCACGACATCACCACGAATAAGCGTCGAGTTCTGCCAATCGGCCGAGTCGAGCGTGGTGGAAACGACGTACTTCGGCGTCTGGTTCATGTAATCGGCGATGTCCACCTCGTCGTTCGACTGGTCGGGCCAGTAACTAGCGAACTCCTGGTAGGTCACCCGGCCCAGCATCATGGCATCCGCCGCCTTCATCTGCGCGTCGACCGCGTTTCCCATCGCGTCGTCGAAATAGGGAAAGTGCCACCTATCTGGCGACTCGTAGACGCCGTCGAGCGAAATGAACAACCCCGAGACAATCTTGCGCATCGAATGCTCCTTGCATTTATCGTCGATGTACCGCCAGTTTGCGGCCATTCACTCTGGCGACGAACGGCGGCGGGGAAACTCGACAATGCCCGGCATCCTCAGCGCGGGCCAGCGTTCGCGAACTCGTGGTTCCGCGACGGAAAGCGTGCTTCCAGCTCCTTGAGCGGTCGCACCTCGATCGTCGCCAGCGGCGCCGAGGGAATCTTCGCGGCAACCCGAATGGCCTGATCGAGATCGCTGGCCTCGATCAGATAGCACCCGCCCAATTGTTCCTTCGTCTCCACGAAGGGGCCATCGGTGACAGTCATGGCGCCATCCCGCACGCGGAGGGCCGTGACCGTCCGGGCTGGCTGGAGCGCATCGGCAGAGAGGAGATGGCCATCTTGCCGGAGCTCTTCCCGGTAGTCGAGCAGATCGTCGACACGTTGGCGGTAGTCGGCGCCGGAGAGCGCGTTCCAGACCGCTTCATCGCGAAAGACGAGGCACAAGTACTTCATCGGTTCCTCCGGACCCTGGTGCATGGGTGCTCTCCTGGTAGTCGTCCGGCGGGGTCAGAAATCGACAGCGCGTTCGTTTATTTCGCACTGGGTCGGGCGCGCCTATCTGCCAAGGTCGCCCAGACGTCGCTCGAGGAAGCGGCGGGCCGGCTCTTGCTGGGTAAGGTCGATGGCCCGGAGGTAGCTCACGCGCGCATCTTCCGTCCGTCCCGCGCGCCGGCTCAGTTCCGCGCGTGCCGAATGCGCAAGGTGGTAGTCGCTCAGGTCGCCGCGCTCCAGAATGGCGTCGATCAGGGCGATGCCAGCCTCCGGCCCGTCCCGCATGGCCACCGCGACCGCCCGGTTCAGCTCGGCCACGGGCGATGGCTCGATTTGCAAGAGGACGTCGTAGAGCCCGACGATCTGCGCCCAATCGGTCGCATCCGCGGACGGCGCCTCGGCATGGACCGCCGAAATCGCCGCCTGCAGCGTGTACGGGCCAAACTCGCGCGATTGCAGCGCCCGCTCGATCAGGGCAATGCCCTCCGCGATCAGAGCGCGGTCCCACCGCGAGCGATCCTGGTCACCAAGGAGCACCAGGTCGCCGGTGGCCGAGGTGCGCGCCTCGCGCCGCGATTCGTGGAGCAGCATCAGGGCCAGCAGGCCGCTCACTTCCGGCTCGGGGAGCAGGTTGTGCAGGAGCCGGGCCAGACGAATCGCCTCGCCCGAGAGATCGGCGCGCGTCAGCGATTCCCCTGAGGAGGCGGAATACCCTTCATTGAAGACGAGGTAGATCACGCGCAGGACGGGATCGAGCCGTTCCGGCAGATCGGCGGGCGCGGGCACCTGATAGGGAATGCGCGCATCGCGGATCTTCGCCTTGGCGCGCACGATGCGTTGCGCCAGAGTTGGCGGCGAGGTCAGGAAGGCGCGCGCGATCTCCTCCGTGGTCAGCCCGCAGACCTCGCGCAACGTGAGCGCCACCCGCGCCTCGGGAGCGAGCGCCGGGTGACAGCAGGTAAAGATCAGGCGCAGCCGGTCGTCCTCAATCGCTTCGTCGCTGATGGCCAGATCTTCGACGCTCTCCGATTCGAGCTGCTCGGCAAGGATTGCCAGCGAGGCATCGAAGCGAGCGCGCCGGCGCATGCCATCGATCGCCTTGAAGCGCCCGGCCGACACGAGCCAGGCGCGCGGATTGGCCGGCACGCCATCACGCGCCCATTGCTCCATTGCCGCGCGGAAGGCGTCGTGCAGCGCGTCTTCCGCCAGGTCAAAATCGCCAAGGAGCCGAATAAGCGTGGCGAAAACGCGGCGTGACTCGGTGCGGTAGATCTCGTCCACCAAATCCGGAACGCACGCGACCGCATCTTCCATCAGGGTTGGGCTCTCGATCGACATTGAACGACTCAACTCCCCTGTCGCTCGCGGCGGGGCCGCCAGGCTACTGCCCGAACCGCTGCATGCTTCGTGCCCGCGCCTTCGCGGCTTCGTCCTCCCGGTTCTTCGGCGCCGCGGGCGACTCGAGCGAGGCGAGCAGCCGAGCGGAGGCGCGAGCGATCTCGTCAACGGCGGCCTGGAAGGCTGCCTCGTTGACGCGGGACGGTTTGGTGAAGCCACTGATCTTGCGGACGAACTGCAACGATGCGGCGCGAACCTCATCGTCCGTGGCTGGCGGCTCGAAGTTGAACAATGGCCGGATGTTCCTGCACATCTCGCTCTGGCTCCGAGTTGCGTTCATCAGCAGCCGTCCCGGTGCGGCCTGTGCCTTGCTGGAGTATATCCGCCAGTGAACGTACAGATCAAATGTTCTTCTGGAATTGTAGCACGCGGCTCAGTGCGCCGCGCTACCCCCGAAGATCCGCGTGATGGCAGGGACCACCGTATCCATTGCGGCGCGCGTCAGCTCACGGCCCGTGCGCTTGAGGACAAGCAATTCGGCGCTGGGGATTTCCGCCGCCAATGCCAGGTCGTGACCG
>CAYSXO010000426.1:0-3774 GCA_964434995.1 uncultured Sphaerobacteraceae bacterium
GATCCGTCGCGGGTCGGCAGCGGCTGCATCGGCCACCGCTCGCCCGAAGTCGACCAGCATCTCACGCGGCAGGCCGCGGGAGGGGGTGATGATGACCGCCGGCGGCCCGATGTCTTCTTCTGGCGGATCGGCCAGCACATTGCCGTGCCCGGGCATGTTCCGCCCATGGCCAAGGAACCAGAGCGGCGTCAGAATGCCCCAATCAAGCGGCAGCACGCTCTGATCGCGGCGGTTCCCCGCGTACCCGGCCAACGCGACGGGGATATGTCGCTCTCGGGCGGCGGCGGCGATCGCCTCCGTCAGCGCGCCGTCAACCGGCACGTTCAGCTCCACCTCCCGGCCCTGCCAGGCCAGCGTGCCCGCTGCCCGCGCGGTGTCCGCCAGGCAGATCGCGCCCTCTACGCGGACACCGTGCGGTCCGGCGATCACCAGCGCCTCGATGCCCGCCTCCTTCGCCCTGCTCTCCATCTCTGCCATCGCCGCGCGGGTCGCCAATCCGCCCTCGGCGTCATCACTGAGATCAGGGATGATCGGGAACCCATGCGGCGCAATTGCCGCGAAGACCATTGGCATCTCCCCTCCCCTCGCCCCTTCAGGCCGGCTGCTCGTCCGTCAGCATCACCCCGCCGTGACTCCGCGCCAACCGCTCGTCCAGAGCCGGGATGCTCGCGATGACGACGAGCGCGATGCTTGCCAACGCCAGCGGCGGCCATTCCTGTCCAATCAGCGCCACGACGACCAGAATGACGATCGCCACAACGCGGGGCAGGGACCAGACCGCAAAGACCGCGCGCTTGAAGAGGAGGTGGCCAAAGAGAAAGAGGGCGGGACCGCCGAGCACGGTCGCGGCGACCTCGGGCCCGGCATGGCCGAGCGGATGAGCGATGGCCAACTCGTCGCCGACCGCGGTGACGATGACTCCGGCCACCATCGGGATGTGCAAATAGGTGTAGGCGAGCCGGCCCAGCCGCCCCGGGTCTGCGGACCGCGCGATGACGTGCTCCGCTTCGCCCGCGGCACGATCGAAATAGACCCACCAGAGGGCGACACTGCCCAGGAAGGCGATAACGAAGGCGACAAGCACCGCCGCGCTGATCTCCATCTCGCCAAAGGTCGCCCCCGTGACCAGAATCGACTCACCCAGGGCGATGATCAGAAAGAGTTGGCAGCGTTCCGCCATGTGGCCGCCGCTGATGTTCCAGTCCCGCGTCGCCGAGCGGCCCAGACCGGGGGTGAAGAACCCGCACGTGGGCCCGGCGAAGTCGATCGCCACCGCGGTCAACCAGAGCAGCTCGCGCGTTGCCCCGCTGCTCAACCCGCCGGCGATCCAGAAGAGCGCGGAGAAGCTCAGCCAGGCGAGAATCCGCTTGAAGTTCGGGCCCAGCACGGGATCGTTTCTGGTCCAGTAGGCGACGAAGATCGTGCGCCCAACCTGGAGCGCGGCAAAGGCCGCGGCAAACACGAGCCCCCGCTCGCCGAACGCCTCCGGCAAGACGGCCGACATGACCAGGCTGGCCGCCATGACTCCGATCAGCACGAGCCGCACCTGCCGGTGATTGGGATCGAACCAATTGGTCGTCCAGGTGGTGTACATCCAGCCCCACCAGACCGCGAGCAGCAGGAGGGCAGTCTGCAGAACGCCATGAAGATCGAGATGGTCTAGCAGTAAATGAGAGAGTTGCGTGATGGCAAAGACGTAGACGAGATCGAAGAAGAGCTCCATCGAGGTCACCCGATGTTCGCCCTCGGCACGAAACATGTTTCGCACCTGGTTGCCAACGGTCATGAGATCCCTCGTCGTGCACTGTAGTCCGCGCTGGGTCGCAACGGCGCCCACGGACATCATCCCGCGAAAACGGTCGCCGGACTACCTCCCCATTCGGCTATGATCGTTGCCTGAGCGCATCGCCATAAGGTGTGGCGAACGTCCGAAAGCGGGGGTAACAACGTGGCATTCGGATTCCCAGGTCCACTCGACAAGGCACAATCGGTAAGTTGCGACACGCGGCGGGTCAGCCCAGTGCTGGCGCGCAATGGGATGATCGCCTCGCAGCACCCGCTTGTCTCCGCGGCCGGCCTGCGCGTGCTGGCTGATGGCGGCAACGCCATCGACGCGGCGGTCGCGGCGGCGCTGGTCGGCACGGTGGTCATGCCCAGCCGTTGCGGCATTGGCGGCGATCTCTTCGCCGTGGTCGCGCGCCCGGACGCCAACGGCGTCTACAACCGGGACGATCTCCTCGCCTTTCAAGGGAGCGGCATCGGTCCACGAGGCGTCACCAGGGAGTACATGGCCGAGCATGGCCAGGATGCGCCGGATGGACGCCGTGTTCTGGCTCAGCATGGGCCGCTCTCGCCATCCGTGCCCGGATTCGTCGACGGCTGTTTCGCGCTGCTCGATCACTATGGCACGCGTTCGTTCGCCGAGCTGGCAGAACCGGCCATCGGCTATGCGGCGAAGGGCTTTCCCATCACGCCCGCCGAAGCGCAGACCATCGACCAGTTGCAGGACGTCTTCCGCGCCTACCCGGCCACCGCTGCCGTCTTTCTCCCCAACGACACGCCACCGAAGTCCGGCGAGCTTCTGCGCCAGCCCGATCTGGCCCGTTCCATCGCCATGATCGCCCGCGGCGGTCCGGACGTCTTCTATCGCGGCCCCCTGGCAAAGGCGATCACCGCGTTCCTGCTGGCAAACGGTGGCGCGCTGACGATGGACGACTTCGTCGATCATGCGACCGACGTGACCCCACCGCTGAGCACCACCTATCGCGGCTACACCATTTATGAGAATGCCCTGCCAACGCAGGGCTTTGTCGTGCTCGAATCGCTCAACATCTGCGAGCAGGCGCCCATGGCCGGCATCGGTCTCACCTCGGCGGCAGGCGTCCACACCGAGGTCTCCGCCCTCCGTCTCGCCTTTGCCGACCGCCGCGCCCACGCCGGCGATCCCCGCTTCGTCGACACGCCAATGGAGAAACTCCTCTCGAAGGAATGGGCGGCGGAACGCTTCGCGGCCATCGACGCAAACCGCGTCGTCGAGGAAGATGCCGGGTTGATCGCGGCGGGCGACACCACCTCGCTCACCCTGATCGACGGCGACGGCTTGATGGTGTCGCTGATCTGGACCGTCTCCGATGCCTACGGCTCGCGGGTCGTCGCCGGCGACACCGGCATCATTCTCACCAACCGCGCCGGACACTGCTTCACTCTGGAGCCAGGCCACCCCAATGTCTTCGAGCCGGGCAAGCGGACGATGCACACGCTCAACTGCTACTTGATCGCCGACCGCGACGGCACGCCCGTGCTGGCCGGGGGCACCCCTGGCGGCGATTACCAGCCGCAATGGAACCTGCAGACGATCACCGGCCTGATCGACGGCGGCCTCGACGTGCAGCAGGCAACAGAACTGCCTCGCTGGCAGATGGGCCCTGCCACCTATCCAGCCCAACGCGGCAAGCCCTTCTATCTCACGGTCGAGGATCGCATCGGCGACGAAACGATCTCCACGCTCGAAGGGATGGGCTACCCGGTGCAACGCGCCGGCGACTGGGGCGCTGGCGGCTCGGTGCAGGCCATTGCCCGCGACCCGGAGAGCGGGCAGCTGGCGGGGGGCTCCGATCCTCGCGCCGAAGGCCTGGCCATCGGGCTGTAGTCTGGGTACGACGCGGGCGGCCTCGCGCCGCCCACGAATCCCGACATGCTGATACGATAGGCATCTCCAGAGTTCACAAGCCGCAGAGCCTTGCGCGCAACTCTGGATGCACGTTCGCTTGCAGC
>CAYSXO010000427.1:0-2551 GCA_964434995.1 uncultured Sphaerobacteraceae bacterium
CTGCCAGAACGTGCTGATACCAAGCAGAATCAAGCAGTTGCGGATCACCTCGATCAGCGCCGCGCCGACAATCGAGCCAAACACCGTCCCGGCGCCGCCAAGCAGGTTGGCGCCACCGATGACCGTGGCGGCGATCACGCTGAGCTCCATCGACTGGCCAAGATTGGTGGTGACACCGCCCAGCCATCCCGCCTCCAGGATGCCAGCCAGCCCCGCCATCATCGCGGAGAACATGTAGATGCTGACTTTGGTCCATCTTACGGGGATGCCGGTGAGCACCGCGGCTTTCTCGTTTGCGCCTATGGCGAAGACATGAATGCCCCAGGGGGTCCACTTCAGGAGAAAGCCGGTCACCATAGCGAACAGGACGAGGGCGATAACCGGGTTGGCGAGGCCGAGAGTGGAGCCGCCGCCAAGCCAGAAGAGAAGCTTCTCGTCGGGCCCGAACTGGAAGACCATCTTGTTGTTGGACAGCACCATGGCGGCGCTGCGGGCAATAGACAGCATCCCGAGCGTCACCACGAAGGAGGGGATTCGCAGATAGGCGATCAGAACGCCATTGGCGAAGCCCACGAGCAGCGATGCCGCCAGCGCCAGGGCAGCGCTGAAGGCGAACGAGTAGCCCGCGTGCATCGTGATCGCCAAGACCATCGCCGACAGGCAGAGCACCGAGCCCACGGACAGGTCAATGCCGCCCGAGATGATGACGACCGTCATCCCGAGCGCCACGATGGCGACGAAAGCGAAGTTGCGCGTGACATTGAAGAGGTTCTGGGGCGTCGCAAAGGTTTCGGTGAGCAGGCCGAGCGTCAGGCAGGCCAGGAGGGCCGCGAGGAAGACCCAGAAGGCCTGCTGTCCGAGAATCCGGCCGAGGCGGGAATGGGTCTGGCGCGCGATCGCCGCGTCGATGCCGGCGGCGGGTCTTGCCTCGGTCCTCTCATGCATGTTGGATCGCGCCAGTGATGAGGCCCGTCACTTCCTCGGGCGAGGTTGCGCTCGTCGACTTGTCGGCGACCTTGGCGCCGCGCCTGAGCACGACGATCCGGTCGGCAACCGCGAACACGTCCGGCATGCGGTGGCTGATCAAGATGACGGCGATTCCGTGCTTTCTCAGCTCGTGGATCAGATTGAGGACCTCCGCGACCTGCCGCACCGAGATCGCCGCGGTCGGTTCGTCCATCAGCACGATGTCGGCCGCGCTCAGCCGGGTCCGCGCGATCGCCACCGCTTGGCGTTGGCCACCCGACATCGACCTGACGGTATCCCTGGGGCGGGTCTCGGACTTCAGTTCCTTGAACAGCGCGGCCGCCCGGCGATACATGCCGGGGTAGTCGAGTATCCGGAAGGGGCCGATCGACCGGGTCAGCTCGCGTCCAAGGAATACGTTGACGGCCGCGGACAGGTTGTCGCAGAGCGCGAGGTCCTGATAGACAATCTCGATCCCGTGCTGGCGCGCATCGAGTGGGCCATGGAAAAGGGTTTCCCTGTCCTTGATGAAGATGCTCCCGTGCGTCGGGCGGAAATTTCCCGCGACGATCTTCACGAGCGTCGACTTCCCGGCGCCGTTGTCGCCCATAAGCCCCATGACCTCTCCCGGCCTCAGCGTGAGCGAGACATCGCTGAGCGCGTGGATCGCGCCGAAATGCTTCGAGATTCCTTCCAGACGCAACGCGGTCATGGCGCCACTGCTCCTCTGGCGGCATAGGAAGCGAAGGACGTCGCAACGTCAATAGCAGACAAATCCGATTTGTCATATTTATCAGATGAATACTTGACGGAGGTTGTGGGCTGGGCTTTAGTGCGCCGCGGGAGCAAGCCGATGCGGATTCTAGTGACGGGAGCGACTGGAAAGGTCGGGAGAGCGCTGATCGGGCGCCTCTCCAGCGGTCTACCAGACGCCCGCATACTCGCCCTGTGCCACAACCGGACCCTGCCCGAGAGCGCAACGCTGTCGGTGGTTCGGGGTTCGATCACGGATCGCAGTACTTGCCGCGCGGCCGTAGAGGGGGTCTCCCATGTCGTCCATCTGGCGACTTGCAAGGAAACGCCCGATGACGTGATGGACGTGGCGATCAAGGGCCTGTTCCGGTTGCTGGAGGAGTTCCGCGCAAGTTCGACCTCGGAGCGCTTCATCCTGATCGGCGGCGACGCGTCGGTGGGCCACTTCTTTCATCGCCATCCCGCTCCGATCACCGAGGATGCGCCCTACGCCGCCTATCCCGGCTGCTATGCGCTCTCCAAGGTGCTCGAAGAGGTGATGCTGCAGCAGTATGGCATCCAGTACGGCATCGACTGGTGCTGCCTGCGGGCGCCCTGGATCATGGAGAAGGACGATTTCCGCTACAGCCTCTCCTTTGGCGAGGATCTCTTCGGCGGACCGGACTGGAAGCGCATGGTTTCGCCGCAGGAGGCGGAACGCAGCCGGGAAATCGGGGCGGTGCCTTTGCTGCTCGAGGAAGACGGAACCCCGGTCAGGCGCAACTTCGTCCACGTCGATGATCTTGTCGAGGCAATCATCATCGCGTTGACGGCAAAGTCCGCGCGACAGCGG
>CAYSXO010000427.1:2561-3744 GCA_964434995.1 uncultured Sphaerobacteraceae bacterium
GCGGCTCTACAACATCGCGATGGACGAGCCGGTCGACTACGCGCAGGTCGCCGCCTATCTCAGCGATACGCGCGGATTGCCATCGACTCGCGTGCGGGGCCCGTATGTGAGCAACTGGATGGACAATAGCCGCGCCAAGGCGGAGCTCGGCTGGCGGCCGTCATACGACCTGAGGAAACTCATCGACTCAGCCTGGGACTACGTTCGCCCGCCGGATGAGCCGCGAAAGGTCTGGTACCCCGGCTGAAGGCCACGCCGGACCGAGAGCGATCGAAGCACAACCATGGCCAAAACATAGGGAGGATGCAGATCATGAAACCGAAGATGCTCTTGCTGGCTGGCGCCGCAGTGTTGGCCTTGGCCGGTCCCGCGACGGCACAGGACAAGACGCTCGCCATCGTCGTGAAGGGCCTCGACAATCCGTTCTTCGAGCAGATCAACCGCGGCTGCCAGAAATGGAACGGCGAGAACGCCGGCAGCGGCTACACCTGCTACTATACCGGACCCGCTTCCAGCGCCGACGAGGTGGGCGAAGTGCAGATCGTGGAGGATCTGCTCAACCGGCCGGACGTCAAGGCAATCGCGATCTCTCCGTCGAATGCGCCGCTCATGGCCAAGTTGCTGCGCGAGAAGGCGCCTCAGATCCCGATCATGACGATCGACGCCGATCTCGCCGCCGCCGACGCGTCGCTGCGAAAGACCTATCTCGGCACCGACAACTATCAGATGGGCGTCAAGTTCGCCGAGCACCTCAAGAAGCTGAAGCCCGAGGGCGGCACCGTCTGCCTGCAGCTCGGCAACGTGGCCGCCGACAACATCAACCAGCGGGCGGCGGGCACCCGCGATACGCTGTCGGGCACAAAGGGAATTGAACGGCTGGCGGGCGAGGGGGGCTGGACCGAGGTCGACGGCTGCCCGGTCTTCACCAACGACCAGTCGGACCTCGCCAACCAGCAGATGGCCGACACCTTCACCGCCAATCCGGACTTGGACGCGTTCGTGCTCGAAGGCGGCTGGGCGCAGTTCGCCCCGCAGGCCTATGCGCAGGTGACCGATCAGGTAATGGACAAGCTGAAGAGCGGCAAGCTCATCATCGTCGCCGGCGACACGTTGCCGCCGCAAATCGAGGCGCTGAAGGCCGGCCACATCCATGTCCAGGTCGGCCAGCGGCCGTTCGAGATGG
>CAYSXO010000428.1:0-3738 GCA_964434995.1 uncultured Sphaerobacteraceae bacterium
GGCGGCTTTGGCCCTTGCACGACAACGATTGCGATGGCGCCATATTACGGACGACAAGGCATCGAGCCAGGCGAGTGCTGTCCCGCATTGTGCAAGGGCGAGCCATTGAGCTTCGATAACTCTGTCCAGCCGACAAGAGATGCCCGTGGACTGGGAATTGCCCCCCAGCCCCAGCAATGGAATCCCCGGGGCCTCCTTCGCGGACGATGAATCAGCCGAAAGCCTGGTGCATCGACCTCCATTGCGCCACGCATGCCCCCGCTCCCTGCCGCGGGCGGGGTACCCGCGGAGTGGGTTGCGGGTCAGGGAGTGAGGGACTTTCCCCTACTCCTCATTCAACTCCAGCGCCAGCATCGCCGCGTTGACGATCTCGTCCGGGTCGATGCCCGCGTACTCATACAGCGCCGGCCGGGAGCCGGACTGACCCCAGGTATCGACACCGAGCGGCACGGTCGGGGCGCCGTAGATGCTCCCCAGGAACGCCAGCCCGTGCGAGGCGCCATCCTGCACGGTGACGATTGGCGCGCGGCGCTCGTCCGCCGGGAAGAGCGTCGCCAGGTGCTCCAGCTTCAACTCGCGGCGCGCGTCGGCAAGCTGGTAGTTCCGCGCCTCGCGCAGGGTGCGGTAGAGCCGCCGCGCGCTGGTCACGTTGATGACGTTCGCCGCCACCCCTTCCTCATGCAGCATCCGCGCCGCGGCTATCGCCTCCGGGACCATGATGCCGCCGGCCGCGATCTGGACCGTATCCCGTGCCGGCAAATCGGGCGCGGCGACGCGGCGGTCGACGATGCGGTAGCCGCCAAGGAGCGTCTGCCGCCGCACCTCATCCTCTCCCAGCCGGGCCAACGCCTCATCCATCAGCGTCTGATCGACCGTCTTGGTGGAGAGCCGGAAGTAGGTCGAGAGGCCTTGCTCGCGGTCGCAGCACTGGCGCAGCGCCTCCAGCAGCGCCCATTCCACCTCTCGCGCGAACCCTGGCTCATAGAAGTCAAGGCCTGGGAGCTCCACCCCGAGCGACGGCGTGACCGTGCTCTGGTGCGCGCCCCCTTCTGGCGAGAGCGAGACGCCCGCGGGGGTCCCGGCAAAGATCATCTTGGAACCGCCATAGAGACCATAGATCAGCGCGTCGAGACCGCGGCAGACGAACGGGTCGTAGACGGTCCCGATGGGAATCAGATGCTGGCCGGTTAGCTCGTAGGAGAGACCGTATTGCCCCAGGGCCATAAAGAGGTTCATCTCGGAGATGCCGAGCTCGATATGTCTCCCCTCTGGCCCCGGCAACCAACGCAGCATCCGTTGCGCGCCAGACTCGTAGTCCGCCGCGGCCTCCGGGGCGAAAACGCCAACCTTGTTGATCCAGCCGGCCAGGTGGGTTGAGGTCGCCACGTCGGGCGAGAGCGTTACCACCCGCTCTCCAACCGGCGAATCGGCCAGGCGCACCAGCACCCGGCCCATCGCCTCCTGGGTCGAGGTTTGCGCTGGCTGGGTCGCGCCGAGGCGCTCCGGGATGGCATCGGCAGATAGCGGCGGCGCGATCACGCTCGGCGCGGAGGAGAAGGCCGCGCCACGCTCCGCGCACCAGCGCCCCTCGACAGAGTCGGGCGGAAATGCCGCCCAGATGTCGCCTTCTGGAACGCCGAGAGCCGGGCGCAGCTCGTCCATTTGCGCCTGCGAGAGGAGTTGCGAGTGATTGAGCGGATCGCCCGCCAACGGCAGGCCGAACCCCTTGATGGTGTAGGCAAAAACGACAACTGGCGCGTCTTCTACCGCATCCGCTTCGGCCAGCACCTCGAGCAGGCGCGGCAGGTCGTGGCCAGCAAGGTTGGAGACAACGCGCGACAGTTCCTCATCGGGCACGTTCGCCACGGAGCGCAGGATCGCCTCCCGCTCGGTCATCTCTGGCACATCAGCAAGCCGCTGGCGCAATTCGGCGCCATCGCGCAGGCGAATCAGCGCCTGGTACTCCTCGTTGCTCATCTCGTCGATGCGCCGGCGCAGGGAGTCGCCGCCAGGGCCGCTCATCGCCGCCCTCAGCCGGGAGCCGTACTTCGCCTCGAAGACCTTCCAGCCCGCGCCGGCGAAAAGCGCCTTCAACCGCGCCGCGCGCACGCCCGGAATGACGCGGTCGAGGCTCTGGCGGTTGAGGTCGATGATCCAGATGACGTTGCCAAGCCCCTGGATCGACTCTTCGGCGACCGTCTCCCAGACATTCCCCTCATCCAGCTCGGCATCGCCGATCAGCGAGATGAAGCGATCCGAGGTGACGCCGCCAAAGTGTTCGCTGGCATACCGGGCCGCCTGCGCGGCGAAGACGGGCGCCACCGCGCCAAGCCCGACCGAGCCGGTCGAGAAATCGACCTTGTCCGGGTCCTTGGTGCGCGAGGGGTAGGCCTGCAGGCCGCCGAACTCGCGCAGTGTCGGCAGATACGAGCGGTCGAGGCGGCCGAGCAGATACTGCGCGGCATGAAAGACGGGGGAGGCGTGCGGCTTGATCGAAACGCGGTCGCCCGCGCGCAGGAAGGAGAAGTAGAGCGCGGTGAGGATCGTAACCACCGATGCGGAGGAGGCTTGGTGGCCGCCAACTTTGCTTTTGTCGGGATTGGGCCGCACGTTGTTGGCGTGATGCACGATCTGGGTCGAAAGCCAGAGGAGCCGCCGTTCGATCGACTCCAGGGTTGCCAGGTCTTCCGGGGTCAGGCCACCTCGCTCCGGCGGGGTGGCCCCGGTAATGTCGATGTCTGGCCGGTCAATTGTGGTGCTCATCGCCGCGCATTCCCTCGCCTCAACTCGCCGATCAGTCTGCGTACATGGTACGACGGCGGTTGATGGGGTGACTGGGTGATTGGCTGTCAGGGTGATGGGGTGATGGCGTCCGCGACCAGCTTTCGCCAATCGTCTGTCGTTCTCCCCAACGCCCCCACACCCTGTCACCCATCACCCATCACCCTCGTCTCATCAATCAGCCAGCGGCCGCTCTCCGGGTCCTCGACGAAGATCAGGTAGTCGCGGAAGGTCTGGTTGACATTGACCGTTTCGACCACCGCGCCGACACGGCCATCGGGCAGCACGACCATGTTCTCGATAGCAATCAGGGCCACTCGCTGCCGTCGCGGCACGGACTTGACCGATTCGTCGGCAATGATGGCCTGAATATCGGGATCGACCGTCGCCGGTCCGCCAAAGAGGGAAACGAGCATGTCGTCGGTAAAGAGGGCGTAGGCGCGCAGGAAGTCGTTCGCATTGCGGCAAGCGAGTGATTCGCGCACCGTGGCGGTGATCGCTTCAACCGTCTCGTCATCGGGCGCCTCACCCGTGGGGATCGCGAACGGTTCCGCTGGCGCCGATTCCAGCGGGGCGGGCGTGGCAGGTGGGTGCGGCTCGGTGTTCTCGGCGAAGAAGGGATACGAACGAGGCTCGACCTCGCACGCTTTCGGGTCCGGAATATCGACTTCGGCCGCGGTAGGCGTGGCCTGGGCCATCGCACCCGCCCCACCAGCGGCCATGCTCGTCACGAGGACGCATGACGCGAAGGCGATGGCGCGCGCGCTGGCAACTCCGATCCACGGCATGACTGGCTCCTCAGCTCGTCGTTCCGGCCACCAGGACCACTCCCGGGGCGATCCGAGGGTACCACGCGCCCGGCCCGCGACTTTCGCCTTCCCACGCCCAGAAAGGCGCTCTGATACGGGCGACGGGCAAGCCATTGACATCGTCGCGTTCGCCCTCACCCACACCCCC
>CAYSXO010000429.1:0-3722 GCA_964434995.1 uncultured Sphaerobacteraceae bacterium
CCTGGATCTATCGAGTTCCCGGCGCTGAGGCGATGCGTTAGGCTACCGCGGCGCGATACGCCGCGAGTTCTTGCTGCACGAGAGGATCTGTCCGTAGCCCGTCCACGAGTTCATCAGTGGCGACAATCTAGTCGCTCGTGTATTCGGCGTACATATGAAAGACGAGGTTCAAGAGGGCGACATCTTCGTCGCTTCCCTCAAACTCGATTGTATTCCATGCTGGCAAAGTACCAGTCCAGAAATCGGTCGAGCGGAGTGACGCCATCGATCACGGCAGCGAGCTGCCCGCGTAAAACAGGTAGGGAGCCGTCCAGGAGCATTCCTCCTATGCGCATCGGCGAAGCCGCGCTACGGAAGCGCTTTGCCAAGGGAGATTGCCTGAACCGCTCTGCGAAATGATACGCGTAACGAGAATGGCAAGAAGGGCGGGGCTCCAGTCACAATGGCGGAAAGCATGACTTTCGGAGCAAGCATCATGGCTGCAGAGGTAAAACTCGTCCGGATTCAGGAAAAAGGTCAGGTGACGTTGCCCGCCGACATCAGGCGGCGGCTGGGCCTCAAGAAGGGCGACCTCGTCGCGGTCGAAGAGACAACGGACGGCGTACTGATCACGCCGCAGCACGTCGTGGCGATGAAGGCGCTTGACGAGATCGGCAAGGCGTTGAAAGAGCAGGGCCTCACATTGGAGGATATGATCGAGCGGGGACGAGTAATTCGCGGACAATTGCACTACGAGCAGTACGGCATTGTCGACAGCGAAGACACTTAGGGTCTTTCTCGACAGCAGCGTCTTCTTCGCCGCTAGCTATTCCGCTAAAGGTTCTGCCCACGCCCCATTGCTGTCAGCGATCGATGGCTGGGTTTCCGTTGTACTTTCCGGCTTCGTTCTGGCCGAAACCGAGCGCACTATCCTTACCAGTGCTCCGCACGTTCACCCGGCCTTCCCGCGTTTCCGTGCACGGCTACCCCATCAACTCAGCAATCCCTCGTTCGAGTTGGTCGTTGATACGGCACGAGTCGTTGTCGCAAAGGACGCTCCGATCATAGCCGCTGCACGGGCCGCGAATGCCGAGGTGGTTGCCACCTACGACCGGAAGCATCTCCTCTCTCAGGCTGCCGTGATCGAGGATTAATTCGGGCTCATCATCGAGACGCCTGAGGCGATTTTGAAACGTATCGAGTAGCGCCAAACGCCGGTTGGCTGAAACATCCAGTTCACCTCAGGTCTCCCCGGTGGAGCCCAGGAGCCCCCGTGCCCGCAGTTGGTCGCCGAGCGCGAGGAAGTAGAGATAGCCGCGTCGGTCACCGAAACGGTCGGCGAACGCACGCGCCGACGCGGGCGTGAATGGGACCGGCGGCTCGATCAGGGCGGTGAGGTTGCGGGCGGCGCCGACATCGCCCTCGGGGAAGACGTCCAACCGGCGAAACCCGCGCAGCAGGATAAGGCCCGCGCTCCAGGGGCCGATGCCGGGGAGGGCGCGCAGGGCGGCGAGGGCCTCTGGCGTCGGCAACGCGCGCAGCCGTTCACCGTCCAGCGTGCCGTCGATCGTCAAGCGGGCGAGCGCCCGGAGCGACGCGGCCTTGGCATGGCTCAATCCGATCTCACGAAGATCGTCAGAAGACGCAATGGCAATGGATTCCGGGGTTGGGAAGCTGAACCAGGGTTGATCGCAGATCGTCAGTGTTTGGCCGAATCGCTCGACCAGACGACCGACGATGGCCGTGCCAGCGTCGAGGCTCAATTGCTGAAAGGGGAGCACGGAGGCGCACGTCTCGAAGAGCGTGGGAAAGCAGGGGGTACGGATGCCATGCAGGGCGTGCGTCACCGGCGCCAGCCGCGGCTCGACCTCTCTCAGCCACGCCATCGGCGCTGGCGGCGCATCCAGGCCGAGCACCCAGCGCACCGTGGCCACGAACCCGGCGGTGGCCTCGTCCGAGACCTCCCCGCCGAACACCTCGAGCTGCAGGTCCGGCTCTGGGATCGTGCCCCGGTTCATGACCCGCAGCAGGCGCGGGCCGTTCCCGGTTGGGACGGCACGGAAGTACGCCCCGGCTTGCCAGCGGTCGACCCGATTGGTGGGGCGGCGCTGCAGGAGCCGCACGGTCGCTTCCAGATTGAATGGCCCAACGGCCGGCAAGGCGATGCTCCGATTCGGATGCACGGTCTGGTCGGGCCATCCTTCGCCTGCGTGCACGCGCGATCTCCCTGGTAGCGATTTCATCCGCTCGAACCCCGCTCCTCCACCGTCGCCGCATCCTCGGCGGGATACGTGATCCGGAGACCATCGACCTGGGCGAACGGCGTCAGCATGTGCACCTCGGTTCGCGTCGCGCCGCGGATCTCACGCACCTCCACGCCGCGGATCGTCAGAGCGTCGGCGATGAGCGAGCGATGGCAGCGCCACGGGACGGCCTCCGCGCACATGAGCGCGACTGGGCCGTCGCGGGCGAGGACGCGCAACTCCTCGAGGCCTTGCGCGAAGCCCGCGGTCTGCATGTAGTCGGCGTAGGCCCGGAAGCTGGCGTTACGCCATCCATCGTTGGGCGATGCGGCGCCGAGTCCCCTCCGGAGGCCGCCAAGGCGGGGCAGGTGGGCATAGGCGATGCCCGCCTCAGGCAGCGCCCTGGCCAATTCCTCCTGATTGAATTGCGGATTGTGGCGTGAGCGCGGCATGATGCGGACATCGGCCAGGGTGGCAACCCCGTAGTGGTGGAGCAGGGCGAGCAACTCTGCCAACGTCCTGGTTGAGTGGCCGAGGGTATACACCGTTGCGCCCGCCCAGTCATCACTGGCGTCACTCGGGCCGTGGCTAACCGAGTCTACCGGCGTCTCGCTTTCCGCAACTCGTGAAGAAACGATCGTATTGCTCCTGAAGATGTGACCTTTGCTAGCGGGCGCGTGAAACGTTCAGATGGTAGGCGATGATCAGTATCGTAGTACGATGATATTCTCGTGGCGAGGAGGCGAATATGACGACACGCTTCAAGGTCGGCGACCACGTGAGCTGGAACTCCGAGGCTGGCCGCGTCTCTGGTCGCATCGTCAAGGTGCACACGAGCGACCTCGACTATAAGGGCTACACCCATCACGCGACGCCTGAAGAGCCACAGTATGAGATCAAGAGCGACACAACCGATCACATCGCCGCGCACAAGGGCTCAGCGCTACGCAAGGTTTCATAGGATGGAGACCGCGCGGCGGCCGCCGTCCGCCGCGGGCGAGACGGACGAAGAAGAGATCGCGGAAGGAGGGTCAGCGATCCGGCGGCAGGATGTGCATCACCTCAGCCCCCAGATCCCCGGCCAGTCGCTCCGCCAGCAGCGACCGATGACACGCCGCCGGCACTCGCTCCACGCAGAACAGCATGATCGATTCGACATCTTCGCCCAGCGACGCCAAGAACTCCGCCGCATCGAACCCCTCCAGCACCTCTCGCCCGTACGCATCGAGATATTCCTGGCTCAGGGACGTCCGATCCCGGTATCCGATCCCTGCGGCATCGGCATCCTTGGCAACGATGTGCCGTGTGGCGTCGGATGGCGCCACGTCCAGTCGATGGAGATACGGAATACCGGAGTCAGTCAACGTCGCCTGGAGCCGGGTGCTGTTGGCCCATGCATAGGCACGTCCCCGCAATCCGCGCCGCCGTCGCACGTCCACGAACACGTCCGGCGCCGCATCCCGGAGGGCCTGGACGAAATCCTCCTCCTCCCACCCGTAC
>CAYSXO010000430.1:0-232 GCA_964434995.1 uncultured Sphaerobacteraceae bacterium
GTCTGCTACTGCATCGACGGCATGCCCTGCCGATCAGGGGGTGACGTGACGAGCGCTTGGGGGTGATGGGTGATGGGGTGATGGGTGATAGGAACGACGACTGTTACGATCATTTCCTAACATCCCGTCACCCTGCCACCCTCGTCTCCCAGAGGTGCGCCAAGACGCCGCCTGCCTCCCGCAGGACGTAGGTGAACTCGCCGCCGCCGCCAACCCGGATGGGGCTCGCCTC
>CAYSXO010000430.1:263-3699 GCA_964434995.1 uncultured Sphaerobacteraceae bacterium
GTGGCGGTCAGCCCGACGTCGCGGGCCATCATCCGCGAGCGGAAGAGGTGGAAGCCGTCGCTGACCAGGATGACGTCGTTCACCCCAAGCGGCTGGAGCACCTCGGCCACGCCCTGCATGCTCTCCCAGGTGTCCGTCGCCGCGTTCTCCATGACGATCGCTTCCGGTGGCACGCCCATGCTGGTGAGATAGGCCCAAGCCGCCTCGGCCTCGGTGTAGCCGTCGCCCGGCATCTTGCCCCCGGTGACCACCAGCAGCGGGGCGTACCCCTGCTGCCAGAGCTCGAGCGCCCGGTCAAGCCGCGCCTGAAAGACGGGCCCCGGCCAGCCGTTGTACTGCGCGGTGCCGAGAACGACGATTGCCTGCGCGGGCCGCGCGCCATCGGCCCGCGCTTGTTGGTAGATGGCCGCGATCAGCACACCGCCAGCCACCATGGCCGCCAGGATAGCGAACCAGACAGCGGTGAAGAACCAGCGCCAGAGCTCGCCCCAAAACGAGCGATGGCGGCGTGCGCGTGGCTTGCGCGGGGTGAGCGTGTTGGCGGCCGGCGGGGAGGCCGGGACGACGGATGGCCCGTCGCTCAAGGTAACCATATGGCGATGATGGCATCCGGCCGGGTGCGATTCAAGGCCATTGAACGAGAGGAATCCCGCGAGGCGGCGATCAGGCGCGTCTGATGGCTGCATGGATGGCCCCGTGCGCGGCTTCTACGACGAGCTTGCTGGCCGGCATCACCTCCTCTTTGCCGATTGGCGACAGTCGATGGCGCGGCAGGCGGCCGCGCTGGATGCGGTCATCACCGCGGCGCTGGGCGTCGGGCCGTGGTCGCTGCTCGACCGCGCGAGTGGGAACGGCAAACAGGCGATTGGCTGGCACCGCGCGCCTGGATGATCTCGCGCGCCGCATCGCGTTCCAGGTTTGGGACTGGGCCGCGGATGGCGAGCACTATCAGCTCCCCCTGTCTCTCGTGCGCCGGGCGGGCGCTTCCTGGCGCATGAAGCACGTCACCACGCCCATCGCGCGCCGCGGCGCTCCGATCTCGATCTGGCGTTGGCGGAGGCGAACCTTGTGGCTCTGCGCTGGATCGAGCCAGAGACAAGCGGCGACGTCCAGCTCCTGGTGACCGCGCGCAAGCCGTGAGCGGGACGATCGAGATCGGCGCCTCCGCCCCGCTACAATGCACTGCAGTGTCGTCGACGCATCGGCTCGGAAGCCGGACCCACGAGGGAGGAATCATGATGGCCACGGACGTGCACGCGCACACCACCGGCAGTGCTGCCCACGAGCAGACCGTTGAGCGCTATCGCGACTACGTCGCCACCTCCTTTGTGGCCGCGATCGAGCCGGTGGCTGTCGCGAAGGCGGAGGGCGCGACCGTCTGGGACCAAGATGGCCGGGAGTATGTCGACTGCTTCGCCGGCATTGCGGTTGTCAATGCCGGGCATCGTCACCCAAAGGTCATTGCGGCGGCGAAAG
The DNA here is from genome assembly GCA_964434995.1 of uncultured Sphaerobacteraceae bacterium. Taxonomy (GTDB): domain Bacteria; phylum Chloroflexota; class Chloroflexia; order Thermomicrobiales; family UBA6265; genus JACCXM01. The sequence goes on from CAYSXO010000430.1 coordinate 1,740, forward strand.
CGCAGATGGATGAGGTCGTCCACGCGGCGACCTATATCTATCACGTGCCGGTGGTGGCCGAACTGGGCAAGCGGCTGGCGGAGATCACCCCTGGGCGGATGAGCAAGACCTTCTTTGGCAACTCTGGGGCCGAGGGGATCGAGACGGCCATGCGCATGGCCAAGGCCTACACCGGCAAGCGCGAGATCATCACCCTCACGCACTCGTTCCACGGGCGCACGGCCGGCACCCTCTCCATCACGGGCAACAAGGCGCGCAAGACACGGGGCGGTCCCTATCTACCAGGGGTGGCCTTTGCCCCGGCGCCGTACGTCTACCGTAACCCCTTCGGCACGGACGATCCGGAAGAGGTCGCCGAGCGTTGCGCGATGATGGTTGAATGGGCGATCGACTACCAGTCGAGCGGCGACGTGGCGGCCTTCATTGCCGAGCCGGTCATGGGCGAAGGCGGCATCCTGGTGCCGCCCGCCAGTTACTTCCGGCGGGTGAAAGAAATCCTCGACCGTCACGGCATTCTCTTCATCGCGGACGAGGTGCAATCGGGGTACGGGCGTACCGGCACAATGTTCGCCATCGAGCACTTCGGGGTCGAGCCGGACATCATGGTCCTCGCCAAGGGAATCGCCGACGGCTTCCCGCTCAGCGCGACCATCGCTCCCCCGGAGATTGCCGACAGCCTGCGCCCAGGGGAACACCTGTCCACCTTTGGTGGCAATCCGGTCTCCTGCGCGGCTGGGCTTGCCAACATCGAGGTCATGCAGGAGGAGCGGCTGCCGGAGGCATCGGCGCGCAAGGGCGAACGCGCAATGAACCGCTTGCGGGCAATGGCGGAGTCGCACCCGCTAATCGGCGATGTGCGCGGCCTGGGCCTGATGATCGGCGTCGAGATGGTCCGGGATCGCGCCACGAAAGAGCCTGCCGCAAAGGAAGCGGCCGCCATCCGCCGTCTGGCGCGTGAGGCGGGCGTGCTCATCGGTGTCGGCGGACAGGGCGGCAACGTGGTCCGCATCCAGCCGCCACTCGTCATTGAGGACGCGGCTCTCGACCACGCGCTCGATGTGGTGGAAGAGGCGCTTGGGGTCGTTGGAAAGACGTAGGGCGTGTCTGCAAAATGGCTCGGGTGCGGTCGCTAGCTCTCCGAAATCCAGGTTTTGATCGTATCGCGGCCGCGCCAACGCCGGATACGAGCCACGGATTCCCCTCACGTGGGGCGGTATCTGCAGACACGCCCAGGGACCGGCGACACTTGGTTGAACATCAGTCGGACGTTGTGTTTGTCTGGGAACATCGTCCGTGATTGCGAGTCTTTGGTCGGCGTACGCGCGCCCCCTGTCAACTCCGTAGTATGGCTGGTTGAGGTGGAAGCAATCGTCCGATAAATGCAAGAGCATCGTCAAGCCGAATCTCAAGAGTGAAAGTTGAGTTGGTGAAGCCGCTAGGAATCATGACGCGATACGAGCGGTTTGCCAGAACCGAAGCGGTCGATGTCGTGTCCCGGACCACGTTCTTCCATCGGAATTCAATGGAGAATGGACCAGGCGATGCAGTGTCGCTATTGAATGAAAAGAATACAGTTTCATCCTCTCGCTGGACCTGCTCAATGAACGTCCATTGGCATAGGAAGGTACTCACACGCACGGTAGTTTTCTCTAGTTCCGGCAACCAAGTTGCTCGTTGAGACGAATAGTCTCGCAGCAAAAGCGTATGCAATGGAAGACAATCTTGGGTCTATCCTCTGCCGGATGTATCGCACTATTGTGATAAATGAGGTTAAACGGCAAGAGTTCAAGATCTCTTGCTTTGGAACGAAGCGCAGCACCCGCTGCCAAGTTTCCGTCGGAGAATTGCGAGTCTGCTCGCGATAACACCTCCCGCGAATCAAAAAGCAACGCGATCGGGATCGGGCAGTGTGAACCTAATTGACGGTCTCCTGCGGGACGAATGCCTTCGTTTCGGAAGA
>CAYSXO010000431.1:0-3670 GCA_964434995.1 uncultured Sphaerobacteraceae bacterium
AGGGGAATGCGGGACGTGCCGCGCGCCTGCTCGGCGCTGCCGCTGCCCTGCGTGACGAGATCGGCGCCCCGGTGGCGGCGCACCTCCGCGCTGACGTTGACCTCATCCTGTCTGCAACTCACGCTGGGATCGACGAGGATACCTTCGCAGGAGCATGGTCGGCGGGGCACTCGCTCCCGCTTCCGGAAGCCATCGCCGAGGCGCTCGCGTTCGACTGATCGCCAGCGCCGATTGCCCCAACGTTCCTCCGGCGCGCCTGGTGCTAAAACTGACCCTCCCCCCGTCGAACCGGGAGCGAGAGTCTGGGGTGTGGACTGGCAACGAGCAAAGGACAGCGGCAAGCCATGGACAGGCGCACTTGGCGAGGCAGTTCGGATTGCTGTCGTCCGGCTGGCAGCCGCGATCTTGCATGTGCGCTAAGCGCCTAACTTCTCACGGCGCAACTCTCGGGCTCGTTTCCACTGTGCCGGATGGTCTGCGCTAGACTTTGATCACACGTCGCCACGCGGTCGCTGCCCCCTGCGGCGGGGAGGCCGGGAGATGGCCATCGCTTCCTCCTCAACATTCGGCGCATTGCTTAGACGGCACCGGCTGACCGCCGGACTGACCCAGGAAGGGCTGGCTGAGCGCGCCGGGATCAGCGCGCGTGGGGTGCAGGATCTGGAGCGTGGCATCCACGCCGCGCCGCGCCCTGATACGGTGCGCATGTTGGCGGATGCGCTGGAGATGGACGCCACCGCGCGCACCGAGCTGATCGCGGCGGCGCGTCCGGAGCTCAACCAGGCGGCAGCCACGGTCGCGGTAAAGCCGCGTCTCCCCGGCCTGCCGGTCCCAACTTCCGGCCTAATCGGCCGCGAGCGCGAGGTTGCCGCGGTGTGCGCACTGTTGCGGCCAGCGGAAGCTGGGAGCGTCCGATTGTTGACCCTCACTGGCCCGGGCGGAGCAGGCAAGAGCCGTCTGGCCCTCGCCGTGGCTGCCGAGGTGTCCCAGGGTTTTCCTGACGGAGCCGCCTGGGTGGACCTGACGCCGCTTCGCGATCCCGCTCTGGTGGCCCCCACCATTGCGCGAGCGCTGGGGGTGAAGGAGGAGGGGGCTTGGCCGCTTGCTGACACGCTGGCCGCCGCCTTGGCAGATCGCCGCCTGCTGCTCGTCCTCGACAACCTCGAGCACCTTCTCCCGGCCACGGGATTTATCGCCTCACTGCTCGCGGCGGCGCCCGGCCTGTCGATCCTGGCGACCAGCCGGATACGCTTGCGCCTGCGCGGTGAGCGCGAGTTCGCGGTCCCGCCGCTCGCGGTGCCGGCCCTCGTGGACGCGAGGCGTTCGCCGCTTGCCGAGATCGCGAGCGTCGCGGCAGTTCGTCTCTTTGTCGAACGGGTAGGAGAGGTTCGGCCCGGCTTCGCCCTCACGCCGGAGACGGCGCCTGTCGTCGTCGAGATCTGTCGTCGCCTCGATGGCCTGCCGCTCGCCATCGAGCTGGCAGCATCACGGACCAAGGTCCTGCCGCCCGAGGCGCTCCTGGCCCGGCTGCAGCCGCGACTGCCGCTCCTGACCGGCGGCCCGCGCGACGCCGCGCCGCATCAGCAGACCATGCGCGAGACGATCGCCTGGAGCTATGACCTCCTCTCCTCCGAGGAGCAAGCCTTCTTTCGCCGCCTTGCCATCTTCGCGGGCGGTTTCACGCTGGACGCGGTCGAAACGATAGGGGGGGACGGCTTCGCTTTAGGGGGCGTCGCCTTCGGCTCAGGGGGTGGAGGGGGGAGGACTGAGGTCGAAATTGGGACCGCGGACGTCGTGCCCGCATCGTCCGTCCTGTCACCCTATCACCCCATCACCCCAACTCCCTCCTCCACCCTTGATCACATCACCTCGTTGCTCGATCACAGCCTGTTGCGCCAGATCGAGCAGCCAGGCGGCGTGCCGCGCATCTCGTTCCTCGAGACGATCCGCGAGTTCGGCCTCGAGCAGCTCCAAGCGAATGGCGAGACGGAGCCGATCCAACAGGCGCATGCCTTCTTCTTCCTCGACTTTGCCACGCGCGCCAATGGGCAACTTCTGGGGTCAGACCAGGCCATATGGCTCGACCGGCTGGAAGCCGAGCATGACAATCTGCGGGCGGCGTTCGACTGGGCAAAATCGCGTCAAGAATCGCCTGGCATCGCCCTGCGCCTGGTCGCGGAGCTGTGGCGATTCTGGTGGCTGCGTGGATACCACTCCGAGGGTCGCGCTCGCGCTGAGGCGGCGCTGGCCAGCGGGGACGGCTCCGTCGAGGATCGCGCCAGGGCACTCCACGCGGCGGGCGATCTCGCTCAGGAGCAAGGCGACTTCGAGTGCGCGACGCAACTGCTCGAAGCCGCGCGGGCCGCCGCGCGGGAGGCAGGAAACGCGCGTATTGTCGCCCTTTGCGTGACAGGGTTGGCCATCATCGCCACCAGCAAGGCGTTATATGGCGTTGCCGCGGGCTACCATGAAGAGGCGTTGGCCGCCTACAGCGAGATGGGGAACGAGCACGGCATCGCCGTCGCGCTGGGCAACCTTGGGGAAGTCGAGGCCTTTCGCGGCGACGAGCAGCGCGCCGATGCATTTTGCGCCAAGGCAGAAGCGCTCTACCGGAAGCTGGGCGACTGGTACGGGCTGGCGACGACGCTGACCAGCCGGGGGAAAGTGGCGCTGCTTGATGGGAAGTACGCGCGAGCGCATCACTTCTTCGACCAGTCGCTCGCGATTTATCGGGACCTAGCCGCCCCACTTGCTGTCGCCATCGACACGCTCGACCTCGGCAGAGCTGTTCAGGGGCTCGGGGAATTGGGGAAGGCGGGTGAGCTGTATGACGAATCGCTCAACACCTTTCGCGACCTGGGCCACCGGCCCGGAATCGCTTGGGCACTTGCCAGTCGTGGTCTGCTCGCGCTCGAAATGGACGATGTCGACACATCGCTTGCGAACCTCGGCGAAGGTCTCCGTTTGGCCGACAATCCAGAGCAGATCGCCATGATGTTTGAAGGGGTCGCCCGTGTGGCGACGATGCGCGGAGTTCCGGAGCGAGCCGCGCGGATGCTCGGCGCGCGCGAGTCGCCCGTTTCGGCCCTCGACACGGATGCACGCGCCAGAACCGCCGCCCGCTTGCATGCCGCGCTCGATCCCACGATCCTCGCTACCGCCCAGGCCGCTGGGCGGGCGTTGTCGCTGGACCAGGCGACTGCTGAGGCGCTGGCGACCGTTGATGAGCTTGCCCGGCACATCCCTTAACGGATCGCGGTAACCAGCAATGCCTCACTGGAGAGCCGAATTACCCCGTTCTCCCGCAGGGCTTCCAGCGCGGCAAGCGCCTGATCGCGGATCTGGTCCTGCTGGTCTTGTGGCAACGCCTCCAGCGCCCGCGCCGCCGGGTTCTGCGGATTGCGCCACGTGTTCCACTCCTCAGCCGCGTCTTCGACGACGAATGAGAGGGTCCGCGGTTCGACAACCACATCTCGAAATCCCGCTTCCGCGACGAGTTCCGAGATGAGGCCGGGCGCGCCAAGTCGCCAAGGGGTAACCGTCGGCGCCTCGGACGGCGGGGGAAGTGCCGCCGCCACGATGCGCGTCAGCATGAAGACGCCGAGCCGCTCCGGCACGCTCCAGACCGCGATGCCGAGCCGGCCGCCTGGCCTGAGCACCCGCCGCATCC
>CAYSXO010000432.1:0-405 GCA_964434995.1 uncultured Sphaerobacteraceae bacterium
ACGGCGCACCGCCGCCGGAAGAGATCATCGCGGCCATCGTGGACGCGGACGACGATGGGTGATGGGATGATGGGGTGATAGAGTGTTGGGCGAACGAAAAGGATAAGCCAGATTCGTCCCGTCGCCCTATCACCCCAGCACCCTATTCCCCACATCAAAACCGTACACCCCCGTGATCTTGAGGTAACAGCGGTCTGGATGACGGTCCCAGCCGCGGGCCAGGCCGATGCGCAGGAAAACGTCCTGGCGCTGTAGCCTCGCCGTCATGATCCGCGCCGCGCCGCTGGCGAAAAGACCACCTGCTACGAGATCATCGAGATCCCCGCGAAAGTCGAGTGCGACCACGGAAAGCCGGAACTCCTCGCCTGTTGCGTCGCGAAACCTCAGACGATAGTCGCGTTTCCC
>CAYSXO010000432.1:415-1360 GCA_964434995.1 uncultured Sphaerobacteraceae bacterium
GTGAATGCGCTCTGCTCTTATTGTCCCGAGGGATTTCAATCCTTCGCCAGATTGGATGTACCTTTCCCAGTGTTCCTCCGGCGCCCGCCGAACTTCTGCCCCAGAGATCTCACGCACTGAAGGAGATTCCGACTACTCAAGCCACAACCGGAGCCCTCTATCGGTGACGGTGTTCACGACGTGGTGACCAGTCGATGGAACGAGACGGTCGTCGGTATGGGGTGGTACGGCCGCTATTGGCGCCGGACCAACGTTGCCCTCGATGAGCGAGAAGGGAGTAATGGGCGCTCCTTCGGCGATTGGCCGGAGCCACGCCTCCCTGGGTCCAGCCGGATTGCAAACGGGGCGAATAGCGGCGCCATCCTCCAGGTATCCGCCAACGCAAATGCGGTCGCCATGCATTCGCGTCAAGTCCGTGACCACCATCTGCTGTCGCACAGACCACCTCTTTGTAATTATCTTTTCATGTATTCATAGTTAATCATAGATTGGGTCTCTTGGAAAGCGCTGCTTCTCGGGTCAGCCACTGTTGAGATGCTACGATTGGTTTGGAAGGATGGAGCAGTGGTGGATTCTCGGATCGTCTACACAATTGGCCACGGCAATCAGCGGCTTGGCGATTTTCTCACGCTGCTCAAGCGGCACGAGATTCAAACACTTATCGATGTTCGTTCGACCCCATAAAGTCGTTTCAACCCGGACTTCAATAGGGCGGACCTCAATGGGTATCTCCAGGATCAAGACATTGAATACATCTTTGCCGGCGAGTTCCTTGGGGGACGTCCAAGCGCGCCTGAGTACTACAAGGCCCGGGAAGTTCCAACGGGCAAAGCAGACTATCTGAACCTTGTTGACTATGTCGCGGTAGCAGAATCCGAGTGGTTTCGGCGTGGACTCAAGCGGCTGCTTGAGATTTCTTCAATGAGCAAGACTGTTCTCATGTGT
>CAYSXO010000432.1:1370-3639 GCA_964434995.1 uncultured Sphaerobacteraceae bacterium
CTGCCACAGACATCATCTCATTGCCCCTTCGCTCTGCCGGTGTGGGGCGTTGGTATCTCACATTCGCAGAGATGGAAAGCTCCAATCAGTTGATCCATCCGCTTTCCGCCGGGAGGGCTCTGGGGAAGCCCTCACCATGCGGTTGAGCCTCGGCGGCTTGGGGCAGTGAAGCTCTACGCCATCGGCTTTACCCAGAAATCGGCCGAGCGATTCTTCACGCTTCTTCGTGACAACGGCGTGGAGCGCGTCGTCGATATTCGCCTCAACCCCGGCGGCCAACTCTCCGGCTTCGCCAAGGGGAGTGACCTCGCCTGGTTCCTGGGCCGGCTCAATGGCTGCGCCTACGTCCATTTGCCGGGGTTGGCTCCCACTCAGGACATTCTGGGCGACTACCGTAAGGACCACGACTGGGCCCGCTACACCCGCCGCTTCGAGGCCCTCATGGACGAGCGCGGCATCCCTGGCGCCCTCGACCGCGGCTCCTTTGAGGCCAGCGCGAGTTGCCTCCTCTGCAGCGAAGCGACTCCGGACCAGCGTCACCGCCGCCCGATCGCGGAACGGATGGCGACGACCTGGCCAAATGCCGAGGTTGTGCATCTCACCTGATTCCGCATTCCGCCGTGCAGGAGACGCCTGGCGCCTGGCGTATCCTGTTGCCATCAACCATGGGCCATGGTCGTCCGCGCGGAGAGGCGTGGCGCGGCCAGTCAGGCAAAGCTGGCATGTGGCAGCCGGGCGCCGCCGGCTCCCCGGGAACGCGGCCACCGAACAGGCGGAAAATTGCCTCCTGCTGGCAGGGAGTGCATGCAATGTCCCGCGCCCGGCGAACGGGGCGCGCCTCGTCAAGAGTCAGGAGAAGCGATGACATCCTCCGGATCGAGCCATGCAGCTGCAACGAGCCATCTGTCGCGGCGCGGTCTGCTCCGCGCGACCGCTGCCGGCGCTTTCGCCGCGACCGGGCTTGCCCGAGCAGCGGCTCCAGTCGGATCAGCAACCGCCACCCCCGTGGCGCAATCAGAGAACCCGGTCTTTCGCCGTCTTGATGGGGTCATCCGTGAGGCGATGGAACGGATGGATGTTCCCGGTGTAGCCGCCGGCATCCTGCACGAGGGCCAGGAGTACACCGCCGGCTACGGCATCACGAACCAGAACGCGCCCTATCCGGTCGACAGCCACACCCTCTTTCAGGCGGGCTCCATCACCAAGACCTACACTGCCACCGCGGTCATGATCCTGGTCGAGCAGGGAAAGATCGAGCTGGATGCCCCGGTGCGCCTCTACCTGCCCGATCTCGTCCTGGCCGATGAGGCTGTCGCCGAAGCGGTGACGGTCCGCCAGTTGCTCAATCACACCGCCGGCTGGTTTGGCGACTACTATGGCCCGCCGCCCACGGAGCTGCAGCCGGCCGTCTGGCCCTGGCGGGGCGACGATGCCACCAGCCGCTACGTCGCCAATATGCGTTACCTGCCCCAGCTTGCGCCGTTGGGCTTCACCTTCGGCTACAACAACGCCGCCGTGGTGCTGGCCGGTCACGTCATCGAAGCTGTCACCGGCATGACCTACGAGGCCGCGCTGACCGAGCTGCTCCTCCGGCCGCTGGGGATGACGAGCTCCTACCTCTTCCCCGAGGAGGCGATTTCCTATGCGGTCTCCGCCGGCCATGCACAGGGCGCGGACGGCGTCGCGGTCGAGCCCCTCTGGGCCCTTCCTCGCGCGGTACATGCCACCGGCGGACTGATCCTGCCAATCACCGATCAGTTGAAGTACGCCCGATTCCACCTGGGCGATGGCCGGGCGCCCGATGGCACGGTGCTCCTCTCCCCGGAGCGGCTGGAAGAGATGCAGACCCTCAGCGGGCCCGGCGCTGCCGCCTCGATCGTCGCCAACGCCGAGGTTCTCGGCGCCGGGGTCGGCTGGGCGCTCGAGGAGATCGACGGCGTGCGTATTGTCACCCACAACGGCTCGACCTCCGGACAGCAGGCGATTCTGGCCCTGGTTCCGGAGCGCCAGTTCGCCGTCGCGCTCCTGACGAATTCGGTGCCGAACGGCGGCAACCTCCACTACGAGGTTGCCACCTGGGCCCTTGAGGAGTTCACCGGCCTGAGCACGCCGCTACCCGCCACCAGCCCCCTGCCGGAGGAGACGCTGGCCGGGTACGCCGGCCTCTACGGCTTCGAAGTCGATGTCCCGGACGGCGGCGGGGGCTCGCAACTGCTGGAGGTGGCTGTCGACAACGGTGGCCTCACCGTCACCTCATACGCCGGCGACA
>CAYSXO010000433.1:0-3623 GCA_964434995.1 uncultured Sphaerobacteraceae bacterium
TTGTCGATACCAACATCATTATTGATTTCTTGCTTGCCTCATTTTTCGTTTCCTCGGCGCCGAACCCCAAGGCTGGACAGTTTTTTCAGCACCTTCATATCGACGGCGCCACGGGAGTTGTCACCCCAACGGCGTTCAGAGAGTTCATCCATGCGGCGTTGCGGGCCAGGTACAAGCACGAGTTTCGGCTGATGACCCCGTATGCCCGGAGAACGACGTATGGATATCCGGTCCGCGATTGGGTTGATCTCTATAAGCAAGACGCGTCAGTTCTTCAGGGCTTTCTCCCAGACTTGCGCACGCTCAGGAACCTCAGGATTGCGAACGGCTTGCTGCTCGCCGCGCCAGAGGATCTCGGGCCGATTGTGTCGGATCGGTCGTACGATGAGAAACCGATCGACCTCGTGGGCGCTTATGGGAAGCCAGGGTGGCGGCAGCGTGTAAATCTCCTGATTCGTCTTGAACGCCCCAAGCAGCATTCAGAGGAGCGGCAAGCCGATGATGATGATGGCCAGGACCAGCAGCACGTAGCTGAGCGCTTGCCCGAACGTGGGGAGGGAGCCGAGCTCCCTAGCCATAATGAACCCGCTCCTCCCCCTTGCGCATCTGCACCAGGGTAATCAGGAACATGATGGCGAAGAGAATCAGCGCGGCGGCGCGGCCGGCGTTGAAGGCCACGAAGCCCTGCTCGCAGACGTAGAAGATGAGCGTGTTGGTGGCGTTGACCGGGCCGCCATCGGTCATCACCTTGATGATGTCGAAGACCTGAAAGAAGTTGAGCAGCGAAGTGATGATCAGGAAGAAGGTGATTGCCGAGAGCATGGGCAACGTGACGGATCTGAAGCGCCAGAAGAGCCCGGCGCCGTCGATGCGCGCCGCCTCGTAAAGATCCTTCGGGATGGCCTGCAGGCCAGCCAGGTAAATCACCGTGCTGAAACCGACGTTCTTCCAGGCGTAAACAATGATCACCGCCGGTATGGCCCAGGCGGGGTCGGTCAGTCAGGCGGGGGAGTTGATGCCAACCGCGCCGATGATGCGCGCCAGGAGGCCGAAGCGCGGATCGAAAATGTAGACCCAGACAATGCCGATAGCGGCGCCGCTGAGGAGTGTCGGCGCGAAGAGGACAGCCCGCGCCCCGTTGCGAAACCGCAGCTTCCGGTTGAGCAGGAGCGCCGCCGCCAGTCCCAGGAGCAGCGAGCCGCCGACCGCGCCGACGGTGAAAACGGCCGAGTTCTTGAGCACTATGCGGAAGGTGTCATCGGTCAGCAGATGCCGGAAGTTTGCCGAGCCGACGAACGATTTCACCGGCGAGATCGTGTCCCAACGGACCATGCTCAGGTAGACGTTGTAGAGCATCGGCCAGTAGCTGAAGATGCCAACGAGGAGGAAGTTGGGGCCGACGAAGGGGATGAAGAGGAACTACTCCGCGCGCCTGAAGGGCCGGACACTGGTCGCGGGCTGAGCGGCAGGGCGAACCGAGGTGGCCTCGCGCATTGCCGTCAGCGATGCCCGGCTCTGCATCGGCTTCTCCGCGATCACGGGCATCATGGCCCGTATCGTCCCCGATCACCAGCGAGCGAGGACTACGAGAACGTGAAGTTCTCCGCCGGGATTGTGCATCCACGGCAAGGGAACGGGCAAGGGGCCGCGCGGCTGATGCGAGGCGGCGTGACGAGCCGCTCTGCCCCTGCCCCAGAGCGTCCCAGCTGTCGACGGTGATTGCGCCGATGACGAAGCCGACAATCAGCGTGGAAATGATGCAGCGGTCGATCGTGGGATGATTGCCGCTCCCCACTCTTGACTGAGCGGCCTAAAATACGATTGCGTCCCGCCCAGAACATGTCCAGCCAGGGCCATCGATCAGGAGGGTCAGCATGGGACAGAGCGCCGGCCTTGCCAGCCCCGTTCCCGGAGAATCGGGCGGGCTGGAAGGCTTCTTCAAGCTGCGTCAGTACGGCACAAATGTCCGCACCGAACTGTTGGCGGGCGTCACCACCTTCGTCGTCATGGCGTACATCATTGCCGTCAATCCCGGCGTTCTTTCGGCGGCTGGCCTTGATCCGCGCGCGGTGGCCACCTCGACCTGCCTGGTGGCTGGGGTCCTCTCGATTCTGATGGGGCTGTATACCAACAAGGCCTACGCCCTGGCTCCTGGGCTCGGCCTCAACGCCATCGTCGCCTACAACCTGGTCGGCACCATGGGGCTCACGCCAGCGGAGGCGATGGGCGTTGTCGTGGTCGAGGGCATCCTGATCACCATTCTGGTGCTGCTCGGCGTCCGCAAGTACGTGATGGACATCGTGCCGCTCACGCTGAGCAAGGCGATCTCGGTCGGCATCGGACTCTTCATCCTTGTCATTGGCCTGCGCAACACCGGCATCATCACCTTTATTCCTGGCCAGACCGGGACGATCGATGGCCTGTTGACCCTGACACCATTGAATACCTGGCCCATTTTCGTGGCGATGCTCGGACTGGCGGTGACGGTCGTTCTCATGGCGCGCGGAGTTCGCGCGGGCATCCTCATCGGCATCGTCGTCGCCACGGTTATCGCCTTTCTTGTGCCGGGAAATGTCGCCACACTACCGGCGGAGCCAATGGCCGGGCCTGATTTTTCGCTGGTCGGCCAGTTCAGCTTTGGCTTCTTCGCCAAGCTCGGCCTCCTGACGGCGGTGCTGGCGGTGATCAGCTTCATGCTCTCCGACTTCTTCGACACCATGGGCACGCTCATTGGGGTTGGCAGCGAGGCTGGATATCTCAACGAGGCAGGCGAGCTCGAAGATTCGCAGCGCCCGCTGCTGGTCGATTCGCTCGGGGCGGTGGCGGGAGGCGCGGTCAGCGCATCATCGGCGACCACGTATATCGAATCGGCCGCGGGCGTGGCGGCCGGGGGGAGGACCGGCCTGGTGGCCGTGGTGACCGGCTTCCTCTTCCTGGTGGCGCTCCCCTTCGTGGCGCTCGTCACGGCGATTCCGGCCGTGGCCACCGCCCCGGCCCTGATCGTGGTCGGCGTGCTGATGGTCGGTGTGCTGACCGAGGGCGACCCCAACGCGCCGGAGGGAGCGCCGCGCCGGCGCTCTGCCATCGACTTCGGGAATCTGGAAGAGTCGCTGCCGGCGGTGCTGACGATGCTGGTCATGCCGCTCACCTTCAGCATCACCAACGGCATCGGAGCCGGGTTCATCAGCTACGTGCTGGTCAAGTTGGCGAAGGGGAAGGGGAGCGAAGTTCACCCGGCGCTCTACGTCATCGCGGCAGCGTTCTTGCTCTACTTCCTCCGCTGGGCGCTCTTCGACGCGCGGTTCTGAGGGCGGCTCTCGTCCGGAGAACTCCTCGCCCCAGCCCATCGCCCGAAAAGCCCTCACCCCCAACCCCTCTCCCATGGCGACGGGAGAGGGGCGTGTGACCGCCGCGTTCGCGGAGACCCCGGCATACCTCCCCCTCTCAGAGCGCACTGGGAGAGGGGAGCGCGGCGTCCGAGGCACGCGGGCGTAAGAGGGGTTGATCATCCGGATTCCGTATCAGCTCATCGGCCCCGGAAAAGGCGATGAGTTCGGGGCAGCAAGTGCCACCCCGTGAACTCACTCCTTCTCGAACCCCTGGCTGGTGAACTTCAGCGTCCG
>CAYSXO010000434.1:0-3606 GCA_964434995.1 uncultured Sphaerobacteraceae bacterium
GTCGCACGTCTACCTGAACGATCCACTTCCCGACAAGGAGCTCTGGAGCATCTACCGGACCGCGTTCAAGGATGAGCCATTCATGCGGCTGGTCAAGGAGGCCTCAGGCGTCCACCGTTATCCGGACCCGAAGATCCTCTCCGGCTCGAACTGGTGCGACGTCGGCTTCGAGCGCGATCCAGATTCGAACCGCGTCGTGGTGATGGCCGCACTCGACAACCTGATGAAAGGCGCCGCCGGCCAGGCCGTGCAGTCGTTCAACATCCGGTTCGGCTTCCCGGAAGAGACCGCCATCGACTTTCCCGGCCTCCATCCCATTTAGCATCCCGGAGGGAAAACCGACCCATGCTCGTCATCAAGATTGGTGGTGGCGCGGCCATCGGTGAAGGCGGCTACACGAACTTCGCCGCTGATCTGGCAGAGTTCACGGAGCCGCTCGTCATCGTACACGGAGGCAATGCCGAGTTCAGCGAGCTGAGCCGCCAGCTTGGCATGCCGCCGCGCATGATCACCTCGTCCAGCGGGCGCGTGACTCGCTACACCGACGCGGACACCATGGACGCCATGCTGATGGCGTATTGCGGAAAGGTCAACAAGCGACTCGTTTCGACACTTCGCGCTGCAGGCGTTAATGCGGTCGGCCTGAGCGCCATCGATGGCGGCATCGCCGTTGGCCGCCGCAAGCCTGTTCTGCGCGGTACAGAAGACGGCAAGACGAAAATTCTGCGCGACGATCATGCCGGCACGCTGGAAATCGTCGATCCCACATTGGTGCGGCTGCTGCTGGACAACGGCTACGTGCCGGTCCTGACGCCGCCAGCGTTCAGCGAGGGCGGCGTGCCGATAAACGTCGATGGCGACAAGCTCGCCCTGGAACTCGCCACGGTGCTCGGGGCAGACGGCCTCCTCTTCTTTTCCGACACCCCCGGCCTCTTGCGCGATCGGTTCGACGAATCGACCCTTATCTCCCAGATCGACGCCTCCAACCCGGAGGCTGCCCTCGGTTCGGCCCAGGGCCGCATGCTGGTCAAGGTCGAAGCGGCGCTGGGCGCGGTCGAACGCGGCGTCGGCCGCGTGGTCTTTGCCGATGGCCGAGCCGAGCGTCCCGTTCACGCCGCGCTATCGGGCCAGGGAACGACCATCCGCAACGCAACTGCTGTCGCGACCGCGTAAGGAGCAGCACGAGATGTCCACCACCGCGCTCGATCTGGCCGAGGTCCAACAAATCGAGAATGACCGCCAGCCGTCGCTCTATGCCAAGCGGGAGATTTCCCTCGTTCGCGGCGAAGGCGCCTACCTCTTCGATTCGGCAGGCAAGCGATACCTCGATGCCATGAGCAACTACGGTGTCGCCGTGCTCGGGCATGCCGACCCCGAGTTCGCCGCCGCGCTTTTCGATCAGCTTCAAACGCTCTCCACCGGACACCAGAGTTTCTATAGTGATGTGCGGGCGGAAGTGCTGGACGAAATCTCGGGCATTGCGCCGGAGGGTCTGTCCAGGCATTTCCTCTCCAATTCCGGGGCGGAGGCGATCGAGGCGGCGATCAAGTTTGCGCGGGTGGCGACCGGCCGGCCAAATTTGGTCGCCGCCAAGCGCGGCTACCATGGCCGCACGCTGGGCGCCCTCGCCGCCACGGCGGACACGAAATACCGCGCCCCGTTCGAGCCGCTCGCGCCCGCCACCACACACATCACCTTCAACGACGTGGCCGCGCTGGACGGCGCGGTAGGGGACGACACCGCGGCCATTCTGCTCGAGCCGATCCAGGGCGAGGGCGGCATCTGGCCCGCCACGGATGACTTTCTGCAAGCGGCTCGAGCCATAGCTCGCGAGCGCGGCGCTCTGCTGATCGCGGACGAGATTCAAACAGGGTTCCGGACTGGCGCGCCATTTGCCATCTCGGCCTCCGGCGCCGTGCCGGACATCCTGGTGACCGCCAAGGGCCTGGCCAACGGCGTCCCGATCGGCCTCACCATGATGACAGAAGCCATTTCGGCCTCTATTCCTCCTGGTGGCCACGGCACGACGTTCGGCGCAAATCCTCTTGCCTGCCGCGCCGCCATTACAACCCTGCGGGCGCTGCGCGACCGCAATCTCTACAGTCGATCGACGACGACCGGGATGGCCATCATCGACGGTCTGGCTGCTCTTGACAGCCCAAAGATTCGCCAGATTCGTGGCCGGGGGATGATGATTGGCGTCGAATTGAAAGAGCGGGTAACGCCAACCCTGCGGGCGCTGCAGGAGCGGGGAGTCCTCGCCCTCCCCGCCACTGCCACGACATTCCGCCTCCTACCGCCGCTCATCTGGGAGCAAGCGCAGGTCGACGAGTTCCTCGACGCGGCAAAATCCGTTCTGGCCTGACAGAGACGACAACAAGAGCGGCTTGCACCGAACGCGAAATCGTGCAGGCAGAAGAGGGCGATCGAGAGCAGCAATGCCGATCGCCTTTTTCGTGCACGAGTAGTTCACCACCGATGTTCTGCTCAAGCCGCGAGGCGCTCCGCCCAAAAACGCCCCCCACAGGCCAAAGAAGCTAAGCGCACGGCTCTCGCCGTGGCACGAGGTTTGACGGCAAATTCGCCACCAAGCAATATATTGAAGTAGTTGGTGATTTCGGGTAGAGAATGAAGGTATCTTTAGTTCCATGTTGCTTATCCGATAGTCGATTTTCGGATTCTTCCGCTCCTATTTTGTTAGAACTGTGAGATAATCTTATCCTCACCGCGGGGTTACAAAGTGCTCATGCGAGCAGCCAGGCGATGTGGAGAGGAGACTTGGCATTGGATAGCCAGAGATTCGACGAACTCGCGGTTGAGGTTGCCGAATCGGGGTCGTCAAGGCGCACGATACTGGCTCGCTTTGCCATGGGCAGCCTGGCGGCCGCATTGGCAGCAGTCGGTATCGGCAAAGTTGACCTCGAATCGGCCGAGGCGAAAAGCTGCAAGAAGAAATGCAAGAAGAAGGACACCGCCAGGAAGCGAAGGAAGTGCCGCAAGAAATGCGACAAGAATTCCCTCCGCTGCACATCGAACGCTCAGTGTGTGGGCACCCAAGTCTGCCTGAATGGCGGGTGCGTGTCGGTTTGCACATCGAACGATCAATGCGCGTCGGACCAGGTCTGCCTGAACGGAAGTTGCACCACGGCTTGCACCTCCAGCAATCAGTGCTCAGGCGGCCAGCAATGTTTGAGCGGTCATTGCGTCAACATCTGCACGGGTGACGGCCAATGCGACACCGGCCAGGTCTGTCGAAACGGCAATTGCGAAGCGACGTGTACGTCTGACGCGCAGTGCGGCGGCGGCCAGTTCTGCAGCGACGGGGTCTGTGTCAGCGCCTGCGCCTCTGATGCGGAATGCAGCGGCGCTCGGCTCTGTTTGAATGGCGTCTGCGCGGCGCCGCCAGCCTTTCCCGTCGCCTGCATCGATGTAGCCGACTGCCCCGAGGGACTGCTCTGCGTTGCCAGCGTTTGCGTTGCCGGCTGCACCGGCAACGCTGATTGCGAGAATGGGCTCATCTGCGGCAGTCTGGGCGGCACGAACAATGTCTGCGTCCTCGGTGGCGAGTGCACGACGGTCTTCGACTGCAATACCCTGATCCTGGAG
>CAYSXO010000435.1:0-3605 GCA_964434995.1 uncultured Sphaerobacteraceae bacterium
CGAGCAGGCTCCCGGTGAGCACCTGACCGTCCCCAGCGAAGGCGATCTGCTCGTAGAGCGCCCAGCCGAGCCCCTGGGCCACCCCGCCACGGATCTGCCCTTCAACTTCAGCCGGGTTGATCGCGCGGCCAACGTCCTGCACGACCACGTAGCGCACCACGTCCGCCTCACCCGTCACCGGGTCGACCGCGACCTGGGCCAGATGCGCGCCGAACCCTGGCGAGTTCCGATTGATCGCCGATGTGCCCCGGCCATACACCGGCGCATAGGCGCTGCCGGCGGCGGTCGTCAACCGGGCGAGCTCTTCCACCGTCATCCCGTAGGCGGCCGCGCCCTTGACCTGCACCCGGCCATCGACGAGCTCCAGATCATCGGCGGCGGCCTCGAGCCGATGTGCGGCGATCTCGAGCAACTGCCGCCTGGCATCGGCCGCGGCGGCCAGCACCGCCGCGCCAACAGTCAACGTGATCTTGCTGCCACCCGTCGCCCCGGAGCGAGGAGCGCTATCCGAATCGCCAAGAACGACTCGCACCTTGCTTGCGTCGATTCCGAACTCCTCGGCCACAATCGAGCGAAACCCATTGTGCGTGCCGCTCAGATCGACCGCGCCAACCGTCACCGTCAGCGAGCCATCGTCGTCGACCCGGCAGGCCGCGGCGGCAGGCTCGATGCCTCCCGGCCACCCGCCAACCGCCATTCCCACGCCTCGTAGGCGGCCTTCCTCATCTCGCGCCCCCGCTCCATACCTGGCACGATCCCTCCATAGCGGCTCCTGGCGCAGCCGTTCGAGGCATTCTCGCAGGCCGATGCGCGGCCACGTCGTGTTGGTCGGCCTCAGGTCACCAGCCTGGGCGGCGTTCCGCAGGCGCATGTCGAGGGGATCGAGTCCTAACCTGGAAGCCAACTCGTCAATGGCCGACTCGACCGCGAAGTGCGCGGCCACCGCGCCCGGCGCCCGGTACGAGCCGGCGCCCGACTTATGCGTCAGCACCTCGGTGGAGGAGACCGCCATGTGAGGGATGCGATACTGGCCGCCTGTCAGCGTAGGCGCAATGCGGGCCGCCGAACTCGGCGACGACCCGGTATCGAAGCGCATGTCGGCACTGAGCGCGGTCAGCTCACCGTTATGCACGGCGCCAAGTTGGATGGCGACTGTTGAGGATCCTGCCGGGTTCGCCGTGAGGAACTCGTCCGTCCGGCTGTAGAGGAGGCGGACTGGCTGCCCAACCGCACGAGCAACCGCGGCGGCCAACGGCTCGATCAGGACGAACTTGCCGCCAAATCCCCCACCCACCGGCATTGGCACGATCGTGACCTGCTGCTGGCTCAGCCCGAGCGTGGCGGCAACCTCGGCCCGGGTGTGGAACAAGGCCTGCGTGCTGGCCCAGACCGTGACCCGATCGGGGCCGTTCCATTCGGCGACGGCAACGTGCGGCTCGAGATACCCCTGATGAATCCATGAAGTCCGGTAGACACGATTCACCACGTCGTCCGCGGCCGCCAACCCGGCCGCGACATCGCCAATCGCCAGCGCGACCGTGCTCGAAAGATTGGGCGAACTGGCCTCGGAGACCGTGTCGGCGTTCACGTCACCATGCATGCCCGCTTCTTCATCGACCATTGCTTCGGCCACACGCACGAGCGGGGCATCCGCTTCGAGAGCCAACGCGGGGTCAACCAGCGCATCCAGCGGTTCGACCTCAACCGACACCAACTCCGCGCCATCGGCCGCGGCCGTCTCGCTGGTCGCGACGACCACCGCGATCGGATGGCCGTTGTAGACAACGCGTTCGCGAGCCAGTGGATCGCGCTTGCGCAGGCCCGACCCCGCCTGCGCCAGGGTCAGGTCCGACGCGGTCAGCACGCGGACGACGCCCGGAACCTGCTCAGCCGCGCCCCGGTCAATGCCGCGAATCCGCCCATGCGCATGGGAACTCAGCACAAGCCGCGCGTGCAGCAGGTTGCGCGGGGCAAGGTCGCCCGCGAACCGCGCCTGCCCGGTGATCTTGGCTGGCCCATCCGGCCGTGGCAGCCGTTTCCCAAGGTGCGTACCGGCCGAATTGTCCGCCATCCCGTTCTTCCGCGCGATTTCGGCCTGGATCATTGAGAGCCGCTCCAACCAATCTTGCCCATGCGCTACCACTCTACGCGAACAGCGCGCGTTCCCAGTATGGGCGGACACCCAAATCTACTCGGGGAACCCTTGTCGGATTTCCGATAGTTCAATTGGGATCCTGTTCGTAGCATTCGGTCAAGGTTGTGCAGTGGCGCTCGATCGTAGGCGCGCGTTGGCAGGGCCGGTCGCGCCCGTCGAAAAGGTGAAAGCCATGGCAAGTTTCCCGTCCATGTTCATCGTCTCCGCCGACCGGGTCGTCACCGGGGCTGGCGCCATCGTCATGCCCTCGGCGGCGGTCGTGATCGACGAGGGGCGGATCGTGGACGCGGGCCCCGTTGGCCGGATACGCGCAAACGCGGCCGAAGACACGCCCTGGTTCGACTTTCCGGGTTGTACTCTCCTCCCCGGCCTGATCGACGCACATGTGCATCTGACCTTCAGCGCCGGTCCATTCATTACACGCGACCTGCTGGCCGATGACGACGCCACGCGCCTGCTGCGTGGCGTGGCCAACGCCCGACAGGCGCTGATGGCCGGTGTGACGACTGTCCGCGACCTGGGGAGTCATGGCGATCTAGCATTGCGGTTGCGCGATGCCATCGCCAGCGGCATCGTGCCGGGGCCGCGAGTGCTCGCTTCCGGGAGGCCACTCACCATTGCGAACGGCCATCTCCACTATCTCGGCGGCGTGGCTGATACCCTGGAGGAGATCACAAACCTCACGGAAGAATTGATCGCGCAGGGCGTCGACGTCATCAAGATCATCGCCACCGGAGGCAATTCCACCCCAACCTCTGATCCGCTGGAGCCCGCGTTCACGCTGGAAGAGCTCCGCGCCATCGTTCACGCTGCCCATCAGGCTGGTCTGCCAGCGACAGCTCATGCACGCGGCGTCAAGGGCATCGCGCTTCTCGCGGAATCCGGAATCGATCAGATCGAGCATTGCCGCATGGAAGTCGCTCCAGGCACGTGGCAGTTCGATCCAGCGCTGGCCCGCCGATTGGCAGAAAACGAGATCATCGCCGCGCCGACCCTTGCCGCCAGCTATCGCGCCATGCAGGCGCAGGCCGCGGGGAGAGACGTCGGTGTCCGGGCCGGCGCCATCCCCATCCCCACCCGGCAGCAGAACGCACGGCTCTTGCGCGAGGCAGGGGTCCGCGTCGTGGTCGGCACCGACGCCGGGGCGTGCCTGGCCCGGTTCGACGAAGCCGTTCATCTCGAGCTGGAATTGCTTGTCGAGGCTGGGTGGTCCCCGGTTGACGCGATCGAGGCCGGCACGCTTGGCTCCGCCGCGGCGATCCGGCGCGATCGAGATCTGGGTAGCATCGAGGCCGGGAAGCTCGCCGATCTCCTGGTAGCGCGTGGAGACCCAACGCACGATATCAGCGACATCCGGAACGTCGAGCAGGTCTTTCTCGGTGGCCGCCCGGTCCTTGAGGCCGGGCATCTCGCGGTCGATGCGCGGCCATCACCCTGGCCGTGGCCCCGC
>CAYSXO010000436.1:0-3591 GCA_964434995.1 uncultured Sphaerobacteraceae bacterium
GAGCCGGATCGTCACCCTGAACTGGTCCAGATAGCCGTGGCAGTAGTCGCAATCGGCAATGTGCTCCTCAAAGCGCGCGCGTTCGCCGTCCGGCAAGACGCCCTCGAGGTAGTCGGTGACCAGCTCCACGAATTCCTGACAGGTGAGATCACCCGGATCGGCCATCAGCCCTTACTCTTCCCTGCTTCCCTGATAGAGCGCCGACTCCAGCGCCTGGCGGACGCGCGAGCGGGCGCGGTGGAGCAGCACTCGCTGATTGGTCTGCGAGAGGCCGAGAACGTTACAGACCTCGGCGGAGTCCCACCCTTCGAGGTCGCGCAGCGTGATGACGGCCTGCTGATTCGCTGGCAGCGCGGAGATGGCCGCCTCAATCTCGCGGCGCACCTCCTGGGTAAGCAGGGCATCTTCCGGGAGCGCCTCCCACGTTGCCGGCTCGCTCGCCCAGTGCCCGGCCCACTCGTCGCCTGGCGGCAGGAATCGCCCCGGATCGACCGCTGGCTCGACTCCCTCGGGGGGGCGAGTCAATGCCGAGAAGGGGACGATCCGCCGTTCGCGCTCCCCTCGGCGGCGAGCCTGGTTGGCCAGGATACCGAAGAGCCAGGTGCGGAACGAGGAGCGCCCCTCGAAGCGGTCGAGCCCGCGCAGTACCCCAATCCAGGTCTCCTGGGCAACCTCCTCGGCCACCTCGCGATCGCGGACAAAGAGGGTGGCGATACGAATGAGCGAGGGGTGGTAGCGGTCGATCAGCCCGGCGAAGGCGTCCTCGTCGCCCCGCCGCAGGGCGGCGATGAGCGTCACGTCATCCAACTCTGGCGGAGGTGCGTCGATCACCGGAGGGTGTTCCTTGCGGGACCATGCATGTCATCACCATAACCGAAGTGTGGCGACCCGTCCTGGTGGTCCGGCCACGACCCCGGCCACGACGGTCTGTTCCCGTAACCCCACCCCCAGCGAGCGAGACGGAAAAAGCCGGGTCGAGGACGGGCGGCTCGATCCCGGTTGTGTAACGCCTCGGCAGCTTCGCGCGACTGATCGGCATTACCGCTGGCCAGAGTGTCAGGAGCATGCGTGTGAGCCTGTTGCGCGGAGCCGCCATGCGGGCGGCCGTCATCCTCTTCCTTCTACCTATCGGCAGTACGCGGGCCCTGACGGCCCAATCCCCGGTTCTGGCGCGGCAGGAGACGCCAGCCTGGACGGCGCTTGCCGCCGCTGGCCCGGCCGCCCGTTGGGATCACACCCTCTCCGCCGATGAGGCGTCTGGGCGGCTGATCCTTTTTGGCGGGCGCGATGCCAATGGCGCGCCGTTCGGCGACACCTGGGTCTATTCAGCCGCGGACGACGCCTGGAGCGCGGTCGAGGGTCCGGCTCCGTCGCCGCGCTTCGGACAGGCGGTCGCGGTCGATCCGGCCAATCGTGCACTCTACCTCTTTGGTGGGCAGGCGGATGCCGCGACCTTTTTCAATGATGCCTGGCGCTTCGATCTCGACGACCTGACCTGGGCGGAGCTCCCGACCGGCGATACCCGTCCCGCGCCGCGCTACGGCACGTCGGCGGTGCTGGCCGATGATGGCCGCGTTCTCATCTCCCATGGGTTTACGTTCGAGGGGCGCTTCGACGATACCTGGGCGCTCGATCCCGCCGGCGGCGTTTGGACCGACCTCTCGCCCGCGCAGGAGGCGCGCCCGCTGAAGCGCTGCCTGCACGAGGCGGTCTGGGACAGCGCGGAGAGGAGGATGCTGCTTTACGGCGGCTGTTCCTCCGGGTTTGGTCCCTGCCCGCAGGGCGATCTCTGGGCGTTTGATCCGACCACGCGCACCTGGACGGAACTGACGCCGGCGGCCAGGCCTGCCGCGCGCTCGAACCCGGCGCTGGTGCGCGACGACGGATCTGGTGCTATCTGGCTGATCGACGGCCTGACCGAGGGCGGGTACACCGCCGATCTCTGGACGCTCGACGCGGCGGGTGATGCGCCAGATTGGAGCGAGGCGGCACAGGGCGGCATTGCGCCCGAGCCACGCGCCAGCCACGACGCGGCGACGCTGGACGGCAGCGTGTACCTCTTCGGTGGTTATGGCAATGCCGGTCCACTGGCCGATCTTTGGTTGTTGCACGGAGCGGGATAGATGAACGGTATCGTCGCGGCATCCCCACGCGTGCAGGCCGCCGCTCCCTCGCTGCCCCGCTGGCTCTCCATTGCCGCCAGTGGGCTCCTCTGCGGGATTGTGGCCGCACTGGCGATGGCCCTCCTGATGCTGGGGGGGCGTGCCTGGCTTGGGATTTCGCCACCCTTTGAAGCGCTTCCCGACCGCTTTGCGCCGACGCTCGACATCTCGACCTTCTTCTCCCTCTTCAATCGCTTCGGCGGATACAACGGCCTGAAGCGCTTCGGGATCATCTCCGGGCTGGGGGGGCTTTTCGCGGCCGGCGCGCTCTTCGGCCTGCTCTACGCGCTCATTGTCGAGAGCCGGCGTTCGCGCCAGGCGACATGGCGAAGCGGCGTCAGCACGCTCGGCCTTCGCTTCATTGCCGGCGCGGCGCTGGCGCTCTGGATCGTCAGCGTGGCGCTCCTCTGGCCGGTGCTCGACGCCAACTATCGCGGGTTGCCGCCGGGCGCGGCGCGCATTGCCAGCATGGCCGCGCTTCTGCTGGAGTACGTCCTCTTTGCGGCGCTCGTTATCCTGCTCTACCGCTGGCTGAACCCGCGCCTGGCCACGAAGGACCAACCAGTTCCAGTAGGAACGCCCGTGGGGCGGCGCGCGGTCGTCGCTGGCGCGGCCGGGATTGCGATGGCCGCCGGGGCGGGCGCCCTGCTGCGCGATCTCAACGCACGCGCCACCTTTTCGTACGATGGTTTGGCGTATAGCGGCCCCGGCGTGCAGCCGATCGCCCCAAACGACAAGTTCTACACGGTGACCAAGAACGTCATCGATCCGAACGTGGCCGCTCCGGTCTGGCGGCTGGAGATCGGCGGGCTGGTGGAGGCGCCGAGGAGCTACACCTTCGACGACCTGATGAATCTGGCCAGCATCGAGCAGGAATCGACCTTGATGTGCATCTCCAATCGCATCGGCGCCGGGCTGATGAGCAATGCCGTCTGGCAGGGGGTGCGCTTGCGCGATCTGCTGGAGGCCTCGCGTCCGCTCCCCGGCGCGCTGGAAGTCTTCCTCAACGGGGCCGACGCCTACACCGACAGCTTCGCCTTCGACAAGGCGATGGACCCGACAACCATCGTCGCCTTCGCCATGAACGGCGAGCCGTTGCCGATGCGCCACGGCTACCCGGCGCGGGTGGTCGTTCCGGGGCTCTATGGCGAGAAGAATGTCAAGTGGGTGACCCGCATCGAGGTCGTCGATTACGACGCCAAAGGGTTCTACGAGCAGCAGGGGTGGGGCCCGAACTTCGTCATCCCCACCCGCTCCGACATCTTCGGCCCGCGCTGGCGCCGCACGCGTGGCGATGCCTTCGTCGAGCCGTTTTCCGTTGGGCAAGCGTCGACGATCCGCGGCCGGGCATTCGCTGGCGACCGCGGCATTCAGCGCGTTGAGTTCAGCGCGGACGATGGCGAAACCTGGCACGAAACCCGCATCGACT
>CAYSXO010000437.1:0-559 GCA_964434995.1 uncultured Sphaerobacteraceae bacterium
ACTGGCCACTCGCTACAGATGCGATTCCTGCTCGGTCCAGAGCTGGCGCTGGTTGCGGTTGGCGTTGGCGAAGAAGAGATCGCGGATTGTCAGGGCGCGATCGATGGGCTCGCCACAGGACCTTCGATCGGAGATATCGGCGAATGGCACGCCACCGCCAGGAAGGCCGAAGACGAACGGACCAGGAATGGCCCGGACATGGAGGACGCACCTGGCCAGCCGCCTTCCACTCCAGGACCGGCGCCGGCGCCAGCTTCCTTGCCTGAATCACGATGCGGGGCGGGACTGACCAGATGCGGCGGTGCATGCGTTGAACTGCGATCCGACCTGCACCATTGCGGGGCTTGTGGCGTGGTCTGCCAGAGTGGTCTTGTGCCGGTCGCTTGCCGCAACGGTGTCTGCGAGCGCGCCAATTGTCCCGAGGACATTGCCTACTGCGGAGCCATCGATGGCTGCCGTGACCTCTCGTCCGATCCCGCCCACCGCGGGGCTTGCCAGAATCTCTGCGCCAGCGGCATCTGTGTTGAAGGTGTTTGTGCTGGCAGCGACGGATAGGCAC
>CAYSXO010000437.1:569-3570 GCA_964434995.1 uncultured Sphaerobacteraceae bacterium
GCCTCCGCGAAGGCCGCGTCGTTTCGAGGAACTCCAGTTCAAGCCGCGCCGGCCGCGACCGTGGCCCCTCCGTTGCCGCGGTCCATGATGCTGGGGCACTGCAATAACACGACGAGCCAGGAGTCTTTGACTGCCAGCCGATCGCGGGTAGTTCCTCACGTGTCACCAATCACCTTCGAATAGGTCGCGTGCTTCTGGACGACGCGCATCCCGGCTCGCTCGTAGAGGCGCGTCGCGCCGGTAGAGCTTTCCGCATCGACACCCAGCCTGATGCGTTCGAGTCCGCGGTTCGCAAACTCGTGGAAGGCGTGCAGGAGCAGCGCCAGCCCAAGCCCGCGTCGTCGCCATGGCCGGCGGACCGCCAGTGTATTGATCCAACCCATCCCCTCGGAAATGCTGCAAAGCGCTGCGCCAGCGGGCTCCTGGCCATCCATCGCCACGAACCAGAGCGAGGGATCGTATGTTGCCCCGGTGTGGCGCTCGATCCACTCTTCGAATGGGGTAGCAACATGGCCCCAGTGGTCCGCCATCGCCTCCTCGACCGTTTGGTGGACAGGGCGCAGGTCTCCCTCTTCGGCCATCGTGTGGACCGCGATCCCGGCTGGCCATGCGGGCGTCGCCAGACTCCCCACCAGGCTGGCCTCCATCCGCCAGAAGTACCGAACCGGTTGATACCCTTCGCGCTCGAGCAAGGCGCGGGCGTCTGCATTGAGCGCGTTGATCCAGTTGTTGAGCGGCACTCTCGTTCCCGGTGCCGCGGCGGAGACATGCGCTCGCGCACGCTCCTCAGAGAGCTGCACCAGCGCTGTCCCGATCCCTCTCCCAGTGTGTGCCGGATGGACGTAGACCTCGACATCCATGCGCTCGTATTGTCGTGGCCAGATATAGCCATAACCAGCGAGCACGCCATTGGGGGCAACGGCCACCCAGGCGTCACGCTCCAGGTCGAGCCGCTTCCAGTCGTCCAGAAGCTCTGCGAGGCTGTATCCGTCTGGCTCGCCGAACTCCGCGATATCGGAGGCAGCGACAAGCGCCTGCACCTCCGCGGCGTCCTCGATTGTCGCCTGTCGGATGTCATAGCCGGCGCTATGCATCATGGTCATCGTCGTTGGTGCTCCATCCTGGTGGCAAACCTATCACGCGCGAAAGCCCCCGCAATGACAACCCCTCCCATTCCGGTGGATACTTAGCATAGAGAGTTCCGCGTTGTTACTCCCAAGGATGGAACCCGGATTGAGCACTTCGATAGCACAGCAGGCCACGGCGACGGCCGGTGACCAGTTCACGAGCGTCGACGAGTTGGAGCGCGGCCTGCGCCAGCAACGCTATGTTGCCGAGCGTGGGCTGGCCACGACCCTTTTCCTGACGCTGAAGCTCGGCAAGCCGCTGCTGCTGGAAGGCGAAGCCGGCGTCGGCAAAACGGAGATTGCCAAAGTTCTGGCCGATCTCCTCGAGACGCCGCTGATCCGCCTGCAATGCTACGAGGGGCTGGATGCCGCAACGGCCATCTACGAGTGGGATTATCCCCGCCAGATGCTCTATCTGCGCACGGTCGAGGCCACCGGTGGCGAGAGCCGGGAGGCGGTTCGACACGATCTCTTTTCGGAAGAGTTTCTGCTCAAGCGGCCACTGTTGCAGGCAATTGACGCCTCGCACGAGAAGGCGCCGGTCTTGCTGATCGACGAGGTCGACCGCGCCGATCAGGAGCTGGAGGCGTTTCTGCTCGAGTTGCTCTCCGACTTTCAGGTGACCGTCCCGGAGATAGGCACAATCCGCGCCGAGCATGTGCCGGTCGTGATCCTGACGTCGAACCGCACGCGCGAGATCCACGATGCGCTCAAGCGCCGCTGTCTCTACCACTGGATCGATTTCCCGAATTTCGAGAAGGAGTACCGCATTCTGCAGGCCCGCGTGCCGGAGGCGCCGGAGCGGCTGGCGACGCAGATCGTCGCCTTCACGCAGGGCCTCCGCGGCATCGACCTCTTCAAGCCGCCGGGCATGGCCGAGACGATCGACTGGTCGCGGGCGCTGCTGGCGTTGGGGACTGTCGATCTCAATGAGCAGGCCGTTGATGACTCGCTCGGGGTGATCCTGAAGTATCAGGAAGACGTCGATAGCGTGCGCGGCGATGTCGCGGCCAATCTGATCGGCCGCGCATTGCTCCAGATTTGACCGACCGACGATGACAGCCACAACCGCTGACGGGAATCGGAGAGAGCCGCCACCTGTCGCGCCGGCGTTGATCCGATCGAATCTGCTGACCTTTGGCCGTCGCCTGCGCGAGGCCGGCTTGCCAGTCGGCTCCGGGCAGATACTGGCGCTGCTTGAGGCGATGTCGGCCATCGACGTCTTCCGCCACGAGGACGTCTACTACGCGGCACGGTCAACGGTCGTGACCCGGCCGGAGCAAATCCCCATATTCGATGCCCAGTTCTCGCTCTTCTGGCGCGAGCTTCTTGGGGCGCGCCCCGCTCCGCTCGACCCGTTCGTGCCGGAGAACGCGCCCGGCGAGCCGCCGATCCCGGACGCGAGCAAGAAGAAAACCGAACAGCGGCCCAGCCCGGACGGCGCTGAAAATGAGAAGGACATCTTCCACGTCAGCGAGGGGGAAGAGGAGCAGATCGCGCGGGAGGAAGAGTACGAAGCGTCTCCGGATGACATCATGCTCTTCAGTTCGCGGGAGCAGTTGCGCAAGAAGGACTTCTCCCAATGCTCGCCAGAGGAGATCGCGGAGGCTCGCCGCATCATCGAGGGGATGACCTGGCGGCTTGGCGCCCGGCGCACGCGCCGACGCCAGCGCGCGAAGCACGGGCGGTTCATCGACCCGCGTTCGACGATGCGCGGCGCGCTGAAGCATGGTGGTGTCCCGATCGATCTGCGCCGTCAGAAGCGGAAGATCCGCACCCGGCCACTGGTCGTCATTTGCGACATCTCTGGCTCGATGGACCGCTACGCCCGGTTGCTCCTGCGCTTCGTGCATGCGCTCGGTCAGGGACTGGAG